>PKYZ01000613.1:24567-26806 GCA_003132865.1 Bryobacterales bacterium
GCGACATCATGGCGCGCGCCACCAACGACCTGAACGCGGTCCGCATGATGCTCGGGCCGGGCATCATGTATTGGACCGAGACCAGCCTCACTTTTCTGCTGGCCATCGTCATCATGGTCGCGGTGGATTGGCGCCTGGCGCTGCTGGCCGTGCTGCCGGCGCCTCTGGTGAGCCTGGCGGTGATCTTCTTCGGGCGCGCCATTCATGCACGCTTCGAGCGCATCCAGGCCATGTTTTCCGACATCAGCAGCCGGGTGCAGGAGAACCTGGCCGGCGTGCGCATGGTGCGGGCCTTCGTGCAGGAACAAGCCGAGCTGCGCCACTTCGAAGAGTTGAACCGCGCCTATATCGCCGAGAACGTCCGGCTGGTGCGTATCTCGGCCGTCTTCCAACCGCTGCTGGAGGCGTTGATCGGGATCACGTTCCTGGTAGTGCTGTGGTATGGCGGCGGGCAGGTGCTGACGGGACGCATCTCGTTGGGCAGCTTCGTCATGTTCAACACCTACATGGGCATCCTGGTGTGGCCCATGATCGCGCTGGGATGGGTGGTGAACCTGATGCAGCGCGGCGGCGCATCGCTCGAGCGCATCAACCAGATCTTCCACGAGAAGCCCACCATCGCCGCGCCGCCCCATCCGGATCGGCTGGCGCGGGTGCGCGGCGAGATCGAATTCCGCAACGCTTCGGTGGCGTATCCGTCCGGGCGGGCGCTGGATAACGCCAGCCTGACGATTGAGGCGGGCGCCACGGTGGCCGTGGTGGGGCACACCGGGTCGGGCAAGAGCACGCTGGCCGGCCTGGTGCCGCGCTTGATGGATCCCACCGAGGGCCGCGTGCTGCTGGATGGCATCGACCTACGCGATCTATCGCCCGCCGAACTGCGGCGGCACATCGGATTTGTTCCGCAGGAAACCTTTCTGTTCAGCGCGACCATCGCCGGGAACATCGCCTTCGGCGTGGAAAGCGCCACGGAAGAGGACATCCGCCGCGCGGCGGAGTTGGCCGGACTGGCCGCCGATATCGAGTCGTTCCCCAAGGGCTACGAGACCATGGTGGGCGAGCGCGGCATCACGCTTTCCGGCGGCCAGAAGCAGCGCACCGCGATTGCCCGCGCCATCCTGCGCAACCCGCGCATCCTGATTTTGGACGACGCGCTTTCGAGCGTGGATACGCTGACCGAGGAGCGTATCCTCGAAGGTCTGGCGGACGCCATGCGCGGCCGCACCGTNNGGCGGACCGCATCGTGGTGCTGGAACACGGCCGCATCGTGGAACAGGGCACACATGCAGAGTTGGTATCGGCGGGCGGCTACTATGCGGATCTTTCGCAGAAACAGATGCTGGAAGAAGAGCTGGAGGCGATTTAGTAAGCTATCAGCGGTCAGCGGTCAGCCGTCATCGAAAGGCTTCCAGCGGAGCCGTTCCAGAGCGACGCATCCTCACTGCGCTGCTGCAAAACCTGAACGCTGAGAGCTGAGCGCTGAAAGCTGAAAGCTGTAAGCGTAGAATGGAAGGCATGCGATGGCTGCCGATTGCGGCGACGGTGTTGTGCCTCGAAGGCGCCGTCCGGTTGGCGGAGGCTCAATCCATGCGGCCCGCCGATCTCGGCGCCGGGAAGTTGCTAGTCGCGAGCCGGGACCTGCCGGATCCCAACTTCGCCAAGACGGTTGTTCTGCTGGTTCAATACGATGAAGACGGCGTAGTTGGGCTGATTCTCAATCGCCGCTCGAAGGTTCCAATCTCGCGCGTGCTGGACGAGGTGGCCGGCGCCAAAGAGCGGCCGGACCCGGTGTATGCAGGCGGCCCGGTGGGCAGGACCGAGGTGCTGGCGCTGGTGCGCTCGCGCCGCCCGCTCGGCGACGCCAAGCGTGTCTTCGGGGACGTCTTCGCGGTTTCGAGCAGGGAAGCGATGGAAAAGACATTCGCCTCCGCGACGGACGCCGATGCGGTGCGCGTCTATCTGGGTTACTCCGGATGGANNATCCGGAATCGCTGTGGGAGCGGTTCATCCGCGAGACGGAGCTGCGGATCGCGTCCCGCGGCGCAACCGGGATCATCAGGCTGCGTGCGGCCGGCGGGGGCCTGCCGCCACGCGATTGACGGGCTGCGATTGGGACAGGGTGGGCTGGCGGTGCTCCAGAGGTGTCTCAGTGTAGATCACGGTGGAGAAGATTTCGGTCTCGATGAACCGATAGATTCGCTGGAGACTCTGGCATTCCGGGCAATCGCCGTTGCCGGAG
>PKYZ01000934.1 GCA_003132865.1 Bryobacterales bacterium
GGCCGGGTTTGACAAACGTTCGCAAATTGACGAACACTAGGACGTTGGTTCGCCAGGTTGCCCCGTAAAGCGAATGCCAAATGCCCGGCGTATCTCACCCGGCTGGAGTCGGAAGGGCACGCGCTGCGGAGACCGATCGCCGATTACCTGCGGGACGGAATCGACGAACTGCGGCCTTCCCTCGCGGGTGTCCATTATCGTATCCTCTATTTCCAACCCGCCGCGGCACACCTTCGTCCCGCCGAAGGGAGAATAGCACAGTGGCGGCGAAAAGAAGTTTCGAATCGGAGGCGTTGCAACACACCTATGACCGCTTTATCGCGGGCGATCCGGCGCTGGACAGCTTCTACGATCAGGCGCTTTTCGATACCGAGGTAGCGTCCATGATCTATGACCTCCGCACCAAGGCGGGCTTGAGCCAGCGGGCGCTGGCAAGGAAGGTCGGAACTGCCGCTTCGGTAATCTGCCGCCTGGAGGATGCCGACTATGAGGGTCACTCTCTGGCAATGTTGCGACGCATCGCGGCCGCGCTCGNNTCTGTGTCCATCTGTGGTTTCAAGGTTGCTTGGCTGTGGGCGCACGTGCTAGAAATGTTTCTATCATGCCGATGAGCCAAGCCCTGTTACCCGAGTTCGATCACGAAATGGCCAACACCCGCAAAGCTTTGGAGCGCGTGCCCGAGGAGAAGTTCGGCTGGAAGCCGCACGAAAAATCCATGACTCTGGGCCGCCTGGCCACGCATGTGGCCGAGCTGACTGGATGGGTTCCCACCACCCTCGAATCCGAATCGTTTGATTTTGCGCCGCCGGGCGCGCCTCCCATTCAGCCCAAGACCGCGGGATCGCGGGCCGAGCTTCTGGAAATGTTCGATAAGAATGTGGCGACCGCCCGCGCCGCCATCAGCGGAGCCAGCGACGCGCAATTGATGGTGCCGTGGACCCTGCTGGCCGGCGGCAAAACCATTTTTTCTATGCCGCGCATCGCGGTGTTGCGCGGTATGGTGATGAACCACATAATCCACCATCGCGGCCAGCTCACGGTGTATCTGCGGCTTAACGACGTGCCAGTGCCGGCCCTGTATGGGCCTTCGGCCGACGAACCGAATCCCTAAATAACCGCTTGGCAGCAGCCGCTTTCGCTGACTGCGGTCACGCCATCTTGGGCCTCCCCGCGGCACTGAAAACAATGCCCAACGGCAACCGGTCAGCCGCAGCCCGGTCACGGCCGTGCTGTCCTCACATCGGGGTTCGTGCACAAATTCGCCCAACTCCGCCCCAACAACCCAGGGACAATTACCGGACGAAGCCAATAAATTGGGGTATTGGCCTTGCGCAAATAGGGGTACTAATCTACGTTTAGCTTTAGTACTCAGCCTGCCCAGACCTCTCGTCTGGCGTTACCGGTCAATCCCGCGATTCCGGCTTCTGGTCTGTGACTTCCAGTTAAGTCGTGTATTTTCAATATCCGCAGCCTCCGCCAAAATTGCGGCCGCAGGCGGTCCGCCGTCGACACCGGTCCGTTTTAGTCACAGGCTGTCCAATCCGGCGCCGCCGGTGGCAGGGCTGTCTTCTGTCTCCTGTATTCTGGCTCCTGTATTCTGGCCCCCGGCTTAACATTCGCCTGCCGCCCGCAGTGTTATGATAGTGAGAACCGAGGGCTTGGCGCGTGGTGACAGACTCCAACACAACTAAGAAAACCCGTTCCGCGGCATTTGTGCCGCTAGTGATCGTGCTGGGCGGTTTGATGGCCGGCCTCTGGGGGCCGGGTGTCGCGCATACCGCCACGGGACAATCGGAAGGCGATCTGCGCGGAAACGTGAAATCCTTCGCCTCGGCGTACGCCCTCATCGAGGAGAATTTCGCGGACGCCATCGCGCCGGACAAGGCTATATATCAGGGCGCCATTCCGGGCATGCTGCGCACGCTCGATCCGCACTCCAACTTCCTCGATCCCGAAGAGTACCGCCAGCTGCAGCAGAACCAGCGCGGGCAGTATTACGGCGTCGGCATGGAAGTGATGATGGACGGACCGCACGTGGTGGTGGTGCAGGCGTTTCCGGATTCGCCGGCAGCGCGCGCTGGGCTGCGGCGCGGCGACGTGATTGCCGCCGTGGACGACCACAACGTGGAAGGCGAGGATTCCGGCGCGGTGGCGGACCGGCTGAAGGGGCCGCGCGGCACGCAGGTGAAAGTCGGGGTGCGCCGCTATGGCGCCGCGAAGACGGTCTCCTTCATGGTGACGCGCGGCGAAATCTCGCCCAGCGTAGTGGACGCTTTTTGGGTGCGGCCGGGCATCGCTTGTGTGACCATTAAGACCTTTGAAGCCCAGAGCGCCGGCCGCGACATGGAAGAAGACTTGCTACGGTTGGGCGAGGACAACATCAACGGTCTGATCCTGGACTTGCGTGAGAACCGCGGCGGATTGCTCAACGAAGCCGTGGAGGTGGCCGGACACTTCCTACGCAAGGAGCAGACAGTGGTCTCGCATCGCGGCCGCTCCGAACCGGAGCAGGTGTTCCGCGCGAAAACGGGCAATCATGGCCGGCAATACCCGGTGGTGGTGCTGGTGAACCGGAATACGGCTTCCGCTTCGGAAATCGTCGCGGGGGCGCTGCAGGATCACGACCGGGCCTGGGTGATGGGCGAAAACACTTTCGGCAAAGGCCTGGTGCAGGCGCAGTTTCCGCTGTCGGAAGACGCCGCGCTGCTGCTGACCATCGCGCGCTACTACACGCCCAGCGGCCGGCTTATCCAGCGCGATTACTCGAATCGCTCGTTTTTCGATTACTACTATCACAACCGGCAGGAAGACGCGCAGAACTCGAACGACGTGAAGATGACGGATAGCGGCCGCACGGTATATGGCGGGGGCGGCATCACTCCGGACGAGAAATTTCCCCCGCAAATGCTAAACGCCTTCCAGCGGCGCGTGGTTCCTTTCCCCCAGCCTGGCGAGTTCTTTCACTTCGGCTCGGTGTATTTTGGCGCGCAGACGCCGCACTTGCCGCAGGGCTGGTCGCCGGACGACGCCGTGGTCGCGCGCTTCCGCGACTATCTGCGCCAGCAGGGCATGATTTTCACGGACGCGGAATTCAACGAAAATCGCGCCTGGGTGGAGGATCGGCTGAAGTACGAGCTGTACTCGCGCGCGTTTGACAAGCGCTCCGCCGACCGCTTGCTCTGGGCCAACGATCCGGAGGTGCGGCAGGCGGTGGAGAGCCTTCCGCGCGCGCACGCTTTGCTGGAGCAAGTCAAGCGCGCCATGATGCGGCGCGCGGCGGGGTAGCTCAGTTCAGATTCTGTACTGCTATCCATCAGTTTCTTCGCGCGCCGCGACGACTCTTGTGGGGCAGCCAATCATGGCTGCCGCCGGCTTTCGAGCCGGCGTGCTTGAGTTTCTACATTTTCTGTGGGGCAGGTTGTCAACCTGCAGGCCGATTGTTAATCGGCCCCGTCGCGCCTTACTGACTTAACGAAAACTCCACCTCGACCTGCGTGACCACCTCTACGGCCTGCCCGTTCAATAGAGTCGGCGCATAGACCCATTGCTTCACCGCCTCCATGGCGGAGGTCGCAAGCAGGGGATGCCCGCTGACAAGCGTGAGGTTCTGAACCGTTCCGTCTTTTCCGATAATCACGTTCATCCGCACTACGCCGGAGATGCGCGCCTGCATGGCCAGCGGAGGATAAACCGGCGCTGGCTGCTGGACCAGCTTGGCCTTTTGCACGTTACTCCCCACGCGAATGCGCTGCGGAGTTGCGCCGTAGGCTGAGCCGCCCGCGGGCCGTTGCATGGGCCGCGTCTGAGGGTGCGGAGCGAACTCGCGATGAGCCTCGTTGGCGGCGTGGGACGCCTTGATCATATCCTCGATCTGTTGCTCCGGCACGCTCAACCAGATCGTCGTAACCGGCCCCTCAGCCGTCACGTTCAGGTTCTTCAATAGCGCCGCGGCCGGCACATACACGTCGTTCGGAATAAACAGGTCCCCCGCACTAGCAAACGAACGGAGCACACTCGCCAGCGCCGCGGCGTCCTGGTCCGTCGGCGAGACAGCCTGCAGACTCACCACCACGTTGGCCCCGAACTTCACGCCACCGCTGGCCTGCTGCACCTTGCTCAGCACCGCGAATGGGCCCGGACCCGCTCCCGTAGCCCCCGGCGCCTGCGGCTGCAACTGGGAAAGCGGCGCCATCGAGACGAACCAGGCATCCTCGGTAGTGCTCAACTGGTTCACCTGCACCGCCAGGGCGGAGCTGATGGCCGTCGGAGCCGACATGCGGTCGATGGCGGCGCGCACGCCTGCGGCATCCCCGGCAATCGCCAAAGTGGAATCCGGGAACGCCATAGAATCCTGCTTCGGTTTTCCTATGATCGAAACGCCTTTGTACGTTTCGATTGTCGCGCCGCCGGCCTGAGCCGCCTCCAGGATCTTGGGCACATCGAAAGCGCCACGCGCCAGGATGATACCAGAGCCGCTGCCCGGCTGCCCATTCGAAGACACCAGTATTTCCCGCAGATCCCGGCGCGGATCGAAGCCCGCGGTTTCAATCAGCTTTTCGAGACCGCTGTAGGGCAGTTGGCCGGTTTGCGCCAGAAGATACTGGCCGAGCGGAGAGAGCATCACCTGCTCGACGTTGACTCCGGCCATCACTTGGGAATCCGGCATGGCCAGACTGACGAGTTCGGGATCGGCGGCGAACAGCGAGCCGGTCAGGACAGTTACGGCGGCGAACAGGCGTAAACGCATGGGGCACCTTTCCTTACCACCTATGGTAACGCAGCCGCCACCGATAGAGTTAGAGATAGAGCTCAAATGGATAATTCGACTGGAGAAGATGATTTTTCGCGGACGGGGAATTCTTCGCCAGCGCCGGCACGGCGGCGAATTCGGCGAAGACACCGCGTCCGGCGATCACAAGGCAGAAAGCAAGAGACGCAGGCGAAAATCAAGACCAGCAACACGGTTTACGATCCGGCGGTGCTTTTAGCATTGTTCACTCCTTCCAGAACAGATTGGAGGCGAAGCATGGTGGCTTGTAGTTCGGTCATGCTTTGCTTGATCGAGCTAAACGTCTGCTCGACATGGTTTCCGGCAGCCCGCGAATTGAGAGCATTCAGCACCTCGCCGCGGGTGAAGTCGGAGAGATTGCGGGCGCAATTGCGCTCCGAAGCGGCTTTCAGCATCTGGTATTCGTCCTGGGTCAGGCGAAATATTACCGAGCGGTCTCTTCGGTTACGGCACATAGCTCAAGTAGTGCTCCAACAGTCATGAAAAGACGGGCCATTTGCGCGTGCGGAGCGCCCTCGACGGCACAGACCATCTCGTGGTTGACAACCGTTCCAATCGCTCACTGTTTTTCAAGCGAGACATGCACGCTCAAATTGCCGGCAGGGACGGATGAGGCTGATAGTTGCACAGCCACCGTCGCCCCAGCTGGGACGGCTGCAGTGTACACATTATCCGTGCAGTTGTTGCTCGAATTGATCGTACAACCAATGCTCGTAATGACGCCATTGATATAGACGCTAACCAAGATCGGAGGATACGAACCAACAAGTGCATTCGAGGCAACTGTCAGGTTCATTAGAGTGCCTGCGGAGGGCATCGGCAAGCCGACAACCGTGCTTGGAGTATAGCCGTTGAAGCAACCTGGTGCGGTGACATCTTCCGAACCCAATTGCAGCAGAACGCCCGTCGCAGTGCCCGAGTTCGAGGGTGTCGTTGTCCCGCAGAAGCCACTCAAAATGGTCGGTGGTCCTGGATCTCCTTGTGCCCCGGTTGCTCCGGGCTGGCCCGTTGCCCCTGTCAATCCGGTTGGCCCGGCCTGGCCCGTTGCCCCTGTCAATNNCCGTTGCCCCTGTCAATCCGGTCGCGCCTGTGAGCCCTTGCGGCCCGGCCACGCCCTGAATCCCTTGTGGGCCTACCAGCATCACACAGCTTGTCGGCCAAGCCCCGGCGGAAACCTTCGGACCGTACAGGCAGTTGGTGTCTGTGTTCAAGTAAAAGTCGCCGTTGGCACCCGTCGTGCCCGGTGGGGTAGTGGTCCCATTCCAAACTGTGTTGCCGTTCGTTCCGGCTGGTCCGGCCAGGCCCGTTGCCCCTGTCGCTCCGGTCGCGCCCGTGCCCCCTTGCGGCCCGGCTGGGCCCGTAAAACCCTGTATTCCTTGCGACCCTGCCGATCCTGTCGCACCCATTTGCGCCAACAGGCTCCAGAATCCCGGAGATATGTCTGGCTGTTCACCCTGGTTGGCCGAAAGGGAGATATAGCTGGAGCCATTCCAGACCACGGCATCGTTTGCGTCGTACGATATACTGCTCTTCCAGCCCGACCGCCACACCATTCCGGCCGGCCCGGTCGGACCTGCCGGGCCTTGTGCCCCGTTTGCTCCCGTCGGACCTTGTAGACCGGCTTNNGATTATTGGCAATCAGACTGACATAACCGGCGCCGCCATACCTCACTGCGTCGTTCAGATTGTAGAGCGTGGCGTTGCTCCAAGCCGATCGCCAGACCAATCCCGCCGGTCCGGTCGCGCCTGCCGGGCCTAGTGCCCCGGTGGCTCCCGTCGTACCTTGTGCACCCGATGGTCCTTGCGGCCCGGTTGCTCCCGTCCCGCCTTGGGATCCTTGTGGCCCTTGGGGGCCCACCGGTCCGGTCGCGCCTGGGGCTACCAGCACGCTCCAATCGGCGGGAGACTTATCCGGTTCGTTACCCTGATTATTGGCAATCAGACTGACGTAACCAGCGCCGCCATACCTCACTGCATCGTTCAGATTGTAGGTCGTGGTGGTGCTCCAAGCCGATCGCCAGACCAATCCCGCCGGCCCCGTCGGACCTGTTAGCCCTTGTGCCCCGGTTGCTCCCGTCGGACCTAGTGGACCCGATGCCCCTTGGGCCCCGGTTGCTCCCGTCGCGCCTGTTGCCCCTTGCGCCCCGTTGGGGCCGGCCGGTCCGGTCGCGCCTTGGGCGCCGGCCTGCGCCAGGAGGCTCCAATCGGCCGGGAAATTATTGGGCGCGTTGCCTTTGTTATTGGCTACTAGACTGATGTAACTGGCGCCGCTATAATCCACCGCGTCGTTCAAATTGTAGGTCGTGGTGGTGCTCCAAGCCGATCGCCAAGCCAATCCGGCCGGACCCTGAGGACCTTGTGAACCCGCCGACCCTTGTGCTCCAGTTGCGCCAGCCGGACCCTGAGGACCTTGCGGCCCACCGGGACCGGCGGGTCCGGCCGGTCCCTGGGGTCCGGCTGATCCCGTCGCCCCAACCGTCACGCCGAACGGACCGGACGTAAGCGTTCCCGAAGTGACTAGATGACCGTTCTGCTAAT
>PKYZ01000560.1 GCA_003132865.1 Bryobacterales bacterium
CACTGATCTTGGCACAGAGGGCGTGGGTACCGGCAACCGCCCATGGCGAGGGAGCAAAACGATTGACCATAATTGGGTCTCCTTCTACACACGCGACAACGTTCACCAAAAACGATCAACTGATTCAAAAACTCTTCGCAGGGCCCCGATTGTTCATCCGCAGGTTGCCCAACGCCGGCGTTGCAGGCTGCGAGGGAACGCGCTGCTTCGCGCGCATTCCCGCACACAAATCCGTCGGGGCTCAACGCGGCATCGTGTCCGATGCGCTTCCGGTTTTCCAGACTTTCCCCGTAGTAGCCTTGCGCGCGCTGCATGCGCGAGATCCGTTCCGTTCCTGGGAGCTTTCTGCTGGAAGCTTCCAGCATGCATAAATTCCCAAGGCCGGAATACGCATCGGCCAAGGTGTAGGGCGCTTGCGGGTCCCCCTGCTCCGAGGCAAACGGGCGGGCCAAAGAAATGGCCTGCTCATAGACGGCGCGCGCCGGTTCGATTCGTCCGAGGCGCGCCAGCACGGAGCCTTCTTGGACGTGCACCGCCGCCACATGGAGGAAGGCCTTACGGTCGGCTGGTTGAGATGCCAGGGAGCCGAAGATCTTAAGCGATTCGCCGTAGCTCCTGAGCGCCCCTACGAGATCGCCTTTCCTCGCCAGCGCTTCTCCCATCGCAACATGATGCAAGGCGGCCCCAGATCGAAAATCGCTCGAAGACGATTCGCGCGCAGGCAACCGCCTGATGATATCGCCGCCTCTCTCCAATAGCTTCAGCCCCTTTGCGACCCTTCCCGTACGAGCGAGGGTGCTTCCGATTGCCATGTACGCTCCGGCCAGATCTCCCTGCAGCAAAGCATTTTGCGGATCGGCGGCCGCCAACGGCGCTACCATCGTGTAACCTTGACGATACGTCCTGAGCGCGGCAGCCAAGTCTCCTTGCATGCTCCGGATCTCGCCCTGCTCGAAAAGAACAAACGCCATCTCACGTCTCACGGCCGCGTCCGTTTGGTCGGCGGTAAGCGCTTCAAACTTGCGCAATGACTCCCGGTTCAACCGTAGGGCTTCGCTCCATCGACCGAACCTGGCAAGGTTGCCGCAGATCTCGGTTTCGAGCACTGCCAAGCTGCGCAGCGCACCCCGGTCTCCCGCTTTGCTCTTAAGAATGGCGCTGTGGATGGCATATGCTTTCTCGAGATAGCCAAGAGCCTCCCGAGTCTGTCCAGCGTTATCGAGGAGAGTCGCCAGCGACCCGTACTCGCGTGACAGCTCTCTTTTCACTCGCGGATAGTCCGGCCATTTGTTTTGCAGCCCTTCGGAGATGGCGATCGCCTTGGACAGATGCGCGGCCGCATCCCCGCCGACGTTGGCTGACATGTTGCCGACCAGCCGGTCTCCATACGCCATATTGAGCTGGTCTTCGACGTTGCTGGGATCGACTCCAGCCACTTCGGTCCAAAGCGCGGCGGCTTTCTGGGCGCTTGCCAGGGCGGCCTTAGGGTCGCCCAGACTGGCGCTGAACTGATCTCCCTGAATGATTGCGAGCCGCCGATAGGCCTCCGCCAGCTCGCGCTTCAGCGAGGTGTCGTTGCCGGCCTCCTTGAAGAGGCTATCCAAATACTCGGCCGCGCGATCCACCAGCAGCTTTCTGGCGGGCGTGGAGCCTGCCAGATTTTGAATGGAGTCGTGCAACTCGAAGATCAGCGAGTTGGCAAGCTTGCGGACATCGGCGAAGCGCCTCTTCGCGCGCGCCCGCTGGGCTTCGGCGATGCGCGCCTCCCGCACCGCGATCCACAGGCCGGCAATTAGAGCACCAGAACCAACGCGGCCGCGATCGCGCTCTTTTTGTTCCGCCGCACAAATCTGGAAGCGCGGTAGGACAACTTATCGGGTCTCGCACTTACCGGCAATCCTTCCAAACAGCGGCGGAGATCGTCCGAGAACCGCTCGACGGAGGAGTATCGCCGCTGCGGCTCTTTCTGTTGCGCTTTGATCACCACGGTATCGAGATCGCCCGAGAGCGTGCGTCGCAACTTCGGAGAGACAGAGCTTGGCTTTGCGGGTTCCGTCTGGCAAATCGCGGTAGCGATCTCATAGGCCGCACCCGTTCCGGGATACGGCAGTCGACCGGTCAGCAAGACATACAGCACCACTCCGAGCGAATAGACATCGGTAGCCGTGGTGATCGGTTCGCCTCGTACCTGTTCCGGGCTGGCGTACTCGATCGTCAGCATCCGCATCATGGGCGCGGTAGGTTCCGGGGCTCCAGGGAAGTTCTCCGGATCGAGAATCTTTGCGATTCCGAAGTCCAGCAGCTTCGGCACGCCGTCCGAGGTTACTAATATGTTGCCGGGCTTCAGGTCGCGATGCACGATCAGGTTCTGGTGGGCGTGCTGCACCGCGGGGCACACAGTGCGGAACAGGGTCAGCTTCTTGGCGATGGAAAGATCGCGCTCCCGGCAATAGCGGTCGATGGGAACGCCGTGTACCAGCTCCATTACAAAGTACGGGGTGTTCTCTTCGGAGCCGCCATCGAGCAGCCGTGCGATGTTGGGGTGGTCGAGATTGGCCAGGATCTGCCGCTCGGCGCGGAATCGCGCGAGTGTGAGAGCGGAACCCACACCCCCGCGGATCACCTTGATCGCAACTTGCTTTTCATATTGTCGATCGGCGCGCACCGCGCGATAGACGGCTCCCATTCCGCCTTCCGCGATCTGTTCCAGGATTTGATAGGGGCCGATCGTCCGTCCGGTCCACGTGTGGTCGCCAGTCCACTCCGGGCCGACGAGCGCCGCTGCCGGAACCGTCAGGAAATTGGTGTCGGCCCGCTCGAAGGATGCGAGCAGCGAGTCAACGTACTTGCGCAGCTCCGGATCCGGGCAGGCGCGATCCAGGTACGGCTGGCGCTCGGAAAGCGGCAGGTCCATCACCGATTCGACGACGCTTCGCATCTGGTTCCATGGCACCTGCGTCATACCGCCTCGCGGTCCCCCATAGCGTGATAGAGCCAGACCTTCGCCGCTCTCCATTGGCGCTGCACGGTGGCCGTCGAGATGCCCAACACTTCGGAAATCTCTTCGTTGGACAAACCCCCAAAAAACCTCAATTCGACAACCTTGCCGGCGCGCGCGTCAATCTGTTCGAACTCGGTGAGCACCTGGTCCAGCAGCACCAGGTTCCGGTCGGGCCGCTCTATGGCCTCAAGGGCTTCGTCAAGCTGGAGACGGGGCGCGGCCGCGCCGCGCTTGGCCGAGTGGGCGGCTTTGGCGTGATCCACCAGAATTCGCCGCATCATCTGTGAAGCGATTCCAAAAAAATGCGCCCGGCTCTTCCAGGGGGTCTTCTGATCCACCAGGCGCAGATAGGCTTCGTGAACCAGGCCAGTGGTCTGTAAAGTGTGACCCGGCCCCTCGCGGCGCATATGATGGCGCGCCAGACGCCGCAACTCGTCATAAATGAGCGGCATCAGAATGAGCGGCATCAGCGCATCGAGGGCGGTCTGATCGCCACGACTCCAGTCGAGGAGTGGTTGCGTGACCGGGCCTACTTCCTGTCCACTCACGGGAGATCCCTAACTACATAGTCCTTGATCGAGCTCTGCTTCGTCTCATGGCATTTGTGCGGATCATCACGATTGCAGGAATCGGAGCCACCGGTGGATCGGCATGGTTTTACTTTTTAGTCGGCCACGATTTGGAATTCCATGAGCCTCAGTGCACCGGCTCTGGGTGCAAAATGGCGTGAACCGCGCCGCCGATCCGCAAAATGCTTGCACTCGGGCGTTGACGTGAAATTCTGGCTGGTCATCTGATCAGATTCGCCACGGAACCGCACGTTAGATAGCGAGGACGGGATTACAAGTCATCGGGCGGTGGATGCCAGATCAACAAAAGACGGTGTGCTGGCCGATCATTCTTGCCCCTCCCCAAACCACGAAAATCGCTTCAATCACCGGCACTAAGGTGCCGAAGAGGAGAAACACGAATGAAAGTTATAATCAACACTCAATCGCTCGTTCTAGGAGAGTGCCTTATGATAGTAGCAGCCAACGCTCCGGCCTATACGCGGACCACCACGGCTTTCGCCTCGTTCCACGTACGGTACCCCCTCAGCTCCGTACAGAACCCGTATAGTTGTCTTGCCGGAAACTATGGCGCGGTCGTCAACCAGTGCGGTTACCAAGTCGGGCTAATGTTCGATCTGCCCGTGGATGGATCAAACACCTATGCTATTGCTGTCCAAAACTTTGCCTTGGGGAACGGATTCCTGGGCGGTCCAACCTGTTATGCATGGACGTATGATGGTAATGGAAACGGCGCCGACGGAACCAGCGGTACGTTCATTCCCAGGGCCGCGCAAACCCTGACATTCACCACCGCGGTGGTGTCCAACCCAACGAAGCTATCGCATTGCTCTGCGACGTGCCGAGCGGATCGGGCATCAGTTCACTTAGTGTTTCTATTCCCGGTAACGCCGCGCAGTTCGTGTCGCAGTCGGTGCCTTCCGGCATGGCTCCTGGTCAGGCCTATGCCGTATCGGTCACGATGAGGAACACGGGCGAGACCACGTGGTTGCCTTCCACGAACTATCACCTGGGCTCGCAGGATCCACAAGACAGTACAACATTGTACAACATGGCGATTGGATCGTGTCGGCTTGACTTCGCCTGTGCCGCCAGGAGCGGAAGCTGTATTCAATTTTACAGTGACCGATCCTAACGCGGTCGGAACTTTTCCTTTTCAATGGCGGATGGTGCAGGACGGAGTGGCATGGTTCGGCGACTTTACGCCAACTGTCACTTTTACAAACGAATGCGACGCACAGAACCATTGCCGGTAACAGGCAAGCTAGCGTACGGGAACAGTACTCTCCGCTATTCTTGCCTTGATTGTCATTCTTTATTCGGTAGGTCCATTCTCGACATGTCTCACGTCGAGAATGGACCCGTAACGACGTATGACGTCCTGGCGGCGAAGGTTGGCGAATCTGAAGAGCATTGATCGCAAGCACGCTCGACCCTCGGCCCTTGAGCATTCAGACGCGTCCTGAATTCATTTCCGGGGGTAAGAGGAAGCTAAAGCTTTCGAAAGGGTTTGACGCTTTAGAAATTCTCGCTGACTGTCGGGTTGTGCACCAGCCACGTCGCTCCGGTCCCCCTCGTGCGCTAGCCTCGTACCTCGTCGAGAACGCAAACCATCCAGGATCCATCCCTCCTGAAGTACTTTTGGGGAACGCCTTTGTCCTATCCAATCCGCGAGATCGGACCGTGCCCGACAATTCAGCTTCAGACTCCGCTGCGGGCGCGACCGGCGTCGATCTTGTTGGACCTTGTTACGCGGTCTCGCAGAAGCAGGTCTTGTCACGCCACATCCGGTGCACGGGGCTCAGGGCAGGGTCGTCGAAAACATCCCTCAAATGCGCCTGACACGAATTAACCACTTCGTGGCACTCCCGGTGATCATAAGTCGACGCGAATATCGCGTTCTCTGGTAGGCCGTCCTGGCCAGAGAAAGGAAACTCGATGAAATTAACCGTACTTCTCGTCACAGGCTTTGCGTCTGCCGCTCTTGCACGGAATTCGCTCAGCGTCTTCTATACGTTCCCGGGATCGGGCTCCGCCGGCGAACCCCTTTCCCTCATCATCCAAGCCAGCGACGGCAACTTCTATGGCACGGCGTCTGGCGCATACCCCTCCGTCGGGGTTGTGTTTCGGATTACACCGTCCGGCCAGTTCACCGTCGTGTACAACTTTCCTTTGGACAATGCCACTCAGACCGCGCCCAATGGAGTTGTTCCGTACGGTCAACTGCTCGAGGCCAGAGACGGTTATCTATGGGGGACCACTCGCGATGGTGGCGTAGGAAAGCAGAACTGCGCTGGCGTGTATGGCTGTGGCACCGTCTTTCGCGTCAGCAAGGATGGGACGTCATTCCAGAGTGTCTACGCGTTCTGCACTCAGCCCACCTGCCCGGACGGAGCCAGTCCTCAAGGGGGTCTCACGCAAACCGCGAACGGCACAATCTATGGCACCACCTATGGCACCACTTTTAGCACTATCTTTCAAGTTGTCTCCCTGAACTCGGTCCAAACCCTCTCTAAATTCAACTCCACGACAGGCTGCTGGATTAGGACCGGTTTGACGCAAGCGTCTGACGGACTCCTTTATGGCGTGGCTTCCGCCTGCGGCCAGTCGGGCGGAGGCACGGTCTTTCAAGCAACGCCCGCCGGAGTCGTTAACGTGTTACACAATTTCGGGATTGCCACTCCCGCCGGCAGCGGTCCGAGTGGACAGCTCATCCAAGGGATAAGCGGGAAGCTCTACGGCACCACGCTCTCGGGAGGGACAAGTGGCGGCTGTGGAGGGAACGGGTGTGGAACGGTCTTCGAAATCGACACGACGGGTGGTTTTCAGACTTTGTACAACTTCGACTCGAACACAACCGGAAACGGTCCTCTTGGGGGGCTTCTCCAATCTTCCGGCGGCAATCTCTGGGGCACTACTATATCAGGACCCAAGACCGGCTTTGGGGTTGTCTACGAACTCACTTCAACGGGTTCTCTTGTCCAGGTCCTCCCGCTGGACTACTACAATACCGGCGGTGCCCCCTACGGGAACCTCCTCTGGGCTTCCGACGGAAATCTGTATCGAACGGCGAGCTACGGAGGGGCCAACGCGACCGGTCTGGGCACCATCTTCGTTGTAAATACCGCTGCGCCACCCCGCCCGGCCATACGCGGTTTTTCGCCGGCCACGGGAGCGGCCGGCGTGCGCGTATTGATTCGAGGCGCCCACTTCATCGGCGCAACGGCCGTCACCTTCAACGGCGTGGCGGCGACTTTCACTGTGCTCAACGTGAATAGCATCAGAGCCGTCGTTCCTCCAGGAGCGACCACCGGGCCAATATCGGTGAAAACCGCCGCCGGTACCGCCACCCGTAAAAGCGTCTTCACCGTCCAGTGAGATGTCGGCAGAGATGGGCAGTCCGAGCGTCGCCACTAAGGGGGGGCCGGATAAACAAGCTGGACATTTGACGCGGTTTCGGATACTGTAGGGTGGATGATAAGGTCCGCACGTCGTACAGCGCGAGAAAGTCGCTGGCTGAAAGTTCTGGGTACGCTCAATGAGTATCAGGCGCGGTTGTTCGTGGCCGATAAAGCGCTGGATCAAGGACGAGGGGGAATTAGCGGCTTATCGGAGTTGACGGGGATGTCGCGAACGACGATCACCAAGGCGGTGGCGGCGTTGAACAGTCGGAAGAAACTGGCGGTGGCGGAGCAAGGACAAATCCGGGAGGCGGGTGGCGGCCGGAAAAAGGTGGAAGACGCCGACCCAGTCTGCCAGTACAGCTTGGGAAGATCCTGGAAGAGACGTCGGCGGGAGATCCGATGAGCGCCCTGCGTGGACGAAATAAATCTACCGAAGCGATGGCGGAAGAGTTGACCCGACAAGGCCACCCGGTGAGCGACAAAACGGTGGCACGATGTCTGCGGAAGACGGGGTATTCGATGCAGTTGAATCAGAAGACCCGGGGAAGGCCCGCAACACCGGAGCCGGGACCAGCAGTTCCGCTACATCAACAGGCAGGTAGCCTCCTTCCGGAACAGCGGAGTTCGCGGTGGAAAGCATCCGGCGGTGGTGGAAACTGGCCGGACGCCACAGGAAGCAGGGGGCCAAGCGAATCCTGATCTGCGCCGATGCCGGGGGGAGTAACAGCAGCCGATCCCGGACTTGGAAGCTACACCTGCAGGAACTGGCGGACGAA
>PKYZ01000664.1 GCA_003132865.1 Bryobacterales bacterium
GGTCGAAAGCCTGTGCCATTAGGGTGCCCTCGCGAAGGTAGAGCAAGAACCCGGAAGCGTATATGGCGAATGTATTCCCCCCCACTACCAGGCGCTTTTCCCTGCCGTCCAGCGAGGCAAAATACGTTCCTCGCGATGCAGGATCGCTGCCGCTGGACACAAAGAGGAAATGCTTTCCATCCGGCAGGAACCTCGGCTGAGCAAAGAATCTGTTAGGATCCCCCGCGATGACCGGGAGCGGATTGCCACCCGCGCCCGTCACCTTGTACACGCCCTTGGTGGCATCCGGCACAAACAGGATGGTTCCGTCGCGGTTCCAGCTTCCACCTGCTTCATTTAGGCCACTATCGGCCACTACAACGGCCGGTCCACCCGGTGCTTCAATGGATTTCAGCTTGCCGCCGGCGAAGAACCCGAGCGTCCGGCTGTCCGCCGACCAGAACGGATCAGCCGCTCCTTCGGTTCCGGGCAAGGCCCGGGCCGCCAGCGAGTCCAGGGAGCGGACCCAAAGCATGGTCTTCCCGCTCTCGTCCGCCGCGGAGAAAGCCAGGGCGCGCCCATCGGGTGAGAGTGCGGGCTCTCCGCCAACTACGGATGAATTGAACCGAACTTTACCCGGCGGCGTGATCTCAGCGGTGATGGCACGCGCTGGGGCCCGTGCCAGACGCCAGTACGAAACGGCGCTGATGATGGCTGCGAGAAGGAAAATGACGGCCAGCACCTCATACAGCAACTCGCGCCTTCGTCCTTTGGCGACGGCTTCGCTACCTGCCGCCGTGACTGGTGTTCCACCTGCCTCAGCGATCCATCTCAGTTCGCTCGCCAGATCGCTGGTGCCCTGCCACCGGTCCTCCGGGTCCTTGGCCAGGCACCTTTTCACAACCCTTTCGAGCGCAGGCGGCGTTAGCGGTTGCAGATCTCTGAGGGGCTCGGGGTCCTTTTCCAGTATGGCGTTCACTACCGCGAGCTGGCTCTTGCCCGCGAAGGCCCTCTTGCCCGTCAGCATCTCGTAGAGCGTCGCGCCAAAAGCGAACAGGTCGCTCCGGGCGTCCGCCTCGTGCCCCTGAATCTGCTCCGGACTCATGTACTGCACCGTGCCCACCACTGTGCCCGCCGTCGTGATCGGTTCAGCCGGGCTGCTCATTGCCGCCCCCGCCACGGCTTCCGCGGCCCGCACCTTCGCCAAACCGAAATCCAGCAGCTTCGCTCCGGATTTCGTCAGCATGATGTTGCCGGGCTTCAGATCGCGATGCACAATGCCCGCTACGTGCGCTGCCGCCAGCGCGCTGGCTATCTGGACGGCTAATTCCAGCACCTCGGACAACGGAAGCGCTCCCCGCTTCAGCCGCTGTGCCAAGGTGTCTCCCTCCAGGAATTCCATCACCAGGTAATCGACTTCGCCTTCGCGGCCAATGTCGTACAGCGTGCAGATTCCGGGATGGTTCAGCGAGGAGATCGCTTTAGCTTCGCGCTCCAGGCGTTGGCGCAGGCCTGGAGTGTGGGCCAACCGCTGCGGCAGGACCTTCAAAGCCACGGTGCGGTGGAGGCGCTTGTCCTTGGCGCGATACACTTCACCCATGCCACCGGCGCCCAAACGGGCCTCGATCACGTATGGTCCGAGCTCCAGCCCTGGAGCGAACCGATACTCACTGCGGCTTTGCTGCGAGTCGAGTATCCCGGCGGCTTGCCGCATGACTGGCTCGTCCAGGAAACACGTGCTGGACGGGTCCGCGGCGAGCAGCGATTCCACTTCGCGCCGAAGATCCTCATCGCCATTGCAGGCTCCCGCCAGGAAGGCTTTTCGCTGACCCGGCTCACGCTCCCGAGCCGAGTGATACAGCTCTTCAATCTGGCCGAGGCGTTCCGGGGTCACAGACTCCTCATATATGATCTTCTTAACGATACGCGGTCCTTCACTGACCTGCAACCGCCGCCCGAGCGACACTTGTAAGCATGGCGGCAGGGGCCACGCGGGGCATCTTCAGGCCATCGTAAATCAGGTTGACATCTTCCTGGGCGAAAGCAAGAGGCCTGCGGCGCATATCGAAGTAGTCACGAGTGTCCCAGCGAGCCTTCATGATGCCACTAGCCGAATGACGGGTGACTCCTTCGATGACATGCGTGATCTCGTGAACCAGCACATGTGCCACTCCGGTTCGATTCAACTCTTGCATGCGCCAGCCTCATTACCGGCCTTCCGGTGCTTGACGCGCCGCGAGTGCCTTGCGCGCAATCAGGCCAAAGCCCCTCACGCGGGCTTCATCCTCCAGCGCCGCCAGGCCGGCGCGCGCTGCCGCCGTCTTGCCCGCCCGCATGTCGAGTTCGCCCAGCGCCAGACGGATCTCGTACGCAACGCCCTGGTAGCCGTGCTGTATGGCCTCGTCGAGCGCGGATTGAAGCCGTTCGCGGGTGTCGTTCAGTGCCGCCGTCGCGGAATCTGCCGGGACCCGCGCCTCGGCAATCATCACCACGAAGCGAAGCGCAAAATCGCTGACGCCCAACTGTAATACCTTGGCGCGCCGGACCGCGGCCAGCGCCTCGGATCGGTTCCCCTCGGCGGCGAGGACCCGTGCCAGCCCGGCACAAGCCTCGGATTCGTCGTCTCCGGCTTTCGCTTTGTGGAAGACCTCTACGGCCTTCCGCAAGCCGGCACTGGCATCCGCCAGCCGCCCTTCCTCGACGGCCACGTTGGCGAGAGCCACGCGGCTGGAAGCCGCATTGAACTCATCACCCATCTCCACGCGGAGGGACAGGGATTCCTCGATCTTCTGCCGCGCATCGCCGAGGTCTCCCCGGGCTAAGGCGATCTGTCCCAGCCCCATGAGTGCGTAGCCGCGGCCCTTGCGGTAGCCTGTTTCCGTGACCATGGCGAGGGCCTGTTCGTAATACGATTTTGCTCCCGCCAGATCGCCCTGTTCCCGGAGCAAGGCGCCCAAGTTGGAGAGCGTGGAAGACACACCTCGCTTGTCGGCCACCGCGCGGAAGTTCCGCAAGCCTTCTTCCTGCATCTTTCTGGCGCCCGCCAGATCGCCTTGCCCATCCAGAACATTCGCGATGTTGCCTAGCGTACCGGCCACATCGTCTTTGGTCCCAGCCTCGCGTTGAATGGACAGCGCCTGCTCGTACATCTTCTTCGCGGCGCCCAGGTTTCCTTGCTCGTAGAGGATGTTGGCGCTGTTGTTGAGGGCGGCGGCCACGCCGTTGCGGTTCCCACTCTTGCGGTAGACGCCCAGAACCTCCTGGTAGAGCCCGCGTGCGCCGGTCATGTCGCCCTGGTCGTAAAGCACGAGTGCCAGCCGGTCCAGTGCACTGGCCGCGCCAGCGTTGTCGCCGGCGCGCGCGAATGTGTCCTTCGCCTGGCTGACGACGGCGGCCGCCTGCGGCAATTGACCTAAACGCTCCAAAGCCCATCCCAGCTCTAATCGGGCCCTGGCCACGAGAAGCCCTGCTCCCTGCTCTTCGCCTTTCTGCACGGCGGCGGCGGCCAATCGTTCCATGCTATGGAAATCTCCGAGCGATTCGGCAGCCGCGGCTTGCTCAATGTCGATGCGGGGGTCCTCACGCGCCGGCGCCGGCAGTTTTCGCAGCGCGGCCGCGGTCCCGAGAGCATCCTTACCCTTTCCAGCCGCTGTTTGAGCGGCGATCAGCCGCAGGCCATAGTCGAGATTGTCGGGGAAAAACCCGAAAAGCGTGCCATAAGTTTCCGCCGCTCGGTCCCATTCCCGGGTGGCCTGGTGATAGCGCCCCTCGATGTACAACCGCATCTCCCGCGAAAGGCCAACCGAGAGATCCTTGGCTTTCCGGGACTCCTGCCTGGCTTCTTCGTCATAGCCCAAAGCTGTCCAGGCTTGTGCCATCGCCGAGTGGACCATGGCATTGGCCGGTTCCGCTTCGGCCGCCTGAACCAGGAGGTTGCGGGCCGCCAGGGCATCGTAAAGGCGCAGGCGCGCCAGCCCTTCCGCGTAGAGCCGATACGCTTCCGGGCTGGATGGCAGTTCGGCGCGCATCGCGGTTGCCTCCACCGGTGTCACTCCCTCCACGCCTAGCCGTTCGCGCACCTGTGTGCCGGTGCGCGAGACCAGGTCCAGAAGCTGGACGTCCGTCCCGGTCTGGGAGACCGTGGCCACGGTCTCGCCGGCCCGGGAGTCTTGCAAGCGCAGGTCCAGGCGTACTTGGCCGCCCGCGTCTTTTCCGGAATAATAATAGGACCCCAGTACGACATAGTCGGCCCCCAGAGTCTTGCGGATTCTCTCCAGGGTGTCCCGACCGTAGCCGTCCGCATCCGGCAGCGAAAGGTCGATTTTGGCGCGTGCCACATTTTCACCCGGGATGGTACGCAACTTTTCCCCGGCTGCCAGCTCGCTCACGAACATCTCGGAGAGGGCCGCCGAGAGCCACGCCGCATCTTCCCTTCCGGCCAGGTTCTTGAAGCCCAGCACTGCGACCGATCGCCGCATGGTGGCGGGGGTCACCATAGCTTCGGCTTCGGCGGCATGAGGCGCCTGCCGCGTGCGGACGAACCAAAGCGCGGTTGCCGCCATCGCAACCATCAGAAATAGAACCGCGATCAAGCGGTCGAGCGTTCTTTTTCGCGCCGGCAACGATGGCGGCGGAAGGGTGGCCCCGGGATCCGGCTTCCGCCTCAATTCCGCGAGTGCGGCTTTCATCTGGGCCGCGCTGGCCCATCGCTCATCGCGACTCTTCTTCAGCGCTCTGGCGATCACCTCGCCCAGCACGCCCGGCAATTGCGGGGGACCTTCCGTAAGAATGGCGGCAAAGACCAACGCCGGGGTCTTGCCCGCAAAAGCTCTCTGGCCGGTGGCCATTTCGTATAGCACGGCGCCGAAGCTGAAAAGGTCGGTGCGCGCGTCGGATTCCTCACCGCGCGCCTGCTCCGGCGACATATAGGCCAACGTGCCGACGGTCGCGCCGGGCGTCGTCAATAAAGTTTCCGTGGCCGTCTGGCCCGCGGCTTGGGACGCAGATCCCGCCCATTTGAGCACCACTTTGGCGACTCCGAAATCCAGGACCTTCGCCTGTCCCCGCGCGCTCACCATAATGTTGCCTGGCTTGATGTCACGGTGTACGATGCCTTGGGCATGCGCCGCTTCCAGCGCATCCACAATTTGCACCGCCAGGTCCAGCAGGTCGTCCAGTGCCATCGGCTGGCCCGCAATGCGCTCTGCCAGGGTGTCCCCCTCGAGGAACTCCATCACCAGGTAATCGATGTCGCCCTGGCGTCCAATGTCGTACAGCGTGCAGATGTGGGGATGGTTCAGCGATGAAATCGCTTTAGCTTCGCCCTCCAGGCGTTGGCGCAGGCCTGGAGTGTCGGCCAACCGCTGCGGCAGGACCTTCAAGGCAACGGTGCGGTGGAGGCGCTTGTCCTTGGCGCGATACACTTCGCCCATGCCACCGGCGCCCAAACGGGCCTCGATAATGTATGGTCCGAGCTCCAGCCCTGGAGCGAACCGACACTCACTGCTGCTTTGCTGCGAGGCTACTAGTCCCGCAGCCTGCCGCATGACCGGCTCCTCCAGGAAACACGTGATAGACGGGTCCTCGGCGAGCAGCGATTCCACCTCGCGCCGAAGATCTTCATCGTCCTTGCAGGCTCCCGCCAGGAAAGCTGTTCGCCGCCCCGGCTCGCGCTCCCGAGCCGAGTGGTAAAGCTCTTCAATCTGGCGGAAACGTTCCGGGGTCACAGACTCCTCCTGACGATCTACTTAACGATACGCTGTCCTTTATTGACCTGCAACCGCCGCCCGAGCGGCCCGGGTAAGCATGGCGGCAGGGGC
>PKYZ01000351.1 GCA_003132865.1 Bryobacterales bacterium
CATCGTACAGAAATCCGCGTCCCGCTTTGAGCGAGGGCGGCGTGGGGTCGGTCCCCACCGCGAGTTCGCTGGTCACCGTTCTTGCCACGGTGTTAATCACCGAAATGCTATTGGAAATCCGGTTCAGGGAATACAGCGTCTGGGCAGGCGCGTTGAGCGCCAGCCCTCTGGGTCCGCGTTTGTGCGCGGGATCCACATTCGAGCCGGACCCGCTGGGCTGGGACACTTCCACAAACCAAAGCACGTTTCCGTTGGTGTCCACCTGCGCCACCCGGTCCGTGCCAAAGGACGCCACGTACATGAAACTCCCGCTGGGATCGAAGGCCACGCCGGCCGGTTGCGCCAGCGCCGTGCTCAACGCTTGCGGATTGGGCAGGATGGCGTAGTTGATGTTCGGATTCAGATCGAAAGGCGTGATCTGGCCGGACGCAATCTGAATGCGCGTGATGCGGTTATTCACCCAGTGGCCGCGCAGGTTTGGCTCGAAGGCAGTAAGGTTGAGGGCATCCGTGTTGGCCACGAACAGATCGCCCGTGACCGGATTCACGGCGAGCCCCAGGTTGATGGTGCCTACACCCGAGTAATAGCCGGCGATGGAAGGAGACGCGCCAGTTTTGATGGCCACCACGTCGTTGTCCGGCATCTTGAATGTGATATACGAAGTCCATGCCGCGTTGCTGGCCGCGACGATCAGACTCACCCGCGGCGGCGCTGGCAGGGCCGGATTCATGGGAGGAACGCACTGAGGCTGGCCTGCGGTTCCGCATTGCGCCGGCGCAAGAGTCACCGGGATAATCGTGGTGGCGTTTCCGGAAATAGCAAAGGCGGCGTAGACCGTCGTCCCATCCGGACTCACCGCCAGCGAGCGTGGGTTGCCGCCGAATACCGGAAGCGAACTGATCAAGGCATGCGTGTTGGCGTCGACTACCGCGATTCGATTGGCGCGCGAAACGCTGATATAGGCCTGATTGGAACCCGCAAATACCACATCCATCGGCTCAGGCTTGACGTAGATCGTGTCCGTAACAATGCCGCCATTTTCCCACGAGCCAGCAACCGCAGAGACCACACTGATGCTATTGGAAACCTGGTTGACCACCCAGGCCTCGTCGCCGGTGCGCGGATTTACGGAGACGGGCCCCAGTCCGACAGGAATTTGGGCAAGCAACTTGGGACTGGTTGGCGTCGTTACGTCGAACACGGAAAGTGACGCGTTGGGCGTGTTCACGGCAAACAGAAGCGTGCCATCCGCCGAAAGGCGCACAGGGTTGGTCTGCGCCTCCTCGAAATTGGCAAAGACCGGCGGCGGCGCCTGCGCCCGCGAAGTCATCCGGGACGATAGAACGCCGAGCAGCGCGAGAAACAGCACTGCTCCTGTAGCTTGTCTGACGAATGGCATCGCCTCTCCTCTTCTCACCTCATTAACCTCCGTAGCATAGGCTTGCCCTTCAGTCGCCGCCGACGCTGGTAACGCCGTAGAGCTGCCGCCAAATTGGCCGGCTGAGTTTAAGCCGGGACTTCCGTTTTGGCTTCCTGGACACTATCAATTATACGGCCACTAGGCCACTTTAAGAATCTATTTATTTCCGAGCGACTCCGGCGGCCCAGGAAGCCAGCTTTTGCGGCTTCACATAATCCCCGGTCCAACTCAGACCCGCGGAACTGCTCCGCTACATCAACCTGAAACTCATGGCGCTCGGACAGCCTTCCAGCCATAGCACCACGGACCCTTACTTTCTGGAAATCGCCCGCCCCCTGCTGCGCAACTACTATCGGAAGGATCAGTTGCTCGGCGACCGGCTGTGTCCCGCCGATACCCGCATTCAGCAGTTCCTGGATGCGTATTTGAAACACGTCTGTCCGGGCGGAGCGGCCCGCCTGCCTTCCAATTCCTTCGTGCTCGACCGGCCCGGACTGGCGCGCGTGATGTCGCTTCCGCCCGGCGCCGATGAGTTCGCTTCACCGTACCTGCGCTCCTAAGATCAGCGGGTGAGTGAATATCTGAGCAATAAGCGTCGATCCCGTTTTGAAGACCGGGGACTTCAAGCTCGTCGATCAGGCGGTTTCGGTGGCGAAAAAAATTGACAACTCGGTAACGAAGGACCAGGCGCTGAGAGATGTCGCGACCGCACTGGCCACTGGGGATGACGAGGCGACCCACTCCAAGCTACTCCGATCAGACGTTGGCTGTGGCACGGGAGATTGATGATCCTGCGTACAGGGCCTGGCCCCTGGGCCAGGTCGCGGCCGCGCTGGCCACCGCGGGCGTGAAGACAAAGGACGTTAAGCTCCTAGATCAGGCGGTGGCCGTTGCGCAGAAGATTGGTGAACCGGCGGACAGTGCCACGGCCCTGAGCCAAGTCGCGACCGCACTGGCGGCTTGGGGTGACTAGACGAAGGTCGCTAGGCTCCTCGATCAGGCGGTGACCGTGGCTGAAAAAGTCTCTGATCCAACGTCCAAGGTGATCGTCCTAAGCCAAGTTGCGACGGTGACGCAAGGGCCTCCAGGCCTTCTCGATTCGATCAGGCGGTGGCCGTCGCGCAAGGTATTGAACCCTTAGCCTATTTAGGCCACAACATCGCCGACATCCTGATCCAGATCGCGGCCGCCCTAGCCGCTGCGGGCGACAACGCGGCGGGGGTGCAGGAGACGGCTGACCCACGCTACGCCCAAACCGTGGGAGATATCGCGAGGACGCTGGCGGCTGGCGTTGTGAGGGTGAAGGACTTCAAGTTCCTCGATCGGGTGGTGGCGGTGGCGCAAAAGATCGATGGTCCTGGGACTCCGTATGGACGTAAGGATGTCGACGTTTGGGGCCAGATCGTGACCGCGCTGGCAGCCACGGCCGTGAAGACGAAGGACTCCAAGCTCTTCGATCAAGCGGCGACTGTGGCGCAAGGGATTGGGCGTCCGGAGTGCAAGGCCGACGCCCTAAGCCAGATCGCCGCCGCAATGGCCGCCGCGGCGGTGAATACCAAGGACTCCAAGCTCCTCGATCAGGCGGTGGGCGTGGCGCGGAAGATCGAACGCCCAGCGGAAGAGGCCAACGCCTTACGCCAGATCGCGAACACGCTGGTCACCGCGGGTGATAAGGCGAAGGCCGGTATGCTCCTCGATCGGGCCGCGGCCGTGGCGGAAGGATTGGCGATCCGGCGGACAAGGCCAACGCCCTATACCAGACCGCGACCGCACTGGCCACAATCAATGACCGGGTGAAGGCATCCAAGCTCCTCGATCAAGCGGTGCCCGTGGCCAAAAGGATCGATCGTCCGGATAAGCGTAAGTTTAAGTTAGAGCTATTGTGCGAGATCTCTCAGGCGCGCGCATTTCTCGGGGATCTCCGTGCAGCGCGGCGGACAGCGCAGGGCCTGCCAATTCATGAGGAGTCTCGCGTTTTAGCGAGCATTCTCAAAGGATGGGCCGAGAACGGCGCGACGACGGCGCCGACCGCTTCGGCGAATCCTTGATAGAAAACGAATTCTCCTTTGCTGACATTCGATGGAAGACACCATCCAACGTCTTCCGCTTTTGGCCGCAGCCAGTCTTCGCCTCTGCGGACCACGGACATGCCAGGAGGCCTGCCCTAAGGCCTAAGTGAACAGTGTTGCTTGTGGGCTAGGATGCCTGCGGACCGCGGGGGAGGAAGCCCGTAAACCAAAGCCATGGCATCCGCCGACCCGCGCATCCAACAACGCTTCTGCCGATTGCGTTGTACGTAGCCGGGTGCAACGCGAGCCGCGGTCGATAATGCGACACAACGNNNACCGCGCGGTAGAGTTGTTTAGTCATCGTCGTGGCGATATGCGCGGCTCCCGCGGCCAGGAACCTGATCGCCCGCATCCCATTTGATTGATGCGGGTGGCGGTGCCTGGACGTTCACCAGCAACGCTCGAACATCCTGTTCAAGCTCAGCATCCGCCTCAGCATTACTAAATCCCCATTTCCGCACAAACTCCCCAATCAGACGATCCGTGTCGGCGTTGCTCATACGCTAGCCTCCAGTATGGTATTGGGCTCAAGAAAACGCACTAGACAGACATGCCCAGCGCCCCTACTGCCCGGCAGAATTCCGGAAGTTCGCCCAGGCCGGCGTATTTGAGCGGAATAACGAACATACGACCGAGGCGGCTGCTTCACTTCCCAGAACCCGGTTTGAAGCCAGTAACGCGGATCGACGATGAGAAGGGCTGCTAGCAACAGACATTACCCGAGCGTGTCGTGACTTCTCCTCCAGGCGGGCGCTCGCCCGCCGAAGTT
>PKYZ01000155.1 GCA_003132865.1 Bryobacterales bacterium
TGCCTTATTTTAACGCCTATTCTGGGTCCGGCGGCCTCCCAGGCCGCCCCGCCGGGTTGCGGCTATTCCAAACTGACCCACTGCTTAAGCGAAACTCAGGTGCGTGCGCCACGAAGCTGAGTTACCACTGGCCGCCCTGGCGGGGGGACGCGCGGACGGCGCGCTCGAAGGCCCAGCCTCGGATGTGGTTGATCTGCTCCTTCATGGTGCGCGACAGCGGCACGATACTCACCGCGACGCTTAACAGATCGTCCTCGGTGATGTCGCGGTCCGCCAGCTTGGCCTTGGTCAGCGCGGACACCACACACTGCTCGATCTCGGCGCCGGTCCAGCCAATGGTGAACTCGGTCAACTGCGCCAGGTTGAAGCGCGCCGGATCTGCGCCCCGGCGGCTGAGGTGAATCTTGAAAATATCGATGCGTTCGTCGTCGAGCGGCAGGTCGACGAAGAACACTTCATCGAAGCGGCCTTTGCGAATCATCTCGGCGGGCAATAGGTCGATGCGGTTGGCGGTGGCGGCGACGAACAAGCCGCGGGATTTCTCCTGCATCCAAGTGAGGAAGAAGGCGAAGATGCGGCCCTGCTCGCCGCCGGATTCGGTGGACGTGATGCCCATCTCGATCTCGTCGAACCAAAGGACGGCGGGCGCCATGTCTTCCAGCATCTTGCAGGCGGCCACAAAAGCTCCTTCGGGCTTGCCATGCCTGCCGGAAAAGATCTCGATCATGTCGATGCGGTAGAGCGGCAGCTCGAAGTACGATGCAATCGCCTTGACCGACAGACTCTTGCCGCAGCCGGGTATGCCCATCATGAGAAGTCCCTTGGGCGCGATGTCGGCGCTGAGGGTGTCGCGCATTTGAAAGAGCTTGCGGCGCTCGGTCAGCCACTTCTTCAGTCCCTCGAGTCCGCCGATCTGACCCATGCTGCCGCCCTCGGCGATGAATTCGACGGTGCCGCTGCGATTGACCAGGAGGCGCTTCTCTTCGAGCAACGCCGGTATGCATTCCGGCCCAAGATGGGGGCTGGCAGCCAGCGCACGCCGCAGCGCGAAGCGGGCTTCGTCGAGCGTGAGCCCTTGCAGGGAGCGCGCGAGTTGGTTCAGGTTTGCGTCGCTCGAATCGGGTACGGCGATGGCCGCCGGAGTTTGCGCCAGCTCGTCGCGGAGGAAGTCGACCAGCTCGACCACGTCGGGCGGCCGCAGCTCGAGATACAGGAGGCTGCGCTCGACCTCCTCCGGAATCGAGCGCACCGGTGAGCTGATGACGATGAATTTGCGTTGGTCGAGGCAGCTCTCGTAGAGATCGCGCAGGCGGCGCCGGACTTCCGGAGATTCGCGCAGGGGCTCGTGAAAGTCTTTCAAGTGGAAGATGGCGGCGTCTTTGTACGCGGCGATGAAGTCCAGCGCTGCGCGCGCGGATTCGGTGCCGGTCTGGGCAGCTTCCCCATCGCGATGCATACCGTCGGTGAGGCTCCAGATCCAAACGGGCGTGGGCGTGGATGCCAGCCGCAGGCTCACTTCGCGCAGGACCCGGGCGACGCGCTGCTCTTCGGCGGAACGGATGTAGGTGAGCGGGCGTCCGGAGTCGAAGACCTCCCGCAGCATCTTGGCCGCGCGGCTTTCGTGTTCGATGGGCATGCGATGCGGCGTACTCTTCCTTTCATAAGGACGCATGCTTCGGAGAGAAAGACGTGTCGGCAAGCCCGTTGTATCCTAAATCCCATGGCCTGATTCGTCTAAAGTTCGCCGTAGCTGCCCTGACCGCCTGCGTGCTCTGCTCTCACAGACGGCCGATATTGCGCAGCGGCTGGCCGGCCGCGCGCTGGGACCGACGCTCATGCTCGGGGATTTGCGGGAGCTTTGCGGCCGCCCCACCGGCTCGCCGGCGTGCGAGCGGGCGATCGATTGGGCGGCCGCAAAATTCAAAGCCGCCGGGGCGGACGCGGTCGCGACCGAACCGTTCACGGTCCCGACGCGGTGAGCGGCGGTCGGCGCCGAGGTGTGCGCCCCGTGATGGTCCGGGTTCAGCCCTACTTGCCCAGGCCAAGATTGGGCCGCAGTGTCGCCGGGTCGGGCCGCCCGGGCGCCTGCGCGGAATTGTTCGTTTCGCTAAACGCGTAAATATGGTTGTCGTCCGAACCGACGTAAAGCACCCCATTGGCCACCGCCGGGGAAGACTCCACGAGATGCCCGGTGGTGAATTGCCATAGCTCGGCGCCTGTGGTCGCGTTCAGGGCATAAACATTGTTGTCGTACGAACCGACGTAGACCACCCCATTGGCCACCGCCGGGGAAGAGTACACGTAATTTCCGCTGGGGTAGCTCCAACGCAGTCCAAAATTGCTCGCCGTAGTGCGGCTAAGAACATTTTCGTACGGGTTCAGTCCGCTGTGACTAGTTGCGAAATGGAACTGTGCCCAGTTGGTACGACCCCGTGCTGTTCGTAACAGTCAGCGCCAGATCGGTGGTGTCAAAATAGATGTCAACCGCGGTCGACGCCGGGAAGGCGCTCCCGGAAACGGAAAGGTTGGTGGTCGGCGGCCCGGCCTTCACCGAGAGCGTCACGGCGGGTTGGGCGAAGCACACTCCGCCCAGCAACGCCACGCCGAGGAACATGCCGGCGATTCGTCCGGCCGATTTCAAGCTTGCTTTCATATTGGATCTCCTTTTGTTTTTCGGTTTGGGTGTGCCAGCCTTGGCATCCCACACCCGTACTGCGAAAAGCAGCGGTGGATTTTACGATTTTCAGAGAAGATCGCGAAGGTCTGACGGGAAGATCCCTATGGAGCGCTGACAGCCGTTTCACGCAGCATGGCCTCCGCCTCCTCCCTCGCCTGGCGATGGAAGGCCAGCACCCCCTGGTCGTGAACCGTATGCCAAAGGGACACCGCCCGTCCGGCTGCCTCACGGGCATGCTCCCGATCGCCCGCCGCGCGCGAAACCGAAGCCAGTACGAAGTAGGCCTTGGCGAGTTGACCGATGCGCCGGTCGGATTGCCGATCGCCAGCCACGTACGCCTCCGCGCGATTCACTGCGCGATTGGCGAATACCAGCGCCGCGCTGTGGTCGCCAGTCGAAGCATAGAGCGAGGCCAGATCCTCCTCATCGAGGGCGGCTTGCTGAGCACAATAAGGAACGCCGGTCTTGACGGCAGCGCACGAGTCAATCGTGGCCAGTGACTTCCGGTACTGCTCGGCGGCCGCGGACGTCTGCCCCTGACTCCGGAGCCGCCGCCCGGCATATTCTTGCGCAAGAGCCAACTGCACAGCGATGTTGCTGGACTTCGGATTCGCCCTAGCGACCGGTTCGATGATGGCGACGGCCTCCTGCAGGGTCCGCAGCGACTCGGACATACCCTGCGCATCCGGGTCCACCATCCCCAGACGTGAAAGCGCCATTCCCAGATCGTATTGTGCGGTCATATTGTGCGGATCGGCTTTTGCCAGTTCGCGGGCCAACGCCACTGACTTTTGGCAGTACGCCCTAGCTTCCTCATAACGGCCTAGGTTGTTCTGCCAAGGCATACCCAGAAGGCTTGCATAATTGCCGTACACCACGATCAGATCCCGGCGCAGCGCCATATCCTCGGGCCGCGCCTGCAAGATCTGCTCACGCATCTGAATGGACTGCACGAAGTAACGGGCAGCCAGGGCCAAATCGTCGGTGATCGAGGCCGCGGCCGACGCGTATGCCGATCCGAGTTGCCGCTTTACGTCCAGATCCGCGGGGAACCTGCTCACCAGATCCAACCAGAGCGCGATGGCCTGGTCGGCCCGTACGAGCGAGCCCCGGAAATCGGAGGAATGGCGCAGGGCCCAGGACAGGCTGTGGGTCGTCTCGGCCTCCTGTCTGGCCCACTCCAGGTTGGACGGCCCGAGTTGGCCCAGCCGGTGCGCGGCCGGCAGGAGAGCCACAAATGCCTCAGCGGCTTCGCGCGTATGACCGTTTCTAGCGGTTAGGTCAGCCAAGCCGCGTTCGATCTGAAGCCAGCGCAACATGACGGTGGGATTATCCCGTCGCCGGCTATACAGGGGCGCCAGCACTGCCTCGGCCTTGCGATAGCTGCGCAGAGCGCCCTCCGAATCTTGCAGGCTGGGACCCATGGGATCGCCTTGAGCGGCGCCGATCTTGAGATAGGCGGAGCTAAGCACCAGCCGCATTCTATCGTCCAGGCCATGAGTTTTTTCGAGGCTTTCCAGGTAGTCGAGCGTGGTTCTTACCAGCCGCTGCCGCGCCTCCACCGTTCCGGGCAGCGCGGCAATCGCATCGTGAATGTCGAACAAGGTGCGGTCGGCCAGATCCAGCAGTTCGGTAAGACGCTGTTCGGCGCGGGCACTCTCGCGCACTGCCCGATCGCGTTGTTCATCGGCGATCCGGTGCTGCACGGACTCGGAAAGACGTGCGGCCTCAGCCCGGGCCCGCTCCCGCTCCGCCACGGCCCGCTGCACCTCGGCCACTTTCCGTTGCGATTCCGCCGCCTGCCGCGCTGTTTCGGCCTGCCGCCCTTGCGAGAGGGCCATCACGATACCGGCTACCAGGCTGGCCACCACGATGGCGGTGCCCGCGAGTTCGAAGCGCCTCCTGTGAAGGAACTTCCGCGTGCGGTACGCCAGCGAGTTTTGCCGCGCCCGTACGGCACGGCCGTCCAGGTGGCGGCGGATATCGTCGGCAAACTGGTCGACCGAGGAGTAGCGACGCTCGGGTTCCTTGCGCAGGGCCATCATCACGATGTTGTCGAGGTCTCCGGCCAAGTGCCGTCCCAGACGCGCGGCGTTGGGAAGCCTGCGATCCACGACCGCGCTAGGCCGCGGGATCTCCGTCTGGCAGACGGCGCGCTGGACGTCGGCCGGCGTTGCGGAATCCAGCCGATGCGGCTTCGTGCCGCTCAGGAGCTGGTAGAGAATGGCGCCCAAGGAGTAGATATCGGTGGCCGTGGTGATGGGCTGGCCAAGAATCTGCTCGGGGCTGGCGTAGTCGGGAGTCAGGGCTAGACCCCCAGAGGTCAAGGCCGGGTCGCGATCCGCCGCCAGGAGTTTGGCCACGCCGAAATCCAGCAGTTTCGGGGAGCCATCCGCCGCGATTAGAATGTTGCCGGGCTTAAGATCGCGGTGCACCACCAGGCTGCGATGGGCATACGACACCGCCTCGCAGACCTTGAGGAACAGGCGGCAGCGATCCTCGACGGCAATGCCTCGGTCGCGGCACCAGTGGTCGATGCGGAGACCCTCCACATAATCCATCACCAGGAACGGGCGTCCTTCCGGCGTGGTGCCGCCATCGATCAGACGCGCGATGTACGGATGGTCCAGGCTCGCCAGAATCTGGCGTTCATGCCGGAACCGGAGGAGCAATTCCGCCGTGTCCATACCGGCTCTGATGAGCTTGAGGGCGGCCTGCTTTTGAAATTGGGCGTCGTCGCGGATCGCCAGGTAGACGATGCCCATGCCGCCGCGGCCGATCTCACGGCTCACGCGCCAGGAACCAAACCGCGCGCCTATGGCCGGGTCGCCGCCGACCATTTGCTGCGCGGCGGCTTCCACCGCCAGGTCGATGTCGTGCGAATGGGTGCGATCCGCCACGAGCAGCGAATCGACATCCCGGCGGAGATCCGGGTTGCCCCGGCAAGCGCCTTCGAGAAAGCGCTGCTGTTCGGCGGACGGCAGGTCGGCCGCCGCGAAAAATACTTCCTGAACCTTCTCCCAGTTGTCCGGCATGGCTTGGCTAGCGAGGTACACCTCTCCCCAAGGGTAATGCGTAAAACAGGAGCGGATTTTCTCGGGCCGCATCGTTTTTCTGGCGCACATTTCGGCGTGCGTTGTATGACAACGGCTCTGCCGGATGGCCAAGACCGGACGGCGCACGCCGGAAGGAAGTGCTCGTTGGCGTTGGAAGGCATCTGCCATAGTCCATCGCCGGGAACGGGCGCCCCTTCCGGAACTGGAGGAGCAATTCCGCCGTGTCCATACCGGCGCCGATGAGCTTGAGGGCGGCGTGCTCCTGGAATTGGGCGTCGTCGCGGACCACTCAGGTAGACGATTCCCATACCGCCGCGGCCGATCTCGCGGCCCACCGCTAGGGACCAAACCGCGCCGGGCGGTTGCCGTTGAATAAGCGCGGCCTTTTTATGGCACCCGGAAGGGCACGTTGCTCGACAGCGTGCTGCTGGGTGTCACCACCTGGACCGTGCCGGTGGTCGCGCCGACGGGTACGGTGGTGGTGATTTCGGAACCCGAAACCACGGTGAACGTAGCCTCAGTGCCATTGAAGCTGACGCTGGTCGCGCCGGTCAAATCGGTCCCTAGAATATTGATGGCCGCTCCCACCTCGCCCCTCGCAGGCTGTGTTTTCACGAACGAGCCAAGGCCCACAGACAAGCTGAAAACCGTCCCATAGCGGTTGGCCCCACCAAAATACGTGGTCCCGTAGAACGTCCCATTCGTGGCCTGCAACAGGCCCGCTTCTGGGTTTCTGCCGCCCGTGCAGGCGCCATGCGGGCAGAAGCTGTGTAGCGTCGCCAGCGTGCCGCTCGGAGCCATCTCGAAAATCGTCCCGTCGCCGTGGGCCCCGCCGCCATACGTTGTCCCGTAGAAGTTCCCGTCGGTGCCCTGGACCAGTACAGTTCCGGGGGCGCTGCCGTCGGTCCTGTCGAAGCTGTGCAGCGTCGTGAGTGTGCCGCTTGGGGTGATTTTGAAGACCGTCCCAAGGTCGCTGGCCCCGCCGCCGTTCGTTGTCCCGTAGAGGTCCCCATTGGTGGCCTCGACCAGCCCCGCGAGGGGGTTTGAGCCGTCCGTGCAGCCGCTTTGGGAACAGAACGTGTACAGCGTCGTCAGCCTGCCGCTCGGGGTGATTTCGAAGACCGTCCCACCATTGGTGGCCCCGCCGCCGGCCAACGTTGTCCCGTAGAGGTTCCCATTAGTGGCCTGGACCAGCCCCGCCACGGGATTTGCGCCGTCCGCGCACCCGCTTTCGGAGCAGAAGCTGTATAGCGTCGTCAGCGTGCCACTCGGGGTGATTTCGAAGACCGTCCCAACGGCGTTGGCCCCGCCATTCCTTGCTGTCCCGTAGAAGTCCCCATTGGCGGTCTGGACCAGCCCCGCGAAGGGGTTTGAGCCGTCCCGGCACCCGCTTTGGGAACAGAAGCGGTACAGCGTCGTCAGCGTGCCTCCCGGTGTGATTCTGAAGACCGTCCCATAGCTCAACCCGCCATCGTTTGTTGTCCCGTAGAAGTCGCCGCTGGTGGCCTGGACGAGCGCCGCTTCTGGGAGCACGCCGTCCGTGCACCCGCTTTCGGAGCAGAAGTTGTATAGCGTCACCAGCGTGCCGCTCAGGGTGACCTTGAAGATCGTCCCCCCGCCGTTGGCCCCCTGACTGGACGCTGTCCCGTAGAAGTCCCCATCGGTGGCCTGGACCAGCGCCGCCCCGGGGTTTGCGCCGTCCGTGCTATCAAAGCTTTGCAGCGTGGTGAAAGTCTTCTGTGCAGGCAGGGCCATCGCTGTCGCTGCGCACAGCGCGAAAACAGCGTACGCCCTGCGTCCCCGGTTCAGTTGGCTCAACCCGTTAACGATTCGTTTCATTTTGATGCGCTCCTTTTGTGCGGGTAAGGGCGGCTGGCCGCCGCCGGCCTTCACGTTCGTCTTGATAGTCATCGTCTTGTTCTCGTTTTCTAATTTGCACAGATGAACTGAAATCCATCCACCAGGTAATGCGCAAAATCGCGGGAAGATTTTCGAGCAGTTCACATAAGGACCGCTTTTTTTCTTTCCCGGCGTCCGTTTTGCGTCCCCCCGTCAATAGGCTTCCGCCAGAAGGAAGTGCAGGTTGGCGTTGGAAGGCATCTGCCATAGTCCATCGCTGGGAAGGGTGCCCTTCCGGAGAGCAATTCCGCCGTGTCCATACCGGCTCCGATGAGCTTGAGGCGGCATGCTTTTGGAATTGGGCGTCGTCGCGGACCACCAGGTAGACGATTCCCATGCCGCCGCGGCCGGTCTCGCGGCCCACGCGCCACGGATCAAACCGCGCGCCTATGACCGGGTCGGCGCCAAGAATCTGCTGCGCGGCGGCCTCCACCGTCAGTTCGATGTCGTGCGAATGGGTGCGAGTCCGCCACGAGCAGCGAATCGACATCCCAGGGGAGATCCGGGTTGCAAACGCTATTGTATTACTAAACCTCAAATTCTTCGCGCGGCGCGACGATTCTAGGCGGCACGGTCCTCAAGCTGATTGAGCTGCTGCAGGCTGGTGCGGG
>PKYZ01000852.1 GCA_003132865.1 Bryobacterales bacterium
CACCAGTGCGCCCAGAAGAAGAGCAGCACGGGATGGCCCTTCAGCGCGGCCAGCGATAACGGCCGCGCTCCCAACCAGTGACTGACGTCCAGGGCCGGCGCGGGTTTGCCTTCCAGGGTCAGCAGATTGATGTTCTTTTGAATGCGGGGGGCAATGGGCGAGCCACCCCAAGTGGCCATCTCGGTTTTAAGGTAGGCGATGGCCTCCGAGCGCTGGCCTCGCGCTGCCAGCACCTGCGCATGAACTTCGATGGCGGCGCCCAGCGCGGTGACCAGCGGGGCGTCTCCTTTCCCCACTCGCTTGAGCAGATCCAGCGAAAGCTGCCGCGTCTCGTTGGCATACGCGTCCGCGCGATCGTATTGCTTATCGTCCAACGTGCCGCGCGCCAGCCAGGAAAGCGCTTCGAGCATGTCCGGCGTCACGCCCACAGTCGAACGGTAGCTCTGAATCTCGCGCTCGGCCAGCGCGAAGTTTCGGGCATCGGATGCGGCGCGCACGTCGGCCACTATGTCGGCGCCGGCCGCCAGGGCGATATTGCCCAGCACCACTACCAGCGTTATTGCTAGCCAGGCCGCGCGCGCCCCGTTCATGAAGCCTGCGCCGCCGGCTGCTCACGCAACAGGTTTAAGAAAGCCTGTGCGGCCAGGTTGAACCTCTTGCGCTTGCGGTGCACGATGNNCAGACGGCCCTGATCGATTTCGGTTTGCATGGTGCGCTCCGGAAGGATGCTGATTCCGGAACCCAACGCTACCGCTTCCTTGATGGTCTGTATGTTGTCGAATTGCATCACCTGGTTGACTTCCACCCCCTGATCGCGGAAGAAGCGGTCCAATTCGCGCCGGATCAGCAAGTCCTCATCGAAGGCGATGAAGTCCTGGCCATTGAGATCCGAGGGCTGCAGGATGATCTTGGCGGCCAGCGGATGCGAGGGCGGCACGGCCACGGCCATTTGTTCCTTGCGCCATGGAACCACCGCCAGTTCGCGCTTGGCGACGGGATAGCTTACCAGGCCCAGGTCCGCGTGATCGCCCAGGACGGCTTCGTAGATTTTGTCCGGACGCAGGTAATCGACGTGCAACTGCGCATGTGGATGGCGCCGCTCGAACTCCTGGCGCAGGCGCGACATCTCGGACAAGCCGATGGAGTAGATGGAGGCCACCCGAACGGCGCCTTCGGCTTGACCTTTGAACCGCTCCAGCGCCACGAGGAACTGGTCCTCGCGCCGCAGGACGTCGCGGCAGAAATCCGCGTAGAGTTTGCCGGCTTCGGTGAGCGCCAGTGGCCGGGTGCTGCGGTCCACCAGGGGCAGGCCCAGGCGGCGTTCCACCTCCTGGACGTGCTGGGTGGCTGCGGACTGGCTGATGCCGCAATGTGCAGCGGCCCTGCTGATACTCTTGGCCTGGGAGATTTCTTTGAAGAGCTTGGCTTCGAAAAGGTGCAAACGAGGTCATTGTAACATAAGTGGCGCTTATGGTGGCTGGCTGCGGTGCAGCGATTGACAATGGACATCCGTGGGCGCTAACCTCCGGTTAATGCAGCGTGTGTGCCTGGCGCTTCTGTGTCTTTCCCTTCGGCTGGCCGCGCAAACGGGCGCCACGGTGCCGCAGCTTGAGTCTACCGCTCGCGAACGCCTTGCCGCGCGGGATGCCAATGGGGCGCTTGCGGCGTACGAAAAGCTGGCGGTATTGTTTCCCAAATCCGCTGCTTATCAGGATGAAATCGGGTTCTTGCTGGCGGCCACAAACCGTTCCGCGGAGGCCATCGCTCATTTTCAGCGCGCCACGGAGCTGGACCCTAAGATGGCGCAAGCCTGGTATCACCTGGGAGTGGCGTTGTGGTTGACGCAACAACCCGATCCCGCTGTGCGCGCCTTGCAAAAGGCAGTAGCACTGGCCCCCGATCACGGCGATTATCATTACCGCCTGGGCGCGGCGTATGAGCAAACCGCGCATTACCGGGAGGCTGTAACTGAGCTGGCACGGGCAAGCAAGCAACTACCCGCTAACGCCGAGGTCTGGGCCACGTTAGGAGACGCCTGCCAACAACTAAGCCGCTACAAAGAGGCGCGGGATGCTTACCGGCAGGCTTTGCGATTCGATCCGAACAATGACCTGGCGCGTAACGGTTATGGCAACGCGCTGGTGAGAGCGGGCGATCCTGCCGCGGGCTTGAAGGAATTTCGCAGGATCTTAGAGCACGACCCGGGCAATTTCCACGTGCAGGTCAACCTTGGTTATGCTTACATCGCGGCCGGAGACTTCCAAGCCGCCATCAAGCATCTTTCCGCGCTGATCCGGGAGCACCCGGATGACGCCGGCGCGCATTACGATTTGGGAATCGCGTACAAGCAGACCGACGATCTGACGCATGCCAGAACGGAACTCGAGCTGGCAGTAACTCTGGATCCGGCGCTGGCCGAGGCGCATTACAGCCTGGGTCTCACTTACATAGACGCTGGACTTCCGGACAAGGCCATCGAGCAATTGCGCGCTGCAGTGGCCCAGCGTCCTGAGTATAACGATGCCTGGTACATCCTGGGCACGACCTTGAAGCAGCAGGGCGATGCGGATGGGGCGATCGAGGCCTTGCGCCGATCGGTGGCGCTGGATGGCCTGAACGCCGCTGCCTGGAACAATCTGGGACTCCTTCTGCGGCGGAAGGGCGACACAGCGGGGTCGGCGGAGGCTTTCGCGAAGGCGGCGGAGATTAGGAAGGCGGAGGAACTGGAGAAGGAGAAGAAGCTCAAGCAGGGGAGTTAGCGGACAGGCCAGGAGGCCTGTCCTACTTAGAACAGGATTCCGGCGACCTGCTCCGCTACTTTGCGAGCCTTATCGCGAAGGGCGGTTTGCTGCGCCGAGCGATCAGTTGTGCCGATCCGGACGATGAAGGCCCGGTCGCGCACCCTGCCCACCACCTGCTCGGCGCCTTCATCGCTGCAAGCCAGCGCCTCGTTGCCAATGGCTTTCAGCGGCACGGCAGCGGAATGGCAGCGCGCCGCGTAAGACGCAAAATCCTTGGCTGGGGAGGGCATCGTTTCCACTTCGATGCGCAGTTCGAGGAGCAGAGATCCGTCGTGGCGGACAAAATCGCAGGTCGCATCATCCCCGGTTTTTGCCCGCGTCACTGTCATGGCGACGGGTCCGCCCAGCACGCCGCCGGCTGTGGCCGCGTTGAGCCACGGACAGATTTCCGCGGCGCCGGCGAAGCATGGGAGTGCAAGCAGCAGCACCAATAACAGGCTAAAGCCTGTTCCACCCATTATCAGGCTCCCTGCTTGGCGGCCGGCTTCAACACTTCGCTCTTCAGGATTTTGCCGCCTTCCTGAATGACGTACAGCCGGTTGACGTCCAAGTCTTTAAGCTGATCGACCTGCCCGCTTAGCCACCGGATCTCGACCATGTCCACCTTAGTGGCCTGGTCCAGTCCGAAGTGCATGCGCATATCGTTCTGCGAAAAATAGCTGCCGCCGCTGCGCAACTCATCCATTTGCGCCAGCGGCTTCGGCGCGTCCGGCTTGGTCTTGGCGGTAACCGTGACCCGGCTGCCGATGCCGGTGCGATTGGACTTCACGCCGGACAGCTTGATCTTGATCCAGTTCCGGTTCAGCGTGGAGTCACAGCGCAGAAGCTGCGGAATCGCGTTGACGCAGTTCACCGCCACATCGATATCGCCATCGTTGTCGTAGTCGCCGAAAGCGCACCCGCGCGCCGGCGCGTTCTCCAGAATGCCCGGTCCGCCTTTATCAGTGACCTCTTCGAAACGCCCGTTCTGTAAGTTGCGATACAGATACTTGTGTTCGGCGTACTTCAAATCGGCGTTGGACTTATCCACTTCCGGATACACGTGGCCGTTTGACATCAGAATGTCGAGCCATCCGTCGTTATCCATGTCGAAGAAGCCGACGCCCCAGCCCAGCAGCCGCGTGTTGACTCCCAGGCCGCTCGGATAAGTGCGGTCCTCGAAGTTCGCGTCCCCCAGGTTTGTATATAGGGAATCGGTGTCTCCCGCGAAATTCGTCTTGACCACGTCGAGGTTGCCGTCGCGATTGTAGTCGCCGATCGAGACACCCATGCCGGCCTGTGGCTTTCCTTCGGGAGACAGCGCGGCGCCGGATTCGATGGCGATGTCTTTAAACGTGCCGTCTTTTTGGTTCTGGTAAAGGGCCGCAGTGCTCGAATCGTTGGCGACATATATGTCGGGCCAGCCGTCGTTGTCCAGATCCGACGCGGCCACGCTCAGGCCATACATGCCTTGGGTCTTCCAGATGCCCGCTTTCTCACTGACGTCGGTGAATGTGCCGTTGCCGTTATTGCGATACAGGATATTTTTGCCGCCGGGAAGTCCTGGCGGTCCGCAGGCGACCAGTAATCCCTTGTAAGTGCAAGGACCCGCTTCCGGCGGAGGCGCGGTCTTCAAATCGAAATCGACATAGTTGGCTACGAAGAGGTCAAGATGCCCGTCGCGATCGTAATCCACGAATGTGCAGCCGGTGTTCCAGCGTATCTTTGGACCAGGCTGGTTGAGGCCCGCTTCCTTGGTTACGTCCGTGAAAGTGCCATTCCCATTATTCCGGTAAAGCGCGTTTTGTCCGTAGTAAGTCACGAAGAGGTCGTCATAGCCGTCGTTATTGTAATCGCCAACGCAGCAGGCTTGTCCCCATCCCGTGCGGTGTTCGAGGCCGGACCCTTTGGTAACTTCCGTGAAAGTGCCATCGCGATTGTTCCTGAATAGATGGCACAGCGGCGCCTTACCCGGCGGAAAACCCTCCAAACGCCAGCCGTTCACGAGGAAAACATCCAGCCAGCCATCGTTGTCGTAGTCATAGAAAGCCAGGCCGCAGCCGGTAGTTTCCAGAAGATATTTGTTCTTAGCCTCGCCGCCATAGATGGTTTTCACGGCCAGGCCCGATTCTTTGACAACATCTACGAAGCTGAGGCCGAGCGGGGTGCCCTCAATCGGCGACTTTGGTCCCGCTGGAGCCGGCATGGCTTTCGCGTCGTAGCTGCGTTCGATCGGCCCCGGCAGTTTTTGACCCATCGCCATCAGGTCGGCAAAAGGAAGTACCAGCGCGGACCGGCTTAGCGACCGGATAAAGCGGCGTCGCGATGCGCGCATTAGAATTGGCCTCCGGTAGAAACAGCCGCCGCGGGCGGGATATCCGTGTGCATATGCCACGGTACGCTCTCCGTCGAAATCTCAGGATGTTTCCGCAGGAACTCCAAGGAGTAAGTCGGGGAGCCGGGGTCGACTTGTTTGGTTGCAAATAGCGCTGCCTGCGCGGCGGCCTTGTCTTTCATTCCCATTCGGCGATATAGAACTGCCAGGTTGTAATGCGCGGCCAGGTCGTCCGGATCGATCTTCTGCAGGGCTTCGAACTGCTCCACAGCCTCTTCGTAACTATGTCTCTGATAGTAAGCAATACCCAGCTCGCGCCGTGGGTCGCGGGCCTGCGGATACTGGATCACGACTCTCTGCAGGTCAGCCACTTCCTCGTCGTAATGTCCCTCGCGCCTTTCCACCAGCGCGAGATAGTAAAGCGCGCGCGCGTTGTTCGGGCTGAGCGCCAGCGCCTGTTCCAGGTCGCTCCGGGCCGCGGAATACTTTTCCCACTCGATATATGTTAGGGCGATATTGATATGGCCGTCGGCATAATCCGGCCGCAGCTTGACGACCTGCTCGAAGGCGTGCATGGAATCGGCGTATTGGAGTTGATCCAAATAGGCGATGCCGAGATTGTTCCAGCGCATCCAGTCCGGGTTATCCCGCGGGTCCGGAGGCGTGGCCGGGTTGTCGCCGATATTCAGGGTGCGGCTGCGGGAGGCGAGTTCCACGACCGGATACGCAGGATGGTCCGGTCCCAGAACGTTATTCAAATAACTCTGGCGCAAGTGGCGATAGTTCACGCGCGCCGTAACCGTCAGCGGGCCCTTTACGCCGGCGGGAATTTGAAATTCATAACGCACCAGAGCGGAACGTCCGGACTGGATGCTGTTGTCATAGGCGACCGAGTGGATGGTCCAGACCTTATGATTGTCCACAAAGGTGCCATCCGTGTTTACGGGCCTGTTGGTGAAGCTGTGGGCCCGCTCATCGAGCGAGCCGTCGGGCTTCAAGAAGCCACTGTGATAGATCTCTTTGCCGGCGGCATCCTGGACCACGAACTCCACCCACGGCTCGTATAGGTCGCGCACCTCGGGAACCAGGGAGTGGCCAATGTTCTTGTTCTGTATCACCACCATCATCTGCACGATTTCATTCGGAGCCAGATGGAAAGGCGCCGAACCGAGAGGCGCTGTCATGGCCCCCTCGCCGGCCTGCTTGATCCCGAACAAATCCACGTTCAAGTACATCCCCGACTTCAGAAACTCTACAGTCTTCTGTAACTGCTCGTCAAAGCCGTAGTAAAAGGGAACGGCCGTGTTGCCAGCCGGCCAGCGATGCGAGGCCAGTGTGCCATGCTTAGCGCCATAGTCTTCGAGCTGCACTTTCGCGCGCGGCATGTGACAGTCCTGGCAGGTGGTGAATGCCGTGGAGTAGAAAGTCAGCGGGTTGCGCTGCGAAAACTTCGAGTTCTGCCACTCGTCGTATACCGTGAAGGCGCGGATGAACTTGTAATCGTTCAGCGAATCCGGCAGATTGGCTTTGTGGCACGCCGCGCAAAACTCGGGCGTCCGGTAGAAATCCTTCATGACCGCTCTGGAGTGCCGGTCCGGGTGGCTCTTTATCTCTTCGTCCGGCACCATGCCGGGAATCGGGTTGCCGTCTTCATCGACCATGGCGGAGGGGACTCCGAAGACAAAGCCGCCATTCCCGTTGGTCGATTGCAGTTGTTGAATCGAGTGACAAGTGGTGCAGGTGAGACCGTCTTCGTCGAAGCTGCGGTCCACCTGTGAGTCCTGCGTCAGCGCTCCCGAGAGGACCCCGATGGGGTTATGGCAGCTATCGCAGTGCCGCGTGAATTCGATGCCCTTGGTTAAAAACAGAATGTTGACGCTGGTTCGATAGAAGGGCGTTCGAAACGCGTTCGAGTGCAGCGCCTGGCGCCATTGACTGTACGCCTCCTGATGACAGCGTCCGCAATAGGAAGCTGGCAGGAAGGCCTGCGGTTGAATGAAATCGTGGCCTTCCACGGCGGCGTTGCCAGGGGTCGAGATTTTGTCGGTACCGAAGCGGAAATTGTATGTCCCGCGTATCTTGGCGGCGTAGTTCTTGCGGTCGGTGGCCTGATCCTGCTGTGCCCAGGATGTGACCAGCGCAACAGTGCACACGCCCGCGAAAACGGGTATCGCCACGAGCCCGCATCTTGTCCCGAACATGGGGTACCCCCTTCGTATCTTGGCATTAGTATAGCAGGTTAGCTTTCAGCGGTCAGCGGGTAGCTTTCAGCTTTCAGCGGTCAGCTTTCAGCTTGGTCAGCATTTGTTGCGACCGTAGCATCTTTCGGGGGCTGGAGGTCATTGATTTTGGAGGCTTTGTGCTTTCTACCGAACAAAGCCAAAAGGGAAGAAGAGGCGAAATGGCTTGCTTTGGCGGGATGGCGATGGGGTGGCTCTTTGGTGCGTTCCGGCGCTCCGGTGACCCCCATTCCTGAGACAGGGGATCGGCTTGTGGATGTGAATTGGACAAACGAAGCCAATTTCGCGTAATACTGTTATGGCGCAACGGGTTATGGCTCATTTTGAGAGGCGCCAGCTCCGCAAATTTGTGCATTTTTTTGCGCATTCTTTTCTTGAGTTGGACTGCTGCCGAGGGGCATGCCTGGTGGTGGCTGCCTATCCCTAGCTCGACGATAGCATGCGGGTGACGGCCGATCAGCGCCACTGCTGGCTGGACCTATTTGTTTTCAGTGGGTTGGAGGCGGAGTGCGGGGCGTGACCTTGACGCCGGGGGTGCGGCGGGGGGTAGTGCGCTATTATAGCGCACTACCCGTTCTGAGGCCAACGCTTACCTTGCCATTATTCCGTCCGGTCCTTAGCCTTTGCGTCCTGCACGGTCTGCCATTGCATGTTGTCGGGCGCATCCGCGCCGCTGCGCTTCAACGGTACGATATTGGTCAACCACGTAGCCGGGGCAGGCCCCAGCCGTCGCGCCGGTGGAGGGGCAAGGCTGAGAATGCTGACATGCGCGCCGTGCGCCGGAATTACGCCGAATCCTGCCGCCTGGCGTCCGTTCGCACGTAGTGCAGTAGTTCGCGCGGTGCGCGCGACCTTGGTCCCGTGGTTCACTTCGGGCGTACCGATGCGAAACGCTGGCGGGCGCTAGGGAAGCAAACAGAAGGGCAAGTGTGCCGATTCGGAACCAAAACGAATGCATACCGGAGAGAATGCACGAGGCGGCCCGAACTTCCGTACCTTTAGGCTGGGCTGGGCACACACAAATAGCGCACTACCCGCAGTCGAGGCCTATGCCGCCAGCCTGCTCGAAGAGGCTGTTCCATCTTCCGGCCGCGCATCCGCCGCCCGCCAAGGATATGGTTGAGCTCTTTGCTCCGCTGCGTGGCCTGAACCTGAATTTTGAGCGCAGGGATACCGGGCGGGATGGTAGTGGGACGGGGTGCGTTGCTGGCGTAAATGTATGAATATACGTTCTTTAGGGTCAATCGGTTGCGGGTCCTGATCCACATTTTAGAGCAATTGTCAAAGCCGTCTTAGAATCTAGGTTGGATTGAAAAGAAAAAAGGGTTTTCAGCCCCCCCAAGAAACCGGGGTCGCCCGTTTTGGCCTTCGCTGTAATGATTACGGTCTGCCTGAGCAGGCAGCAACAAGCAGCCGAAAACCATCTCCCACCAGTTATCGGTAAACCTGTTAGCAAGCAGCCAGCAAGCAGCGTACACGCGCGAATATCACGACTACTAGCGCGCTGAGTGCACGATACCATCAAAACGCATCATAGACGTTGACACGCGATCAGCCTAGGTGTACCATTGGTTACATGAACGACCAAAAAGACGCACCCGCCGCATCATTCGATTACAGCATCAGTCGGGACGAAGTCGTCCAGAAAGCTATCAGCGCCGCTAAACAGGCCGACGAATTAAGGGGTGCTGCCATCACCAGGCTGCTGGAATTGCGTGCTCAGATCGAACGAGACCTAGAAACACTAGGCCATCGGACTGTTCCCGCTTTCCACAAGAATGGGCATGCGAAGCACCCGCCTGTCGAATCGAAGACGATGGACCCCAAAATCTTTAAGAACGCGACAGTGGCCGAAGCCAGCCGGGTCGTGTTGCAGACATACGGCACCCTGCACGGTAAAGAACTTGAGAGGCTTTTGAAACAAGGTGGCCTGCGAAGCAAGATAGGGCGTTTTCAGGGATATCTTGGCGTAGCGCTCAAGCGGGATGGTGGGTTTGAAAATATCGGTGGCAACACCTGGAGGCTCAAGGACACCGGAGCATCGCCAGAATGATTTTTTGAAGGTTCCGCTGTAAAAAGGCGGAGGGCTCAGCGCTTCAGAACGCTGAGCCATTCCACTAAAGGAGGTCACGCATGTTGTGACTACCTCAACGAGGCGGTGGGTAGTGATCGTCCGAGTACGAATCGGCGATTACGTTATCACCATCGAAATCCCAATAAGGCCGTGAGGCCTTAAGCGGACAAGCGGGGCTTAAGAGGAAGACTCAAGTCCCGCCCTCTATATTGCGAAAATCCACCCTCAGCATAGCACGTTGCCGCACATTGTTCCACATTATTTTTGTAATATTTTCAGTTTTGGCTATTGACAAACACCAGCAGCTTGCTGTATTATTGAAGTATGGAAACGAAAGAAAACAAGGCAACTTAGATGGACTGTCCGGAATGTGGCAACGCATCAAAACGCTTTGGCAAGCACCGCAATGGCTTGCAGCGCTTTCGTTGCCTGTCCTGCCGGAAGACCTTCACCGAGCCGCACAAGCCCGCTTTCCAGGTGGAAGACTACCTGAAAGACCCGGGCGGCCTGCGTGCCATCCGTATGCTCACCGAAGGGTGCTCGATTCGCAGTGTGGAACGTCTCACCGACATTCGCAAGGGCACCTTGATTCAGTTGCTTCTGATCGCTGGCCAGCGCTGCGAAAAGCTGATGGATTCGCTGCACAACATTCCGGTCACCGATGTTCAGGCCGATGGATGCTGGAATTTCATCTACTGCAAAGAGAAGAACAAGGGGCCGGAACAGGCCGATAACGATGGGATTGGCGACTGCTATAACTGGGTTGCGATGGACCGCCCCACGAAACTGGTGCTAGCCTTCGTTTGCGGACGGCGCACGGGCGAGAACGCCATGGCGCTAATGCAGAAGGTGCGCCGCGCTACGTCCCCCGACGTTCGCTTTCAGTTGACCACAGACGGCCTGCAATCGTACATCGCGGCAGTGGATGAGATGCTGATGGACCGATGCGACTACGCCCAACTGGTGAAGACCTACGCACAATCCCAAGAGGACGAGCGGCGCTACTCCCCGGCGGAATGCACGGGAGCCGTCAAGGTCGTAATCAGCGGGAATCCCAATGAAGCGAAGATTTGCACTAGCCACGTGGAGCGCCAAAACCTCGCAATGCGGATGCAGATGCGCCGGTTAACACGGCTCACGAACGCGTTTTCAAAGAAACTAGAAAACCACCGCGCGGCGGTGGCGCTGCACTTCGCGTGGTACAACTTCTGCCAGATTCACGGCTCCCTGAAGATCACCCCAGCGATGGAAGCGGGGATTGCAGACCACGTTTGGAGCGTGAAGGAACTGCTGGCATAGTGCTAGCATAGGATCACACCATGATGAAAGGCAATCCGCACGCGCCTGGAAGAAAGCGGACAATCCAGCATGGAAGATAACAGCGAAGAGAATAATAACGCCGATCCCCGGAGCCACCAACCGTCCGGGGCCACTGAAGCACGGACACGCAAAAAGAAAAATAAAACCAGCACACATACCAAGAAAGCCAATGGCCGCAAGGACTCCATTAGCAAGATGCGCAAGAGCTGGCGAACGTCCGGGCCGATTAGAAAATTGGAGATTATACTCCTGGCAATCGTCGCCGCTGGCGGCGTAGGTTACCTCGTTGCGTATATCTCTGTCAGCATATGGCAACAAAGAGCGTGGATTGATGTTCGAGACGTACGGATGACGGAGTTTAGCGTGGATAAAGGATTCAGAGTTTCCGCGACGGCAGTTAATGTCGGAAAAGTTGTCGCTACGATCAGATTCAAGTATACCCCGCTGACGATGATCCCTACTAAGGGCGATACGATAACCAGTCAAGATATCAGCAAATTTATTCATTCTGATGAATGGGTGCACCACAGGGTCTTCGGTCCTCTCCCCATCCTTCCAGGGGGCACTTGGTGTATAGCAGGACATTATGACGCGACTGATGCCAAAGCGTGGGTAGATGCGGTCATGTCTAGAGAGCAATCGGGCTTCAAGAATTCTCCCGAGGGTATTTTGGTGATGAGTGACCCTCTTAGAGCAATTATGTGGAATGTAAAACTCAAGAAGGTGTTCGCTGTCTTTATCGGAGAAATCACCTACGGACAATCGAAGGAAACTGGCTTCTGCGGTGTTTATCTTCCCGATCAAGGCGTCATGCAATCGTGCCCACCTGGGTACGATTACGCAAACTGAACGATCGCCACAAGCATGCCTCGCCAGCATCAACCATACTAGGATCGCCAAAACGCGCCAAGCGCTTACGCATCCTTGCGCGGTCTGCCGCCGCCTTTCGTCTTGCGCATCCCGGCAATCTTGCGGAAGTAATCCGGCCCGCGCTTCGCCGTGGCCTTTCCGCCCATCTTTCCGAGCACCGCAGCCGGTTCGATGGTCAACAGGTAATCCGCCAGCACAACCGAATCGCCCAACAGTTCTAGCGCCCTGGCGGTCCTGCCCTGTGGGAGTTCTGGTGATGTTTCGATGATTTGATGCGCTTCCGCTATCATGCGCCGGAGCGCTTTCAGGTCTTGACGTTTTGCCATGCGCCCAGCGTAACACGCGGCAAGCGCTTGCTGTTATCATAGCAACGCACCGCGTCCCACTACCGGCGGGATATCAACCTGTGAGGGGATATCCGGTTGACACGAACATCCCGTCCGAACTCACCCGCGAGACACCGGATGCTGCGCGTGGCGGCTTTTCTCAAGAACGCGAGAATTGGGATTTGAGTCAGCATCTCGCGGGGGCTTGAAAAAGTATGCTGGCCTCCATTTTGAACCGGACGGTGGACGGCGGTACGCATTTGAGCGGCTTCCGCACCGCGCTGACGCGGGCCAATCAACAAGTTCGGACAGCAGACCTGGCTTCACGACCCGGAATTTACCGCAAAAATAAACTTCGGTCGCCACGAACTTTTTGACTCCCTCCTGCGAATATGAGGGCAGGAGTCGTGAATGCGGGAAGACGATGCGTTGTGGGCGCAGGTAGCGGCCCGCAACGCAGAGGCTTTTGAGAAGCTTTATCACAATCACTATCCTCGGGTGCGCGGCTTCCTGAGGATCTATTTGGGCAATGCCCCGGCTGTTGACGACGTAACACAAGATACGTTCTTACAACTGTGGCAGCGCCCGCAGGGCTTCGATCCATCCCGATCGACACTGAAGGCATACCTTTTTGGTATCGCTCGCAAGAAGGCGGCGGACTGGTGGCGGCATCAGCGCCCCGCCGAGAGTCCGCCCGGCGAAATAGCTTCCGAGAGCCGCGGCTCCACTCTGCCGCTGAAAGACGCGTTCGAGCGGCTTGCGCCGGAATCGCGGAATGTACTGTGGCTGCGAGAGGTGGAGGGCTACTCGTATGACGAACTGGCCCGCATCCTCGACGTTCCACTGGGCACAGTAAAATCGCGCCTGTTCTCAGCGCGCGAGGAATTGCGCCGTGTATGGAAAACCAGTGAATGAGGACAACGTTATGAATTGCCATGAAGCGGAACGGTTTGTTTCTGTCCTATACGATGGCGAGCCGGCGCCGGTAGAAGCGGCGCGCCACGTGGATACCTGCCCGAACTGCCGCGCGCGCCTACTCTCGTATTCGGAAATGGGGGCGGAGTTGCGGCTGATGGCGAGCCTGGCGCCGGATCCCGTGTCCCCACCGGAGCTCCGCGACAAGCTTCGCCCGGCGCAACAACCGGCCAGGTTCGCGTTCTTGCGGGCCCGGGTGCTTATGCCCAGATTCGCTGTGGCGCTGCTTGCGGCCGCTTTCGTGGCGGCCTCGGTAAGTATAGTGGTTTTGCGCGCGCAGAGCGAAAGCCGGCCTCTTTGGTTCCAGTTTGGGCTGGAACTGAATGGCTCCGGTTCATCATGGATGATGACCCACGTGGCGCAGGCGGGATACGACGATGGGTTAGTGTTGTGGATGGTCGGCGACCAGACCGGCGTACATATTGCGGTATCCGCGATCAAAGAAGGAAGCGTCCAGCTCGGGATCAGAGCGCGGAAACTCAGTCCCGGGGAGGCTGCTAAGGGCTTTTTTGCCAAGAAAGAGTTGGGAGACCTGCAGAACCACGCATTCACGTACATTGCTGGCGAGAAACTCGAGATTCCAGTGGAGGGCGGCGGCACGCTGGTGTTACAGGGGAAGGTTGTGGACCACCAACCGAAGATCGCGTGGGGTATGCCTGAGGAGCCGGGTCCCGACCAAGTCGTGCTCACCAGCCCGCTTGTAATCTCGGGCGATGTACTCATCGCGAACCTGGAGGGCGCCAACTCTATAGCGGAAGGCCGGAATCGGGCGGGCCGCATCTACATTCCGGGAATGGGGCAACTTATGATTGCGCTGCGGTCATTCCCCGGCGCGGTTCAGGGAGAGGCGAACTGGGGCGATCTTAAATTCACATGGCAAGGGCGAAGCTATTCGGTGCGAGCGGCGTCGCCGATCACAGGTGGAGCACAACCCCGCGCCGTCTGGGTGGCGGTAGATTCCGAACACCCGTCGGAGCCCGCGAATTTCTGGAACTTAGGCACTGCACCGCTTGCCCCTGCGCCATAAGTGGCGGGTGTTCGGGATTTAATGGAACCGGGCTTGTCGCCGTTTATGCAGGCCGGCAAGGCTTTACGAACCGCTGTCCAGAAAACTGGATAGCTTAACCCTGTTCTCCGTTCCGTTAATCCCCACACACTCCTTTAGCTTAACGCAAGGCAAAGGCGATCTGGTGGTCGACGTACTCATCCGTGGGGCCGGTGGGGATGTGCACGATCAATCCAGCCGGTCCTTCCCTCGTGGCGCCCTCCACGCTGGCCAACAGGTCGCCATTTACCAACTCCAGCCGGTAGTCGCGCGACGGGCGGCCCGAGACAGTGAGCACGAGTCGCCGGCCGTTGTCTGTCCAACGCTCGGATACGATCTTCAGGTTCATGCTGCGCCCGGCAAGTTGCGGCGGGGAAAACGGCAGCGCGTATCCGAACAGGCCGCGATGCCGGATGGTGAGCGTGCTCTTGCCCGGCTGCACCGCGATTTCAAACCGCGGGTGCCAGTCCAGGTATTCGGAATCCGTTTTCCACGTGACTGACTTGCCGTCCAGGGTGGCGCTGTCCAAGTGCGCGCAAGGCGGGTAGGCGGGCGCAAACTCCAGGTGGACGACGCCGGCGCCGGAGTTGGCGATGGTCAACTGCAGCGTGCTGGCATCCCGCCGGATATCCAGATTCACACGCGCGCCAGGCAACGGGATGCCGTGCACACCGGCCGTCTGCCAGTCCGCCGGGAGGTGCGGCGCGAACACGATTTTCCGGTCAGTCGCATCGGTCTCGAGGCCGAGCAGACCGCGCAGCAGAGGCGACACGACCATCGCGGCCGACCAGATCTGGTGCGGCGAAGCCGTGGACAGCGGCGAATAGGAATCGCCGGAGAGCACCTCGGTGGTGTTGCCGCCCGCTCCGTCCAAGGCCAGCCATGCATTGGCGCGCAGGTTTGCCAGGGCCGGCTCGGCCGCATGATTGCGGTATTCGCCGACCGCAGCCCAGCCGGTGAAGAGCGGCCAGACCGAGCCAAAATGGTACCCCGAAGGGTCGTAGAGCGCGCTGTGCGATGAGATGATGCGGGTTCCCCAGTCAGTCGCAAACTGCTCCTGAGCGAGCAGTCCGATCATCTCCTGCGCATGCTGACGGTCCAGCAGATCGAACCACATGGGGACGGTGGCCAGAACGCTGGGCTGGTCCACCGGCTGGCCGTTGGTGCCGAGCGCGAAGGCATAACTGTGCCCCGGCTGCCAGAACCGTTCTTCGAGCGCCCGGCGCTTCTGAACGAACTCCGCGTCGAGATCCTTGGCGCGCTGGCCGTCGTTGAGCAGGCGCGCCAGCATGGCCAAGGATCGCAAAGCTTCCACGTAACACCCCGCCTGATACAACTCCACGCGGATCGGCAGCAAGGGTCCGCCCTCGACCCATCCGTGACCGACGTGCAGGTTCCGCGGGAAGCCGGCCTCATCCAGAGTGGATCGCATGAACGCCAGAGCCTTCCACAGCCGCGGCGCCTGTTCGCGGGCGAAGGCCACGTCTCCGCTGGCGCGCACGTAATCGCCCGTGGCGATCGCGTAGAGCGGCGTGGCGTCCGCGGAGGCGAAGCCGTATGGGAATTGCTTGAACCAATCGACCAGGCTCGCGGATTGCGAGATCTCGTGCGGAATCTTGCCATCGTCGCGCTGGAAATGCGAAATGAACTGGATAGCGGCGCGCGCGTTCGCGAAATCGCCGGCAGAGGTGAGCGCGAACGACGTCCAGAAAGAATCGCGGCCGAAGAACCATGCAAAGCCCGGCCGGTAAGCGCCTTTCGACGGACCATAGCCGGCCACGAGGCCGCGGCCGAGAAATGGATTGTCCACAAATCCCTTCACCACGCTGATGCGGGACCAATCGTAAGCTTGCTGCAGGTGCGCGTCGGGCAGCGATAGCTCAAGTGTGTTTGCAAGGTAGTCGCGGTAATACCGCTCGGTCTCATCGACAAGCTGGCCGCTGCGCGCGATCAGCCGGCTATAGGTTGCCAGCGCCTCATCGGCCGACTTCATCGATGCCGCCACCGCCAACACGCGTTGCGCGTGCCCCTTGATTTCGCCGAGGGTAAACACCGCGTGGGTGGCGGCCGAATAGTTGGTCGCGTACTCCTGCGATTCGAGCGCGGCATCGGGCGATCCGAAGACGGCTGCGAAGGGCTGTCCGTCGGCCCCGAACTCAAAGCTCTTGAGCCGGCCGTTCCACTCGGCGTAGCCTGTGCCGATGGATGCCGGCCACATGAGTTGGAAGTCGCGCACGAACTCCACATCGATGCGGAGCGGGCTGCGCGCGCGCACGTCGAGGAGGATGACCGCGCCTGGTTCATCAGTGGGCACGACCAGGGTCTCGTCGGCCTGAAAATCGTCGCCGGTGTACGTGATGGTGTAGGATCCCGGACGCGCGGAGATGCGGCGCGCGATGCTCTCTCCGGGAATGATTTGGGCGCCGGTGATGAACCTCAGTTTCAGGCCGCCGAAGATTTTCAGGGGGTAGACATACGCTTCCAGCGCGCCATCTTCGGTGCCGAGCAGTCCGGCACGCGGACCGGTCGCGTCCAGAAACTCCCACGCGCGGACGGGCCTTGAGAGTTGCGGGGTCGCGGCGAAGCAGGATAGGGCGAAGAGGAATGCGAGCGACCGCAGTAGTGGTGGATGCATAGCCATCAGTATAGTTGGGGGTAGGAGGGAGGCTGGGGCCAGTATACTTGAAGAAATGAACAGAGGGTTGACGAGGCGGGCATGGATGGGCCTGATGGCCGTTCCCGCGGTGCGGGCCTGGGGACAGGGCGTGTCCACGCGTGGCGTAAAGCCCATGCCGCGCGGGAAACCATCGGGACTGCCCTGGCACGCCAGATTCGTCGATATCGCAGAGCAGGCCGGCCTGCGCACGCCCGTGATCTACGGCGGCGCGAAACGTAAGAACTATATCCTGGAAACAGTGGGCTGCGGAGTCGCGTTTATCGACTACGACAACGATGGGTGGCTCGACATCTTCATACTGAGCGGCACGTGTGTCGATAATCCGCCTGCGGGCGCCCACAACCGGCTGTACAAGAACAACCGCAACGGCACCTTCACCGATGTGACCGAACAGGCCGGACTGATGCGCTCCGGCTGGGCGTCGGCGGTTTGCGTGGGCGACTATGACAACGACGGGTTCGACGACTTATTCATCACTTACTGGGGCCAGAACGTTTTGTATCACAACAACGGCAACGGCACATTTACCGATGTCACTGCGAAGGCCGGGTTGCTGCAGGCGGGCACGCCTTGGGGATCGGGCTGCACGTTCGTAGATTACGACCGCGATGGCAACCTGGACCTGTTTGTGGCACACTACCTGGAATTCGATTTCGGGTCCGTGCCCAAGCCTGGAGAAAACTCCAATTGCAACTGGAAAGGCATTCCGGTGAACTGCGGGCCGCGCGGTCTGCCGCCCGGTTCGCTGGCTCTCTACCACAACAACGGCAACGGCACGTTTACCAACGTGAGCGCGCAATCCGGGATACTCAAGCTTAAAGGTTACGCCATGACTGCCGTGGCCGCGGATTTCGATAACGACGGCTGGCCGGACATCTACGTGGCTTGTGACTCCACACCCAGTTTCCTGCTGCGCAACAATCGCAATGGCACTTTCACCGATATCGGCCTGGAGAGCGGCGTGGCCTTGAACGAGGATGGCATGGAGCAAGCCGGCATGGGCGTGGGAGTCGGCGATTATAACCTGGACGGCAACCTGGATATCTTCAAGACGCACTTCGCCGACGACACGAACATTCTGTACAGGAACGATGGCAAGGGCAATTTCGAAGATACGACTATCAGCGCTGGTCTGGCCGTGGAGACGCGCTTCATCGGGTGGGGCGCGGGCATCGTTGACCTGGACAACGACGGCAATCCGGACCTGTTCTTTGTGACCGGCAGCGTCTACCCCGAAGTGGAGGCTAAGCTGCCCGGTTATCCGTTCAAGACGCCGCGGGTGATCTTCCGCAACTTAGGCAATGGAAAATTCGAGGAGTTGATGGATCAGGCTGGACCCGGAATCGCGGCGCCGCATGCCAGCCGCGGGTGTGCGTTCGGCGATTTTGACAACGACGGCGATATCGACATGGCGATCGTGAACCTGAACGAACCACCTTCGCTGCTGCGCAACGATGTGAGCGGCGGCGCGCACTGGCTGAAAGTGAAGCTGGTGGGAGTGAAGTCAAACCGTAGTGCGATCGGCGGCAGAGTGACCGCGCACTACGGCGGGAAGGTCCAGGCGCAGGAGGTGTTGAGCCAGTCGAGCTTCTACTCGGCCAGCGATCGGCGGCTGCACTTCGGTTTGGGCGCGGCTACTAGGGCCGATCTGGAGATACGCTGGCCGAATGGCAATCGGGAGCGGGTGGAGAACGTGCTGGCAGACCGCTTGGTGGTCATCCGGGAGGGCGCGGGCGTGGTGAAGGAGAATCGTTTCGATGGGGTCGGGCCAAACTCGAATTCACACGTCAGGACGAGCCCGTAGTTCGTTGGAGCACGAGAATATGGGCCCGTGTCGGCGGCGGCCGAAGGCCCGCGGCCTATATTAGCTCATATTTACGCGGCGTGACCCGCTGAGATACACTTGAGTGTCTGAACATTTCAACGAGTAAGAGATGGCAAACTCACCGATACCTCTGCTGCAATATGAAGACGTACAATCGCAAATCGTTCCTATTCTGACCGTGCACGGGTCGCGGGATGAACTGCGAATAGATTCGTTCGAGGGAACCGGCTTTTTCCCGGCGCCGAGAGTGTTTGTCACATGCTGGCATTGTGTGGCGCAGCCTCTCGGATACGTGGCTATGGTGCGAATTCCGGGAAGCGAAAGATACCAAACGTGGCCTTTGCTCGACATTACCCGGCACCCAAATGGCTGTGATCTCGCTATAGCCAGTGTTGCGCTCACACACACTCGACCATTCGTCCTTTCGATCGCGGACAGCGAGGTACTCGCCGGTACGGAAGTGTGGTCATATGGCTATCCGCTCTCGAATGTCCTGTCGGGAATGGACGGAGAAAACGTTCTGCATTGGGGCGGGCGGTATCTCCAGGGCTATATTACGCAAGCTTTCCGTCATGAACATCGTGGTTATGGGATGACAATGGCCTATGAGTTGGACATGCCCACTCCCGCCGGTCTCAGCGGCGCTCCGCTGCTAAGGCGTGACACGCGCGAGATCATTGGTGTTGTATATGGTATGAACGACGTCGCATTGATAGAACAGTTCTCGGAAGTCGATCAGGAGGGCAAGCGTACAGCTGAAATTCAACGGATAGTTTCCTTTGGACTGGCCCATCATACGGCGAATCTGCAAACCCTCTCAGGTCCCGCCACTGACGGCAAGCCGCTTGCCGAGTACATTCGAACACCAGGAGCGATGGAGTTTGCTCCTTTGCGATCGACACAGATTCGGCCAAGGCCAAAGAGTTAGGACTTGCCATGTTGGAAGCCTCTTCAACATACCGGATCCCCCGCTTCGCCGAGCTTGACGCCCAGATCCGGGCCGAGGCCGAACGGCGCCAAGACAGGCCAAGCTCAAGCTGAAACCGCACCGCGCGGCGAGACGTGCCCAGTGGAAACACCTACAGATCTCGCTACTGGCGAGACGAGCAGGGCCAGTGTCAGTGGTCGCGAACAAACTGAACCAATTCGCTATTAGGATCGTCGCTGGCGCCGACTCCTGCATCACCCGGCCATTTGCCGTACAATTATATAGGAGTCCTTCGGGAGGAAGTTTCACTACAAAAATGGCTTTACCAACAGCAGTTCGTCGGCGGGATCAACGTCTCGAAGCACGGATTACGCCAGATCAGAAAGAACTGATCGAGCGCGCCGCGTGTGTTCAAGGCCGGACGGTAACCGATTTTGTGGTCAGCGCCTTGCAGGAGGCGGCAAAGCAAGCCATTGCGGACCACACCGTCTGGAAGCTCACGCAGGAGCAGCAGAAGGTTTTCATCGGCGCGCTGACGGATGCGCCTGCGCCGAACAAAAAACTGCAGAAAGCGTACAAGCGGTTCCGGAAGTACAAAGCATCCGGTCGCCGGTAAAGTCGTTGCTCAACTTTCCAATCGAACCGTTCGGTCCACAACACGACCGACCAAACTTCCGGTGTGGAAACGAAGCGCTGGACCGTTATTTTCACGAGCGCATTAGGAAAGAAGTAGAGGCAAAAGTCGCCGCTGCTTTTGTCATGGCGGACGGCCCGGCGGTTCTCGGTTATTACACGCTTTCCGCGCACAGCATTGAGCGGAACGCCCTGCCGGACGACGTCGCCAAGAAACTGAAGTTGCCGAAGTACCCGCTCATCCCCGCCACCCTAATGGGAAGACTCGCCGTGGATCTGAAGCACCAGGGCCAGCGCCTCGGTGAAATTCTGCTGATGGATGGGCTGGAGCGCAGCTACGTTCATTCAAGCCAAGTGGCCTCGTTCGCCGTCGTGGCCGACGCGAAGGAAAACGCCGTAGAGTTCTACCGGCGATACGGATTTCTGCAGTTGCCACTGGGACTACGGATGTTCATTCCAATGGAGACCATAGAGAAGCTGATCGGCTCCCCGCAGCGGTGAAGCCACAGGCTGAAGGCCTGTGCCTCATAAGCTAAAGCATGTCACTGCTTGCCGGCCGGCAGTTCATCCAGCAGGCGCGTATACACCGCATTGGTCCAGCCGAAGCCGGCCTGGTTCGACTGGTAGCCGAAGCGAATGCTGCTGCTGTCGGTGCCGCGGCGGACCACATCGTACTTCTCCACGATGAAGCCAACCTTAAGATACTCGTTGCGCACCAGCGACAGAAACTTCTCCGAAATCCGATCCGCATCGGCGTTGAACCCGTAACGCCGCAGCCCTTCGACCGCGATCATCTCCAAAGGCGCCCAACCGAATGGCAGGTCCCACTGATTACCGCTGTCGAAGGTGCTGGTGGCGAGGCCGCCCGGCCACTCGAACTGCGCCAAGTTTCTCTCCACGGCGGCCGCCTGCTCCTTGGTCGCGATGCCGGCCCACAGCGGATAAAACGTGGTCAGGAACGGGTACTGCCGCACGGTCTTATGCGCGAAGTTGTAATCGTAGTAGAGCCCATCCTGCGCGTCCCACATGAGCCGGTTGATGGCGGCCGCGCGATCGGCCGCGCGCTTCCGCCAGGGGGCGGCTTCCGCGTCTTTGCCAAGGATCGTGAGGATTTCAGCGGTTTGTTGCTCCATCAGGTACAGCAGCGAATTGAGACACACGGGATCGTAATGGATGATGTCCACGCTGAAGGGGCCGAAACGATTGGATGGGTCAAAGCCAGACTCGCGCATCGAGCGGTCGCCTTTGTAAAAGAGATCGGTGAGTATGTTTCTCTTCCGGTCATAGAACTCGCCTACCTCGTAAGCGTTGACTTGGCGCGTGCGGTAGTATTCTTCCACCCGGTCGTAGTGAGTCAGTCCTTGGGCATCGCGTTCGGCGGAAAGCGACTCGGGCGCCGGGCCGTCGCCCAGGTCATAGTAGCGGGACAAGCCCGTACCCGGCGTAATGTGGGGCTCGCTGGTCCAGAAGCGGTAATAGGATTCGATGGCGGGCACGGCGTCCGCCAGCCACTTGCGGTCCTTGTTCCGCTGGTAGACGCCCAGCAGCATCTGAGTCAGGAACGGCGGCTGCGAGCGCGTGAGGTAATAGGTGCGGTTGGCGTTCAGGATCTTTCCATAGTTGCGGATCTCGTACAGGAAATTGTCAGCCATGTCCTTGGCGAGCGCGACGTCGTTGTCGCGCAGCAGGCCAAGCTGGATGAAATAGCTGTCCCACCCGTACATTTCATTGAAGCGTCCGCCGGGCACGACGTAGGGCCGCGGCAGATACAGCAGGCCTTGCTCCTTGATGGCCGCGAGATCCTCCGGAAGCTTGCGGATCTCAATCTTTTCAAAATCGGCCGGCGCCATTTCTTGCCGCAACCCCTGCTCGATCTGCCGGGCATTCTCTTTGGCGGGAACGTAAACGGGCCAGCGGCCATTGGGCAACGGTTTGAATTTGGGATCGGCGGCGGCCGAAGCCAGAATACGGTTCGAGCGGGTCAACACGCTCCACATCTTGCGGATGTAATCCTGAATCGGATCGGGCTGCTTCTTGGGGGCCGTTTGCGCTGCGAGGACCGCCGCAAGCAGGGCCGCGCAGAAGCCGGGGACGAAATAGCGTGTACGTTGGCGCAAGAAAACAGTATATTACTTTAAGCCATGTATTTCGGAACCATCCTTGCTCTCCTCGCCGCGCTGCTTGCGGCGCCCCCCGCCGTCACCATCCAAGCCGACCGCCTGAGCGACCGGCCAGTGCTGAGGCCCGCTCGACCGCCGTGGATGGAAAGCGGCGCGTTCAACCCAGCCGCGGTCATGGTAAACGGGAAGACCGTGCTGTTGTTCCGCGCGCGTGACACGCACGGCACGTCGCGCATCGGCTACGCGGAATCCGCGGACGGCCTGCACTTCAAGATCGATCCCCGGCCGGTGCTGGAGCCCGCTACGGCATACGAACGCGGCGGCGGTGTGGAAGATCCGCGCGTGCTGCGCATCGGTTCGGTCTATTACATGACGTACACGGGCTATAACCTGCACGACGCGCAACTGTGCCTGGCGACCTCGCCAGACCTGCGGCACTGGCGCCGGCACGGCGTGATTCTGCCGGCGTACCACGGCGCGTGGATCACGGGCTGGACCAAGTCGGGAGCCATCGTGCCGGAGCGCATCAACGGTAAATGGTGGATGTACTACCTGGGCACGCGCCGCGACCCCGACGGGAAGGATCGCGACTATATGGGACTGGCCAGTTCGGATGACCTGCTGCACTGGTCCGATGCCACCGAACAGCCGGTGCTCGACCGCCGGGCGGGCGCTTTCGACGATCGCGTCATGGAGCCCGGGCCGCCGCCTCTGGTGACCAGCGCGGGCATTCTGCTGCTTTACAACGGCGCCAACGACAAGCTGGTGTATGGCCCCGGCTGGATCATATTCGACAAAGCCGATCCGCGGCGTGTGGTGACGCGCTGCGAAAAGCCATTCATGATGCCCAGTCTGGTGTGGGAGCGCGTGGGGACCGTGCCGAACGTGATTTTCCTCGAAGGCGCCACGGCGCGAACCGGAGACCCGCTCGACTTGACGGGATACTATGGCGGCGCCGATCAGTATACAGGAGCGATGCGTATCCGCATCGGCGTGCGGTAGCAAGCGTTAGTTGGCGCTTTCCATCCCGGGCGCGTGAACGTGCAAACTCAACAACTCCGACTGCACCGGTACGCCACCGCTCACCTTCACCCGAAGCAAGGCTTCAAACGGTGGAACGCGGCGGCGCGCCGAGGGGCCAAGTTTCGAGATCAACTCGTCCAAGCGCGGCGCGCGGCAAACAAACTCGACGGCGGCCTGGGTGCCGAAAGTAGTGATCCCGGCCAGGATCAGCACGCGGCGGCTCGTATTCAGACCGGAGGTGAGCGCCACCAGCGCATAATCTTCGGTGATCAACCCGTCGGACGCGAGATACATGTTCTGCTCCGTAGCGCTGGGATGCAGATTGGAAATCATCAGGTCGCCTTTGCGGGGGGCGGAGGGTTTGCGGGTGAACACGAAATCCTGCATGCCGGGCAGTTCCCGCAAGGAGAGATTCTCGGATGGGGAGCCGATGAAAATCAAATTGCTGGTCTTGGCGTCGTCCCAAGTCAACAGCCTCCCCCGCTTGATGTGAATCTCATGTTTCAGGCTGGCAAACACCTGATCGAGATCGTGGACGGCCATTACCTCACCCACACCCGTGTAATGATCCCGAATCGCCTTGCCAGCGTCCAGCGCCGGATTGAAATAGCGGAGACCCGTCTCCGGCCGGCCGACGAACTCGGCGTTGCTGTACACGACCAAGGGCGCATCCGGACCGCTGGCGAAAGCGCTCCAAAAAGCCTTTAGCGCGGGTGAGGGTTGCTCGTTCGTGGCGGCCGGCAGCGGCGCCATGAAGCGGGTCACCGCGATCGCGACCACCAGAACCACGACTGCGCCGATCACGATGGACAGGAAGAACCACGAAAGCGGATAAGACCGCTCGGTCAGCGCGGGCGGAGCCGCGGGTGCGGCCAGGGGCACCGGCGTCTCCACCGGCGGCCGGATATGAAACGTGAGCAAATAAGCGCCTTTGGGAATCTCGATCACCATGCGATCCGGCGCTCCCTCGCCGGCATAGTATTCGGCCAGCTTCGACCGGAGCCGGCCGGTCTGCACGCGCACTGTGGAATCCATGCGGGAATCGAAGTCGGCGGGGCGGCCGAACACTTCGGTGGCGATCTGGTACTCCTTCAAAGACATGCCCGGCGCGTCCAGGGAGTGCTCGCCCAAATACTTGAGGAGCTTGCAGAGCGATTCCGATCCATGCAGGATGGAGCTGCGGTTCAGCTTCTCGATTTGAGAGTGCAGCGCCTCCCGTTCAACGCTAGTGGTCCCAGTATCCTTCATTTAACGCGAGATTAACAATACCGCTAAGTCTATGCAAAACGGGAAGCGGAGTCAAGTAACAATTGCGCGCGCCGGGCGCGTATCACTCTGAGACGCGTCCGCCGGCAGCGCCGTTTCCGGTTCCTAAACGTCCGGTATAATGGAGCCGAGTGCGATTTCTCGCTCTACTCCTGTCGCTCGGTGCGGTGTCTCACGCTGCCGATTCGGTGCAGGATCTGGAGGACCGCGGTGCGGCGCTGAAGGCCAAGGGTGACGCTGCCGGCGCACTCGAACTCTATCGGCAGGCGGTTGGTCTGGATCCCAAATCGGCGCACCTGCAGGACGAAGTGGGCTTTCTGCTGGCAGTCCTGGGCCACCGCGAAGAGGGCATACAAAGCTTCCAGCGGGCCCTCGATCTGGACCCGAAGTTCGCGCCGGCGCAGTATCACCTGGGCGCGGCCTATTGGCTGGAGAAGAATCCCGGCCTCAGTATTCCTCATCTACAGAGCGCCGCCGCATTGGATCCCGGCAACTTCGATTACCAGTTCAGGCTGGGGGAAGCACTGAAATCGCAGGCTGAATACGCGGACGCGCTGCCCCATCTGAGAGCCGCAGTAGCGGCGGATGGCAAGCGCTGGGAGGCGTGGAACGCTCTGGGGATGGACTTGCAAAACACGGGCGATCTGGCCGCCGCCGTGGATGCCTACCAGCGCGCCGTGGATCTGAATCCCGCCGATCCGGACGCGCGGAACAACTTGGGTACCACGCTGGTGAAGACGCGCCGCGCGGACGAAGGCATTGCGCAGTTCCGGAAGATCCTGGATGCGGACCCATCCTACAACATGGCGCGCGTCAACCTGGGGTTTGCCTACATTCAGAAGGGCGACCTGGACAAGGCGGTGGAACAGTTGCGGGAGGCCATCCGGCGCGATCCGGACCAGGCCGGCGCGCATTACGATCTGGGCGTCGCCTTGAAGAACAAGGATGAGATCGAGGCCGCTAAGGCCGAACTGCAACGGTCCCTGGAACTGGACCCCAGCTTGGCCGAGGCGCATTATATGCTAGGCATCGCGCATTGGCAGACGGGAGCCTTCGATGAAGCTGCCAAGGAGATGCAAGCAGCCATTGCCTTGCGCCCGGATTACGGACAGGCCTATTTCATGCTGGGAACGGCGCTGAAGCAGAAGGGGGATCGCGACGGCGCCGAGACCGCGCTGCGCGAGGCGATCCGGTTAGATCCCGACGACCCGGGACCCTACAATACGCTGGGCCAGTTATTGCGGCAGAAAGGCGACGTGGAGGGCAGCAAGGAGGCCTTCGCCAAAGGCGAGCAGGTGAAGCAGGCGAAAGAGGCCGAACTCGGCAGAATGCTGCAGAAGAAGGACACGGTAAAATAGAGAGCGGGAGGCTGGCGAAATGCGAGGCTTTTTACCGGTTGTCTCAGGTACCCTGCTGCTGGCGCCTGCGCTGTTGGCACAGAACGCCGGCATTAACCCGGCGACAACCCGCGCGATGATTGAGGTGAGCGAGATGGGCCGGTCAACCATCAAGCCTGAAAGCCTGGCGGGGTCGGTGGCGTTCGAACAAGGGGACGATCCGACCATTTCCGCTCATCCCGTAACCCCGCATGAGCCTCTGCCTGCAGCGCGCAAGGCCGCTGAAAAAGCCGAGCACTTGGCCAAGCGGAAACAGCAGGAGGCGGCCATCGCGAAGTACCGGGAGGCGGTGGCCCTCGATCCTGCGTATTTTCAGGCTTGGAACAACCTCGCGCTGGAGCTGAATGCCGCCGGCAAGACGGATGACGCAGAGCAGGTGTTCCGGCGCCTGATGCAATCGAACCCGGAGCACGTACTTGCTTTCACGAATCTGGCCACAGTGCTCAGCGGCCAGAAGCGGTACGCGGAGGCCGAAGCTGTCGCGCGCCAGGCGATGAAGCTTCACAAATTCTCATTTAAGGCCAACTTCGTTTTGGGGACTGTCCTTATCGATCAGGGCAAATGGAGCGATGAGGCCAAGATCACACTGCAATACGCGCAAGTGAAATATGCGGAGGCCAAGACGCTGNNGGCCATGGGCCTGCCCCACCAGGTTATTCATAGCGCAAGGCCGTCACCGGATCGATCGAAGAAGCCCGGTACGCGGGCAGCACGCAGGCGGCGGTGGCGGCCCCCATCAAGAGAGCGACCACCGCCAGCACGATGGCGGGATCCATGGAGCTGCCTTCCGCCCAGCGCGCCAGCATGCCCTTGAGCGCCAGGCTCAGGACAACGCCGGCGGCCAGGCCGCCCCCGACGCTGAGCGCGGTGGACGCGAACACCAGCCGCAGCACATGGGTTCTGCTTCGGGAAGATCCTCATCCGTTGTGGTGAGGTTCCACTCATCCTCGCCCACCACGCTTTCGATCGAGCGCGCCTGCCGGATCTGGCGAATCTGGGGACCGTTTAATCCCGGCCAGTGCTTGTTGCCGGCCTTATCCTGGAGCACCACGTGCGCCATGCGGTCCGTGTCCTTATACGGATAGGGATTCATCAGGANNCGATGCCCAACGCCAGCGAGAGGATGGCGGTGAGAGCGAAGCCGGGACTCTTCCGCAACTGCCGGAAGGCGAAGATAGAATCCTGAAGCAAGACGCGCATGGGTAAGATTAAGTCCTTAAACTGTGAGACGGCGGCGGGCCGGGACGGTTAGGTTAGGTTACTGGCCGGACTCGTGCTTCAGCTCTTCCCAGCGCTGCAGCAGTTTCTTGCCTTCTTCGGCGTGGCCGGACTGAATGAGAGTGCGGCCTAACAGATAGTGCGCCGAGGCATTCCGTGGGTCCATCTGCAGGGCCCGGCGCAGCATGCGTTCAGCTTCAGGCAAAACGCCCTTCTTGAGATATGTTTTGCCCAACAGGATGTATGGCCCGCTATAGGTGGGGTCCAGCCACACGGCGCGCTGCAGCGGGGGAACGGCATGTTCCCAATCCTCGCGCCGCGTGTAGGCGTCGCCGAGGCGATAATAGGCCATGGCAAAGCCAGGGTTGAGCGCGATTTCGTGGTTGATCTCATCCACGGCGCGGTCGATTTGCGCGCGGTAGATGGCGATTTCGCCGAGCATGAAGTGCGCTTCCGGCAGCTTCGGCTCGCGCGCCAGGGCCGCCTCCAACTCGGCTTGGGCATCGTCTTCGAACTCCAGCCGCATCAGCATGTGTGCGGTGAACAAGCGGGCGGCACCGGACTCGGGCGGCACGCCGTACACATCGGCGAACGCGGCCCGGCCCTTCGGGACTTGGCGCGCCTGCAGATAGCTGTCCCCCAGCATGAAGAACAACTCGTTGTTCCGGTCGCCGGCCGCCCGGGCTTTTTCGAGCCAGGGAATGGCTGCTTGGATGTGCCCCGCCAGATACTCGTTGCGGCCGATTGTCTGAGGGCTAGCGGCTGGGGACTGGGGGCTAGGAGCTGGTGACTGATGACCAGGGGCTGATGACAGAGGCCCCGAAGCTTGATCGAGGAGTTGCCGAATTGCCTGGTCTTGCGGGTCCACTTGGAGCGCATGGCGCAGGGCGGCCTCTGCGTCGTCCAGGTTGCCGCGCTTGAGATACGCCTTGCCGATCAGCGTGTAAGGCCCGCTGTGGTTGGGATTCAACCATATGGAGCGCTGCAGAGTCGAGATCGCGTCATCCCACGCGCCGCGATTCTCGTACGCATCGCCGAGCCGGTAGTAGGCCAGGGAAAAGCTCGGATTGGATTCGATCTCTTTCTGAAATTCGGCAATCGCCTTGCCGTCGTCACCCCGAGACAGCGCTGCCCCGCCCAGAATGTAGTGCGCCTGCGGGATGTGCGGGTCGATTTCCAGCGCGCGGCTGGCTTCCATTGCGGCACCCGCCGGCAGCTTCGCGCGCAGCATCATCCCGGCTGTCAACAAGGGCGCCGCCGCCGAGTCGGGCGCCACCTGAAAGAGCGCCGCGAAGGCCTGCACCGCTTTCTCATCCCGATGCACCTGCAGGCAGGCATTCCCCAGCATGTACTGAGCCGCCAGCGCCTGCGGACCGCCTGCCGCGGCCTTTTCAAACCATGGAATGGCGTCCGCGAAGCGATGTTCGCTGTACGCCTGCACGCCCGCTTGGTAGGCACTCGCCTGGAGGAACAAGAGCAGCAGCGGCCCCATCGTTAGCGCTCCGGCTCCGCCAATCGGGCGCGCGCGGCCTGCAGATTGTGCCTGGCCGTCTCCAGGTTCGGATCGAGGCGCAGCGCGGCTTCGAATTCGGGCACGGCTTCCCGGATACGGCCGAGGCGGGCCAGCACTGTACCGAGATCGCTGTGCAGCACTGCGTCGTTCTGCCGGAAGTCTAACGACTCGCGAAGGTGCGCGGCCGCCTCTTCCAGGTTGCCCGCCTTGGCGCGCTCGTCGCCCCACAGCCGCAGCACCTCGCCCAGATGCTGCCGCGCTCCCGCGTCGTCCGGATTGTCCGCCAGCACTTTGCGGAACTCAGCCGCCGCCCGTTCCCAGCGCTGCTGTTCGGCGAGCGCGTTGGCCAGGTTATAGCGGGCGTTGGTGTAACGCGGATTCGCCTTTAGCGCGCGCTCGAAGAATCCGGCCGCGTCGTTCACGTATCCAGCCGAAAGCAGCGCCGCGCCGAGCGTGTTCAGCGCCACCGGATGGTCGGGCCGCGCCGCGACCGCACCGCGCAAGTAAGGGACGGCATCGGCGTTGCCGCCGCGCGCCAGCATGAGCGCGCCCAGGTTGAACTGCGACGTGAAATCCCCCGGATACTTTTGCAGGCGATGGAGCATGATGGCTTCCTGCAGCTCCATGCGGCGGTCATTCCCGCCGCGCGGCAGAACCTGCAGCCAGAGGTGCGCCATCTCGTCGGTGGCCTGGTTCCCGCCGCGCACGCGCCGCGGAGGCTGATTGGGATTGCGCGGATTCGCGGCTGAATTGTCGTAATGGTAGCGCATGGAAACCACGGTTCCCTTTGGCAGAAATACGGGTTCCTTGTAGCGGTAGACGGACTGCCAGTTCGGGTCCCAATCCGGAATGCGGATCAGCCACTTGCGAGCCCCGCCGGGCAAAGTGGCATAGCCCTCCAGCAGGTGGCCCAGGTAGTGCGCGTGCGGGTAGACCGCGAGCACGTCCATTTCCATGGGCGTCACAAAGTCGTCGCTTACCTGGAAGTCCGCGTCGCCCGGGGGGATATCCAGGGCGCCATCGTGCTCGAGCTGCAACAGCATGGGGTACTTGGTGGCCGGTTCGCCGGTGAAGTACAACCCGATGGAAGGCTGCACCATTTCAGGCTTGCCCGTGGGCTGCATGTGGACATTCAGGACGAGATCGGCGCCGGGGTCTGCGCGCCAAGCCATGCCGGCGGGCTCGACCCAGGGAGTCCCGCCGGGTTTCCAAAACAGAAAATGGCTGTCGGGATCGAAGGTGTCGGATTCGATGTTCAGGTCCATGCCGGGGAAACCGGCGCCCGGAGCTTTTTCCTGCGTGCGCGCGGAACGGCTGCGATCGATGAGCACGTTCGCATGGTGCACGGCGCGGACATTGCCCGGCCGGATCTCGATGGCTTTCACCCAATGCGTGCCGGGCGCTGTCAGTGGCAGCACGAAGTTCCAATACTGGTCGGGGCCGCCGGAGGGCAGATGGTAAGGAGCGGCGGCCTCGATCACTAGGTCCGGCTCGCCAAGCTGCCAGCCGGGAACGAACTTTGGAAGCGGAGGAGCGTCGGCCGGGGAACCGGCTGGAGCGCCCTGCCGCACCCACTCCTCGAGGGTCCGGATCTGATCGTCCGAGAGGCGCCGCTCTTCCTGAAAGTCTCCGTAGCCTGCCTCGGGCAGCCAGGGCGGCATGTATCGCCGCTTGACGACCGAGACAATCTGCTGGCCATGCTTTTGCACGTCGGTGTAGGTGAGCAGTGGGAAGGGTCCGGGTTCGCCCGGACGATGGCACGGAGCGCAGGAATGGTAGACGATCGGGGCAATGTGGCGGTAAAACGTAATGGGCTCGGCCTGTGCGGCGCATACTCCCAACGCCATCACGGCAAACAGCCGGTGCATGGACACATTATCCCAGAATGAAAAAGGCCGGCGGAGCGTTTGCCCCGCCGGCCCGATTGCTTACGCGCACGGCTCAGAACTGCGGCTCAGAACCTGATGTTTCCGGAGAACTGCAGCTTGCGCATGCCGATTCCGTTAGCGCCGTTGAACGCGAGACTAGTGATTTGTCCTACGTTGGTATTCTGGACATCGTTGGCCGGCGTGTTCAGGTTGGTGTGGTTGAAGAAATTGGTCGAATCCATGCGAATCCCGAACGTGACTCGTTCCGTGAGGCGGAACGTCTTCATGATCGAGAAGTCCTGCTCGATGAAATGCGGGCCAAAGATCGTAGCATTAATCGGATAATTACCGAAGGTGTACGAGGCTGGGTACGCATACGGGCCGGAGGTACATATCCCGTTAGGGCAACCCACGATCCATTGGTTTCGGTTCTGCGTCGTTGGATACACGCTTCCGCTTCCCACATCGGGCCGGTTATTCGGTGCGACACCCCACGGTTGCACGTTTGTTGAGCCGTAGTTATTGAGCGTCGGGTCGACCGGAAGACCGCTGTAGAAGGTAGTAATACCGCTGAGGGTCCAACCACCCAATGCGGCATCCGCGGCCCTGGCGATGTTGGCGCCATACTTCCGGCCATGTCCGAAAGGAATGTCGTAGTTCTGGGCGATGGTTAGCTGATTGCGCGGAAGAAGGTCGTTGTATCCCTGGCCAGCCGCCCGATCATACAGGAAGTAGTAAGTGGAATTGTAGGGACCCCAACCATCGCCATACTGCCGCTGGTAGGTGTAGTTCCCTTGGACAGTCCAGCCCGACATGGCGTTGACCTTGACGGTTGCCTGGAACGAATTATACTGCTCGTTGGCGGAGTTACCGTAATACGACAGGCTCTGCGTCCATCCGTACTTGGCAAAGTAAGGCAGGTCGCTATTGTTAGCGCTGCTCTGACCGGCCTGCTGCAACTGCGGGAAATAGATCCCCTGATTCAGGTTGATGCTCTGACCGGTGCCATAGAAGTTGTGCCGGCTGGAATTCCCGACATAACCACCTGAAACCGCGATCTTATTGGTCAACTGGTGCTCGACAGTCACATTGTAGAGATAGTTGGTAGGCAGCGTTTGTGTGTCCGGCCGGAACTTCGGATTGATGCCCGCGGGCAGAGGGAAGGTCCCGTTCGAGCTGACCGTGATGGCCGGGGGCGCCGAGGGGCCTTGAGACAGCGTGAAGACCGGCAGGAAGTTCACGCCGCCTGGCGTGGAGGGCTGCTGGTTGGTCAGTACGGGCGGGTTTTGAGTGACGTTATGCCCGAACGTAGATCCGAACGTTCCCAGATTGTAGGCCCAGCCATAGCCCGCCCGCACCACGGTCTTCGGGTTCACCTGGTAAGCGATGCCCGCTCTGGGTGCGAAGCTATGCCAGTCCATGTTCTGGATGCCATGCGAGGAAACACCGCCCACGCCGAAAACATACATCAGGCCGTTATTCAAATCCAGAGTAGCCCCGTTGCCCGCCGCGTTCACGCTCTCCGGGAACACCATTTCCCAGCGGATACCTAAGGTAACGGTCAGTTTCGGGCTTACGCGCCACTCATCCTGTCCATACCAGAAGAAGCGTTTCTGGCGTTCCTGGGCGTCAGTGCTGGTGCTGACATAACGCTGGAAGCTCGAAACGTCTCCGAGCAGGAACGAGGCCAAGCCTAGACCGCCGACCTCGGCGGTAGGGGTGACGTTGGCGGTGTCGCTGCCACTGAATGTCAGCTCACCCGCCCGGTGACTGTCGCTGGGCACGCGCAGGTTCATGGCGTAACGAAGATCCGCCCCAAACTTGAAGCTGTGATTGCCCTTAATCTTGGTTAGGTTATCGACAAACTGGATCTGCCGCTCGCTTTGCGTGAGCGGGCAGTTGCACTGGTTGACGCCCAGCGCATAGCCGAGTTGCTCGCTACCGATTGGATTGCCGATATTGAAGTAAGGCATGCCGGAGGTGTAGGTCTTGTCAAGATTGAGACCTGGGATGCCTGCAGCGGCCGCCGGCTGCGTTCCATAGCCATTGGGCACGTCGTTCACGCCATACCGCATATAGCCAAGCCGGAACTCATTGACCACGGTCGGACTGATCGTATACGTCCAACCGAGGGCAAGGCTTTGGTCCTTTGAACTGGAACTGCCTGCATAGTTGCCGAAGTTAGGACCGCCGGCCTCCAAGCCGAAAGCCCCGGGCGCCTGTTGGGTGAACGAGGCGTAGCTGTAGCGGCCAAAGATAGTGTTTTTCTGGTTAAGGTAGTAATCCCAGCGGGTATTCCACAGATTGCCGGTGACCGCGACGGCGCCGCTGGCGCTGTAGTTGTTGGCCTCGGGTGTGCCTGCGACGGTTGAGTTCGGCAGTGGAAAATAGGCCAGGATAGCCTCCGCCTGCGGGCTCAATCTGCTCGCGGGGATTATATTGCCCGTGAATGGAATACGGTTTGACCCATCCGGGTTTCCGGTATTCGGGTCGTAGATCTGCGAATTGGAACCGGCGGCGTACCAGTCGCTCAGATTCGCCGGCGTGCTGGACGAGATACTGCCTCGCTCCGCTGCCGTTGGAACGCTGGTAAGAAGCGACCCGCCCTGCGCCTGCCGGTTCAATTGCGCGTCGCCGAAGAAGAAGAGCTTGTCTTTAATCACGCGTCCGCCGATCGATCCGCCAAACTGGTTCTGGTGGTAGGTGGGGGCTGCGCCGGTGAAGGGATTCCTGGCGAAATCCGTAAAGCCGGGAGTGTTCGATTGGATATAGTCAAACGCGTCGCCGTGGAAGTCGTTGGACCCCGACTTCGTGGAGTACGTCGCGACTCCGCCGCCCACGTACTCGAACTCGGCATCGAAGTTCTGATTGGCCTGCTTCAACTCGGCCAGCGAATCGAATGTCGGGTTGATGACGATGATCCCGAGGATGGGATCCTGGTTGGTGGTTCCGTCCAACTCGTAGCCCATGGCACTGAACAACTGGCCATTCACTTCCATCTGCACGCTGCCTTGGGGGTTTTCATCGGAGGCGTGCGCCCAGCCCAACCGGACAGTCCCCGGATTCAGCAGTTCCATGGCTTGGGCATTGCGCCCGATGCTTGGCAACTCCTCAATCTGTTTGGCACTGAAGGTTTGCGCGACGTCGGCGCGGTCGGACTGGAGCAACGGCGCGGCGGCCGTCACTTCCACCTCCTGCGTGACATTACCGACGGTTAGGGTTACGTCATAACGGGCCGCGTTGTCCACCGTGACCGGAATGGGATTCGAGACGGTCTTCTGAAAACCAGCGGACTCAATCGTAACCTGGTACGAGCCGAGAATCAGGTGGCTTTCGGAATAGTTGCCCGATTCATTGGTCGTCGTGGTGGAAGTCGTGCCCTTGTTGACATCGGTGACGGTGACCTTGGCCCCGTTCACCGCCGCGCCGGACGGGTCCGTCACGGTTCCAAAAACGCTGCCAAAAACCTGTTGGGCGCTTAAGGTTCCGCTAAAGCAGAACAGCGCCAAAGAAATGCACACGGCGAACAAAGCCAATTTACGCAGACTGAGCATATCCTCTCCCTCTTGTTGAAAAATCCCTCACATTGGAAAGCAAAACTAACCTTTGTTTGGTACACTTGCGTTTTTGGTACCCACGCTCGTGCAACCTTAGCACGGTGATGCTAATGATTGAGTGCATAATAGATCTTTAGTAGACCCCAGAGCAAGTGCCAAAAGCGTTTGTTACGGTTAAACATCACAAGCTCCTTGTTTATATATATTTACATAGACGTTACATCGCTATGTTAACTGTTACATTGTAAGATTTCGTACGTTTAAATGTGAGGCCCCATTTGTGAAACATCTGGGACAAGGCAGACGGGCTTGCGGCGCCCAGGCGATAAGGCGGGCGAGAGCGCTTTTGCCCGGATGGCATCGCTTTCGCTGGCCGATCCCCGGTGGCGCACCAATGATGCCGTGGCCGCCATACGGCAACATCTGCACATCTCCCGTCCGGAACGTTGAGCGCCATTGGACCGAAATGCAATAATGAGACTACATGCCCCGGTTCACGACGGTTGTTTGCCGGTCCCTATTGTCTCGCTGGACACGCCGGAGCCTCATTCGTCTTTATGAACAGCCATGAATAGCCGGCAAACCGCGATTCACCGCAGGCAGTTCATCCGGTCGCTGTGCGCGGCCGTGCCGGTGTTCTCCTTCGACCAACTCGTGCTGGGGCTGCCTCTGGGCGTGCGATTTGTGAATGTGGCGCGCGAGGCGGGCTTGCAAACCAAGACCATTTTTGGCGGCGAGCAGAAGAACAAATTCCTGATGGAAACCACCGGCTGCGGATGCGCGTTCTTCGATTATGACAACGATGGCTGGCTGGATATCTTCCTGGTGAACGGCACCCGTTTCGAGGCCGATTGGAAGGCGGCCGAAGCTCCGGTGAGCCGGCTGTACAAGAACAACCGCGACGGCACATTCACCGACGTCACGATCGAAGCGGGAATTGGGCGCACGGGTTGGGGCCAAGGCTGCTGCGTGGGCGACTATAACAACGACGGCCACGACGACCTGTTCGTATCCTATTGGGGCGATTGCGCGCTGTGGCGCAATGAGGGCAACGGCAAGTTTACCGAAGTCGCCAGAAAGGCCGGGGTCACCACGGATCCCGGCAACGGGCAGCGCCGCTGGAACACCGGCTGCGCTTTCGTGGATTATGACAGGGACGGCCATCTCGACCTGTTCATAGCCAACTACATCGATTTCGATCCGAAAACCGCGCCGCTTCCGGAATCCGGCCCGTGCCTGTTCAAGGGGATCGTGGTGGCGTGCGGCCCGCCGGGACTGCAGGGCGGCAAGAACATCCTGTTCCACAACAACGGCAACGGCACGTTCACGGATGTCAGCCAGAAGGCCGGCATTCTGAAGACGCAGGGCACTTACGGGCTGGGCGTGGCGGTTTCCGACTTCGATAACGACGGCTGGCCCGATATCTATGTGTCCAACGATTCCACTTCTTCGGCGCTGTACCGGAACAATCACGACGGCGCTTTCTCGGAGATCGCCATCGAAGCGGGCGTGGCCTACAGTCCGGACGGGAAGCCGCAGGCCGGCATGGGCGTGTCCGTGGCGGATTACGACGGCGACGGCAGGTTCGATATCGTCAAGACCAACTTCGCCGGCGACACCTCCAGCCTGTACCACAATTTGGGGAACAACTTCTTCGAGGATACGACCTTTCAGGCCGGGCTGGGCCGGAACACGCGCTTTATGGGCTGGGGAGTGGGGTTCTTCGATTTCGACAACGACGGCTGGCCGGATATTTTGGCGGTGAACGGCCACGTGTATCCGGAAGTCGGACAGCCCAACGATGAGCAAGGCTACCGGCAGCGCAAGGTGCTTTACCACAATCTGGGCAACGGCAGGTTCGCGGACGTGTCGCAGGACGCCGGGCCGGGAATTCTGGAGCCGGCCTCCGCGCGCGGCTGTGCCTTCGGGGATTTCGATAACGACGGCGACCTGGACGTGCTGATCAACTGCGTCAATGACACGCCGCAACTGCTGCGCTGCGACAGTGAGGTGAAGAACAACTGGCTCAAGGTGAAGACTATCGGGGTAAAATCGAATCGCTCCGGTATCGGCGCCCGGATCTACTGCACGCCGGCTGGCGGACGCCGGCTGATGGACGAAGTGCGCAGCGGCAGCGGCTATATTTCGCAGAACGATCTGCGGGTGCATTTCGGTTTGGGTGGCGCGCAGAAGGCGGATTTGGAGATCCATTGGCCCAGCGGCCAGGTGGACCGCATTAGCGGCGTCGAGGCCAATCGGGTGGTGACGGTAACGGAGGGGAAGGCATGACGCGCGGCGCCATGCGCATCGTGATTATCGCCTTCGCCGCGTCGGTGGCCTTCGGGCAAACCACTCGGGTGTTTCGGCTTACGCAAAACGAAAGCAAGCAGGAGTTGGAAGAGATCGCGGGGGTACTCCGCGTCACGGCGGATGTGCAGGTGTCAATTGACGACATGGTGCGCGCCGTGACCGTCGAGGGAACGGTGGGACAGGCTGCCATGGCTGAATGGCTGATCCACCAAATGGATCTGCCCGCGAACGGACCATACTCAGGCGTGCACGAGTACAGGCCAGCAGCCGGGAGCGAAGATGTGGTGCGCGTGCTTTATGCGGGCCATGTCTCAACGATGGAACAACTGCAAGCGATCTCGAGCGCAGTCCAAGTGTTGGCCCATTTTCAGAAAGGGTTTCGGGTTTACAACGCGCTGAGAGCCCTAGCGCTGCGCGGAACCAATCAACAAGTCTCGCTGGCAGCGTGGTTGGTTGATCAACTCGATAATCCGGCAAATGTGGCTGATTCATCGCCGCATGAATACAAGCTTGCCGATGACGATGTGGCACGGGTTTTCTATCTGACCCATGCTCAGACCGGGCAGCAGTTGCAGGATCTTGTAACGATTATCCGCTCCGTCGGCGATGTTACATGGGTGACTTCCTGTAATGAACGGCATGCGATCTTCATGCGCAACAAGGCGGAGCGGGTTGCGCTGGCCGCCTGGCTGGTAAGCGAATTGGACAAGCCAGTAAGTCGGCAGACGCAGGACAGAACCGTGCCGCCCGAATTCCGGCTGTCGGACGATGCCGAAAATCTGGTTCGGGTATATCACCTGGCTGGCCCCCAGTCCGCGGAGGACTACCAGAAGGTGGCTACTCAGGTCCGTCGTAAGGCAGGGACGGCCCGGATGTTCGTTTACACCGCGCTTGGGGCGCTGGTCGTGAGAGGGTCGGCGGGGCAGTTGGCTGCGGCGGAGAAGGTGCTTGAGGAGATGAAGGCACAGTAAGGTCAGCATGATCGGAATCACGAATTATTCAGTGTACGTCCCCCGCCGGCGGATGCGGCGCGAGACCATCGCCGCGGCTTGGGGCGCGCCCGCAATGCCTGGCTGCAAGGCGGTGATGAACTTCGATGAAGACTCGCTAACCATGGCGCAATCCGCGGCCTGGCCGCTGGCGCAATCGGGCGGCGCCGAGGCGTTGTCGTTCGCTTCCACCACCTCGCCCTATTGGCAGCGCTCGGCGGCCAGCCTGATCGCAGCCGCGTGCGATCTGCCCGCGCAGACGGCGACGGCGGATTTCGGCGGGTCGTTGCGCTCGGGAACCACCGCGCTACGGGCCGCGCTCGATGCGGTGGCCGCGGGCAGCGTCCGGACGGCGCTGGTTACGGCCGCCGATTGCCGCGATGGCGCGCCGGAATCGGCTGAGGAAATGCTCCTCGGCGATGCGGCTGCCGCCCTGTCCGTGGGTTCCGAAGGCCTGGTCGCGGAACTCGTGACGGCGGTAACCCGCTCCGACGATTTTCCGGACGAATGGCGCCGGGATACCGACGCGCAAGTGCGTTCGTTCGCTTCGAAATACTCGCTTGCGCGCGGCTATACCGAAAACGTGGTGGCCGTGGGGCGCGCGTTGTTCGAGAAAGCGGGCGTGCAGGCTGAACAGATCGCGCGGGCGGCGCTGGCATCGAGCGATGGGCGCGTGCACATCGCGGCGGCTAAGACCCTGGGCATTCCGGCGGCGCGCGTGGAGGATGTGCGCGCGGGAGATATCGGAATCACCGGCGCAGGCATGCCCCTGTTTCTGCTGGCGCAAGCGCTCGATCGAGCCAAGGCTGGCGATCTGATTCTGGCGATCGCTTATGGCGACGGCGCCGACGGCTTCCTGTTCCGCGCGCTGGGGGTCGGCGGACGTCTCCAGCCGGACGGCGCCACGATGGAGTATCCGACCTATCAGGTCTATCGCAAGCTGCGCGACTATTGGCGCGCGAGCGCCGGCGTGGCGGAGATTTCCAATGTCCTGCTGCGGCGCGAGGAGACGCAAAACGTTCGCCTGCATGGGTCGCTTTGCCCGCAGTGTGGCATGCTGCAGTTCCCTATCGCGAAGGTGTGCGCGTCGTGTCATCATCACGGCGGCCTGGTGGAGAAGCCGCTCGCGCGGCGGGGCCGGCTGTTCACGTTCACGAAGGACTTTCTGTATAATGCCCCGGTCGAGCCCACGGTGATGGCCGTGGTGGATTTGGAGGGCGGCGGCCGTTTCCTGTGCCAGATGACCGACGTGGATCCGGCGGCGGTGGAGATCGGGATGGAGGTCGAACTGGTGCTGCGCCGCATGCGCGAGGGCGCCGGCGACCATTATTATTACTGGAAATGCAGGCCGGTGTAAGGAGGACGAATGGCGGGATCGATTAAAGACCAAGTAGCAATCATCGGTGTGGGCTGCACGAAGTTCGGCGACAACTTCGACCAGAGCTTCGAAGATCTGCTGGTGGAGGCTGGGTTCGCGGCGTTCGCGGACGCGCGCATCGAGCCGGAGCGCGTGGAAGCCGCGTGGCTGGGCACGTTCTCGCCCTATGCGGGCAACGGCAAAGCCTCCGTCTCGCTGGCCGATGCGTTGCGCCTGTATGGCAAGCCCATCACGCGCGTCGAGAACTACTGCGCTACCGGCACGGACGCATTCCGCAACGCGGCCATGGCCGTGGCATCCGGCATGTACGACGTGGCGCTGGTGGCCGGCGTGGAAAAACTCAAGGACCGCCCGATGCGCGGCCTCGGCTGGGAGGGCGGCCATCCCTATCAGCACGACGGTGTGACGGCGCCGGGCGTCTTCGCCATGTCGGCGAACCGCTACTTCCATCGCTTCGGCGCGGGCCGCGAGGCGCTGGCCAAGGTCTCCGTGAAGAATCACCACAACGGCTCGATGAATCCCAAGGCGCATTTCCAGATGGAAGTGAGCGAGGAGCAGGTGCTGAAAGCGCCCATCGTGGCGTGGCCCTTCGGGCTGTTCGATTGCTGCCCCACTACCGACGGCGCGGCGGCGGCGGTGATCTGCCGGGCCGATATGGCCCGCCAGTTCCGCGACGATTACGTGCTCGTGAAAGGTCTGGGACTGGCCGTCACCAGCGGGCGGCCGTGGTACGATTCCGCGAATGAATATGTCGGGTTCGCGGCGACGCGCGCGGCTTCCGAACAGGCTTACCGCATGGCGGGCATTCAGAATCCGGTGGCGGAAATCGATCTGGCGGAGGTGCACGACTGCTTCACCTGGACCGAGATCACCAACTACGAAGACCTGGGATTCTGCCGCAAAGGCGAGGGCATGCACTTCATCGGCGAGGGGCGCAGCGCGCTTTCCGGCGATCTGCCGGTGAATCCGAGCGGCGGGCTGAAGTCCTGCGGACATCCCATCGGCGCGAGCGGCGTGCGGATGATTTATGAAGTCGTGACGCAGTTACGCGGGCAGGCGGGNNTGCGCTGCGGCGCGCCAGGCAGCTTCACGCGGATGCGATCGCGGCCTACGACGGCGAACGCTCGATCACCTTTGCGCAATTCGCCGATCGCGTCACACGCACGGCCAATGCGCTGCGCGATCTGGGCGTGCAGCCTGGCGACCGGGTCGCGGTGCTGATGCTGAATTCGCTGCGCTATTTCGAGCTGTACCATGCCGTGCCGCTGGCAGGCGCTGTCATCGTGCCGATCAACATTCGATGGAACCCAGCGGAGATTAGCTTCGGCCTGTCGGATTCGGGGACGCGCTTGCTGGTGGTGGACGATTATTTTGCGCGAGTCGCGCCGGCGCTGAGCGCCAACCTGCCGGAATTGCAATACCTGTTCGCCGGAAATGGCGCCTGCCCCGCGGGCATGGCGGATTACGAAGCGCGCCTGGCGGCTGCGTCAGGGGCGGCACATGACGCGCCGCTTCCGGACGAAGACGATGTGGTGGCGTTGTTCTACACCAGCGGTTCCACCGGCGGGCCCAAGGGCGNNTGCACGCGGCTCCCATGTTTCACGTGGCGGATGTTGGCGTCGTGTACTACATCGTGATGCAGGGCGGGCGGAGTTGCTTCGTACCGGCGTTCGATCCCGAGGCGTGTCTGAAAGCCATCCAGCATTACCGGGTCACTCACATGTTTGTTGTGCCCACCATGCTGAACGCCATGGTGAACCATCCGGCGNNCTGCGCTGCCCGTTCGCGCAGGGCTATGGGCTGACCGAAGCGAGTCCCACCCTGACTTATCTGGGACCCGAGGACCACACGCTGGAGAATGCCGGCGAGCGGTTCGCGCCGGTGAAGTCGGCGGGCCGTCCTATGATGGGCGTCGAGGTGCGGGTCGTCGACCTGATGGATCGCGACCTTCCGCCGGGCGAGGTGGGCGAAGTGGTGGCGCGCGGCGACAACGTCATGAAGGGCTACTGGAACCAGCCCGCCATCACCGCCGACACGCTACGCGGCGGCTGGCTGCATACCGGCGAC
>PKYZ01000421.1 GCA_003132865.1 Bryobacterales bacterium
CGCAGAGCGAGATCGCCAACGCGAGCTACCAGTACCAGCGCGCGGTGGAGGCGAAGGAGAAGCTGGTGGTGGGGGTGAACGCGTTCCAATCGGAAGATCAGCCCATCGAACTGCTGCAGATCGACCCGACGGCGGAGGAGCACCAGGTGAAGAAACTGGCGGCGTTGCGCGCGCGGCGCGATAATGGACGCGTGCGGAAGGCGCTGGACGCATTGCGGCGGGCGGCCGAGGGCACGGAAAACACGATGCCGTTCATTCTAGATGCCGTGCGCGCTTACGCGACGTTGGGCGAGATCTGCGACGCATTCCGCGGGGTGTTTGGCTCGTATAAGGAGACGGCGCATATCTAGGAGGACAGGCCAGGAGGCCTGTCCCACCTGCCCACTTACAGGACAGTAGATGAACCCACCGATTCGAGTGCTGGTCGCCAAGCCCGGGCTGGACGGCCACGATCGCGGCGCCAAAGTGATCGCGCGGGCGTTGCGGGACGCCGGCATGGAGGTGATCTACACCGGCCTGCGGCAGACTCCCGAGATGATCGTCAACGCGGCGCTGCAGGAGGACGTGCAGGTGATCGGGCTGTCGATTCTTTCCGGCGCGCACAACGCCATCGTGCCGCGCGTGATGGACCTGCTGCGGGAGAAGGACATGACGGACGTGAAGCTCATCGTGGGCGGGATTGTGCCCGACGAAGACGCGGCCGCGCTCAAGCAGCGGGGAGTGGCTGCGGTGTTTCAGCCGGGCGCGTCGCTGGAAGCGATTGTGGAGTTTATCCGCAGGTCGGTTGTAAAGGTGGGGCAGGCGCTTCCGCCTGCCAAGATATGAGCGTGGGCCGCATGCTGATTGCGCTTGGGGTACTTCTGGTGGTACTGGGACTGCTTTTGACCATCGGGGAGAAGCTGCCGTTGCGTCTGGGCCACCTGCCAGGCGACGTCTATCTGCGCGGCAAGCACACCAGCTTCTACTTTCCGGTTGTTACGTGTCTCCTCCTGAGCGTGGTGCTTTCACTGGCGATGTGGCTTTTCCGCCGGTGAAAAAAACGCCCGGTCCGCGGCAATTGGATTGCAAGGCGACGAACATGGATCTGAGCAAGACAATCGCTGAACTCTACGAGGAGAAGACGAGGCTCGATAGAGTGATCGCCTCTCTCGAACAGCTTGGGGTAGATTCGTTTCCGGTGTCCATCACCGCTACGCGGCGGGGCCGTAAGTTCATGAGCCCAGAGGAGCGGCGCGAGGTATCGGAGCGAATGCGAAAATACTGGGCGGAGCGCAAGGCTGGGGGCCAGCGGGACCAAGCCCGAACGATGACGGCGGCTTCGGCGGCCTAACCGGTCCTGAGCGGCCCTAACCAGCCCCGACTGGCGTGTCTTTTTCGCCGTTCGGATGCGATCAGGTACTTTTTACCCTGGATTTTCTACATATCGGGGGTTTTCTGGTTTCCTTTAGTCTCTAGCGGCTTAAGGAGCGCGACACTAGCGGACCCGTCCCATTTTATCCAGCGGCCAATAAACAAATACGGCTTTTCCGTAAATATCCAGGCGCGGCACGTTGCCCCAGGCGCGGCTATCGTTAGATGAGCTGCGGTGATCTCCGAGAACGAAATACTGGTCCGGGCCAATACGCTGGGGGGGGAGCGACTGGTAGTCGCGGTACTCCTCCGGCACGTAATCTTCGGCCAAGGGCTTGCCGTTCACAATCACCACTCCACGATCGATTTCCACCACGTCGCCCGGCAGCCCGATCACACGCTTGATATAGGACTTCGAAATATCCATCGGGAACCAGAAGACCACCGTGTCGCCGCGCTGGATGTTGCCGATGCCGAAGCGGTAAGTGAATTTGTTGATGAAGATGCGCTCCTGATCGCGCAGGGCGGGCATCATGCTGGTGCCCTCCACTTTGACGGGCTGATAGATGAAAACGATCAGGACGACGGCGATCAGCACAGACAAGGCGAGATCGCGCATCCAGGATATCGGGTTGAAGCCGCCCGTGCGGCCAGCGGGCGTCTCTTCAGGCAAGGATTTGGCCGAAACCGGGGGCTGATTCTCTGGCATCCCGCGCGAATTTCCCTTGTGAGGACATTATAAGACATAGGGCCTGCTGCAAACAGGACGCCGGCTGGTAGACAGGCCAGGAGGCCTGTCCTACGGCAGCAGGGGGGCAAGCTCAGGCAGCGGCACCGCACCCTGTTTGAGAGCCGCATCGTGAAAATCCGGCAGACGGAACGCGGAGCCTTTGGCCTGCCGGTATTTGTCGCGCACCGCCAGCCAGCCGCGCCATCCGACGAAGTAAGCCGGCAACTGCGCCGAGGAGAGCTTGGCGCGCTGTAGTTTGGCGGTGGCTTCCTCGGCCTCCTGAAACGTCTCCTTCTGCATCAGATCCAGCGCCTCTTGATCCGTCATATTCAGCATTTGCAGGCGGATGTCCAGGATGGCGTTGGCAATCACGCGCAGTTCTTCCTTTTGAAAGGTGAGCCGCAGCTCCGGCGAGTTATCGAGGAATCCCTCGTCCAGCATGGTTTGGGTGGCGTATTGCGCCCAGCCTTCGATGTAGGGTGTGTTGCCGTAGAGCGCGCGCAGGAGGCGGCGGGTGGCGGGTTGGATACCGTTGGCGTACTCGAATTGCACGTAGTGGCCGGGAATGGCTTCATGGAGGGTCAGCAGTTTCAGCTTGTAGAAGTTGTACTCGCGCAGCTTGGATTCGATGCGCGGCCTGTCCCATTCGACCGGTATGGGCGTAACCCAATAGAACGCGCCAAGCTGCGGCTCGAGCGCGGGCGCCGGGTTGAATCCGCCGACCGCGTAGAGGCCGCGCATGAATTCCGGCGTGGGAATCACCTGAAGGTTGGCGTGGGGAGGAAGCGTGACCAAGCGCTTCTGCGCGACAAACTGGCGGGCTTCGTCCAGATCGCGCTTGGCGTCATCGAGAAAGGCCACGGGTGTGGAGTGGCGGCCGGCGATGCGGTCGAGCACCTCGGAAATCACCTGGTTCTCGCGCGCGGGGCCGGCCAAGTCCGCATGGTCACGATGTTTCGGGAACAACAGGTGGTGCAGCGGAAAAGCTAGAGCGAGCATGCGGGCGCGCACCTCTTCGAGGCTGCGCTCGGCCGACTGCAGAACATCGGAGGGGTCGGAGCCGGTAGCCAGCGCGAAGCGGAACTTGCGGGTATACCGGTCGCGCCCCAAACGCCAATCATACCCGTTGCGCACGGCCAGACTACCCTGCAGGAAGTCTTGAAAAGCGTGCAACGCAGCGAGGGCGGAGCGGGCCGCGCGATCGAAGTCCGCGCGCTGGTCCGCGGGCACGGCGGCGCGAATGGTCTTGTCGACGAGCGCGATATTGCCCTCGTTTTCCTCGATCGCCACCTTGGTCCAAAGGTCTGGAGAAGAAATCAGATTGGTGCGGGCCTGATCCAGCAGCAAGGGCAATTTTTGGAGCCGCGCAACGATGTGCCGGATGCGCAGTGGCAGCGGCGCGTATTCGAGCGAGAGGGGGGTGAACAGCGCGTTGCCTACCATTTCGACGTAGACGGTGGGGTTGTGCAGATAGCTCTGGGTTTCATCGAGATCGAGCAAGCGAAGCGCAATCTGGTCCAGCATGATGTGAAAATCGGCGCGGGATTCGGCGGACAGCGCATCGGGTTTCACCTCGTTTTGCAGGCGCTCGCTAAACCGTTGGTAATATTCGCGCTGGTGGCCGAGGGCCGCCGGGCTGATGTCGTCGAGCTGCTCATCCAGTTTCTGCCCCTGGTATTGATGCAAGCCGGCGGCGGTGGCCGCGATGGGCGAAAAGGTTAGCGTGGAGTACACGAACTCGCCGGTGAGCTTCGAAAAATCGCGCTCGGGCGTGCCGCATCCGGCGGCGATCAGGGTAGACATGATGAGGACGATTATCGCCCCAGAATGGCGCATTGTTCGATCTTACAGGAGTTGCGGCGGGTGACGCCGGGCTGGATCAACCCACTTCGGTGTGCAGCCGGCGGTGGGGCGGGCGCGCGGGGGTGGCGGCCGGCTCGCGCCGGGTCTTGAACCGCAGCTCGCGCATGGCGCGCACAACTTGCGCGGCGCCGGCGGTGGCGTGCCCGAGGATGACGCGCTCGCCGATGAGGCAGGTCCAAAGGAGAGCCACCAGGATCGCGATGGACGCTAGGCCCTGTCCAGTAATTTTCGCGACCGACACAGGGGAGCCGCTCCTTGGAACCTGCATGGCGGGGGAAGAGCAAGCGGGCTTCCAGAAGCTAGCCGGTTTGTTATCAGCGATTTCGCGGCGAAGCGGTGTGACGGGCCGGCACACTTGGGCGAGCTTCGCTCGCCGTCGACAGGCTAAAGCCTGTCCCACCGGGCTTTTCGGCAAGGTAAACTGGAATACATGGGAGCAGCCAGGCAGAGTGAACCGTTGCGCGCCGGACATCGCGCGCCGGATTTCAAGCTGGCGCGCTTGGAGAACGGGGCTGTACAGGGGACCGCGGATCTCGGCAAGTTGCTTCCAGGCGGGCCCGTGCTGCTGGCGTTCTTCAAATCCACTTGTCCGGTGTGCCAGATGACGCTGCCTTTCTTGGAGCGTATTCATCGCGGCCGCGCGCCGGGATCGCTGGAGATTTACGGCGTCTCGCAAGACGACGCCGGCGCCACCCAGGAGTTCGCCGGCGAGTTCGGGATCAGTTTCCCCATGCTGCTGGACACCGAGGAGAGCGGCTATCCGGCCAGTAACGCTTACGGCATCTCGCACGTGCCTTCGCTGTTTCTGGTGGAGCGCGACGGAACCATCGCGTGGAGCCTGGAGGGATTCAATAAGAGGGAGTTTTTAGCTGTGGCCGGCCAGGCGGGGGTGCATCCGTTCCGTCCGGACGAAAACGTGCCGGAGTGGAAGGCGGGTTGAGGGTCGAAGAACTAAGCTCCCGGCGGGAGCACAGGTACAACGAAAGAAATCGCATGGCGAATACACTCGAAGAGATACTGGGTTCGGCGGCCGGAATCGCCAAAGGGATGGGGGTCACCTTTAAGGAGATGATGTCTCCCACGGTGACGGAGAACTATCCGGATGGGCCGGCCAAGCTCGAAGAACGCTACCGGGGCGTGCACGTTTTGCAGCGCGACGCGAACGGCATGGAGAAGTGCGTGGCATGTTTTCTGTGCGCGGCGGCGTGCCCTTCGAACTGCATTTACATCGAGGCCGCCGAGAACACGGACAAGGTGCGCATCAGCGGCGGCGAGCGTTACGCCAAGGTCTACAACATCGACTACAACCGCTGCATTTTCTGCGGCTACTGCGTGGAGGCTTGTCCGACCGACGCCATTACGCACGGGCACGGGTTCGAAGTCGCCAGCTTCAATACCGCCACGCTGGTGCTGCGCAAGGAGCAGATGCTGGCGAAGACGGAAAAAGACAGGAGCCAGGAGACAGGAATCAGGAGTCAGAAGGGCGGTTAGTCTCCTCGGACTGTGTGGCGGCGCATTGAGATCGCTTTGCCGGTGATTTCGTCTACTTCGAGGATGACCGAGTGCAACTCGGGCGCGGCCTTGGCGGCTTCCATGCGCACCGGCAGAGCTGTCAGGAAGCGCTGGAGAATCAGCTCCTTTTTCACGCCGATCACAGAGTCATACGGCCCAGTCATGCCGACGTCGGTCTGATAGGCGGAGCCGCCAGGCAGAATGCGGGTGTCCGCGGTCGGGATATGCGTGTGAGTGCCAACCATGGCGGATACTCTGCCATCCAGATACCAGCCCATGGCCATTTTTTCGCTGGTTACTTCGGCATGAAAATCCACGAACCGCACTTTGACGGACGGGTCGAGGTCGCGCAGGATCTGGTCCGCTTTGCGGAAAGGACAATCGGTGTCCGGCATGTAAGTGCGGCCTTGCAGATTGATAATCGCGCACGGAATGCCCTGCCGGCTGCTCGCCACGATGACGCCGTGGCCGGGTGTTTCGTCCGCGTAGTTGGCGGGGCGCAGGAGCTTCGGCTGGCGCGGCAGGTAATCGAGGATCTCCTTCTTGTCCCAGATATGATTGCCGGAGGTGAGCACATCCAAACCCAGGGAAAACAGTTCTTCGGCGATCGACGGAGTGATGCCGAAACCGCCGGCTGCGTTTTCGGCGTTGGCGATGGCCAGGTCGATATGGCTGGTTTCCTTGATGTCCTGGAGATGATCGGCGACAATGTGGCGCCCCGGAGAGGCGAAGATATCGCCGATGAAAAGGATGTGCATGCGTAAGAGTCAAGGTAGCACGGGCGCAGGGACGACACGGAGACGCGGCGACACGGAGACGCGGCGATCCTTCTTTCGGGAGTGTACTCTTACTGCTACTTCGTTTCTCGCGGCTTCGCCGCCACCGATGCGACCACTTTGCTGTTGTTCTCGCGAATGACCAGCGATTGATCCGAGTAAAACGTACGCGGGCCGGCCGAACGGAGTGCCGATGGCAGCGCTGTAATTATGTAGCCTGTGGGTGTACCCGTCAGCTTGAATTTGTAGCCTTGCTTTTTCCCGGCGGCTAAATCGGCGGAGATCAGGTTGGAGGCCGACGGCCCCAGTTCGGTTAGCGACAGGGCGTATCGTCCGAACTGTGAGTTGTATTGCACCTGCGCGGTGTTGAGCGTCTGAATCGCTTTGAGAGCGGATGTTTCCTCCGCGTAATCGCGGGCCATGTTCAGCTTGGGAAGAGCCGCCGGGACAATGACCGCGACAATTGCGATCACGGCCACTGCGACGACGGAGATCAAGCGGACTGTCGCCTCTGCGCCACGCTCACTTTCCGACTTCCTTGCTGCTTGACATAGCCGGCTGTGGGCCGTAGTTCTCGCGGAGGATCAGCGATTGGTCGGTGTAAAACGTCCGCGAGCCTGTGGAGCCGAAGACCGTGGGGGCGCCTTGGATGCTGTAGCCTTGCGGCGTTCCCGTGAGGGTGAATTTGTGGCCGTGCCTTTCGCCGGCGGCCAGATCCGCCGGAATCAGATTCGCCGCCGAGGCATTGTCGACTCCGCTGGCCGGCGGTCCCAGTTCAGCGAGCGACCGGGCGTATCGTCCGAACTGGGAATTGTATTGCACCTGCGCGGTGTTGAGGGTTTGAAGCGCCTTGAGAGCAGCCGTCTCCTGAGCGTACATCCGCGATCTGTACACGTTGCGCTCTCCCAAGGGGGCGCCGAAATAGAGGAGCGTGGGGATCCCTACAACTGCAAAGAGAGCGACTGACCGGCCGTTCATGGCGCGCCTCCACCCGGCCTACTTGGTGGTGTCGCCTGCCTTCGCCGCCGCCGCCCCAACTTCCTTGCTGTTGGCGGTGGCCGGCTCCTGGCCGTAGTTCTCGCGAATGGCCAGCGATTGATCGGAGAAGAACGTACGCGAGCCGGTGGAACCGAACACCGACGGCACCGCCGAAATCGTGTAGCCCGTGGGCGTGCCCGTCAGCGTGAAGTTGTAGCCCTGCTTTAAGCCGGCAGCCAAATCGGAGGAGATCAGATTCGCCGCCGAGGCATTATCCGTTCCGCTGGCGGGCGGTCCCAGTTCGGTCAGCGATTGGGCAAAGCGCCCGAACTGCGAGTTGTATTGCACCTGCGCGGTGTTGAGCGTCTGGATCGCCTTGAGAGCAGCCGTCTCCTGGGCGTACATGCGGGCTTTGTTCAACTTGGGCAAAGCCACCGTGACGATGATGAGGATGATCGCGATGACGATCAACAACTCAATTAGCGAAAAGCCTCTTTGCCGGCGATTGCGCATAGAGAGATCTCCTGTCTCAACCATTGTATGACGGTTGGGGCGGGCTAAGCGTGCAGAAAGCCGGAATGTGCGAAGATGTTCTTGCGGACTGTTGCGGACTAACCGGTAGAAGGAGGGCAGATCATGAAAATCACGAGAAGCCGAACCGGGTTCCTCTTCTTGAGCGTGACGCTGTGGCTGGCATGGGCAGTGGCCGCAATTCCGGCCACGGCCCAAACGCCGGAATTCGGAACGCTCCTCAACTTCACGGGTGGGCCTGACGGCATGACACCCGTAGGCGCGCTTGTGGAATACGGCGGGATATTCTACGGTACGACGGCGAGCGGGGGCGGTTCGCCAGCCTGCACGTATGGCTGTGGGACCGTGTTCGCGCTCACGCCGCCTCCGTCGCCTGGCACCCACTGGACCGGGAGCACGCTTTACGCCTTTATGGGCGGCAACGACGGCAGCACTCCAGTCGCCGGACTAGTCGTGGGCAGCGGTGTGCTGTACGGAACCACGGAAATGGGCGGAAGCGTCAATCGCGGAACGGTCTTTTCGTTGACGCCGCCAGGGCCTGGGGGCACGTGGCAAGAGACTGTGCTTCACAGTTTCGCGGGCGGCGACGACGGGAGCTATCCCACCGCGACCCTGGTGGTGGGCAGCCATGGCGAGCTTTACGGCGCCACGGAAGCGGGAGGAAGCTCCGAAGCGGGCACAGTGTTTTCCCTGACTCCGCCAGGCCCGGATGGCGGGCCCTGGACCAAGCAGCTTCTATACGCGTTCGCGGGCGGCGAGGATGGCGCGAATCCCCTAAGAGGTGTGGTGATCGGTCCGACGAGCGGCGAAATCTATGGCACAACCCGCAAGGGCGGAACGCTGTCGCTGGGCACGGTGTTTTCGCTGACACCGCCAGCAGCACCCGGCGGACCTTGGACCAAAGCGACGATCCACAACTTCATGAACTTTAACGATGGCGCTTACCCCAACGGACTGCTGCTGGGGCCTGACGGAGCCCTTTACGGAACCACCAGCGGTCGCAGCAACGAGGGAACCGCCTTCTCCTTGATACCGCCTGTGTCACCGGGCAGGGTTTGGGCATTGACCGTACTTCACATTTTTGGAGCCCCCAATGATGGGGCCCTGCCGGAGGCCGGCTTGGTGTCTGGCAAAGGCGGCGTGCTTTACGGCACAACCGCCAGGGGCGGAAACGAGGTGAATTGCAGTTGCGGAACGGTTTTCTCCTTGACGCCTCCAGCTTCGCCCGGCGGCTCGTGGACCGAGCAGGTCCTATTCAATTTCTATCCCCCTTCCGGATTGGGACCGGAGGGGACCCTGTTATACGGAGGGTCTGGGATCCTTTACGGGACGACGGTAGGCGGAGGCAGCAGCGCGTACGGAACAGTCTTTGCGTTGGTGCTGCCGTAACGCCGTGCAGTAACGGGCGTGACCGGCTATTCGCTGGTGAAGCCGGACTTCACCAAGGCGTCCAGCGCTCGCAGCCGCCGCCAGAGTTCCGGCAGCAGGTCGAGCCGCAAGGCGTTGGCGCCATCGGATAAGGCCCGCTCCGGGGCGTCGTGCACTTCCACGAACAGCCCGTCGATGCCCACCGCCACGGCGGCGCGCGCCAGCGGCTCGATGAACTGCGGCTGACCGCCGGAAGCCGCGCCCACGCCGCTCGGCAACTGCACGCTATGGGTGGCGTCGAAAACCACAGGCCAGCCCAGATCGCGCATGATCTGCAGACCGCGCATGTCCACCACCAGATTGTTGTAGCCGAACGACGAGCCGCGCTCGGTGAGCAGCACCTGGGAGTTGCCTGTGGAGGCGACTTTTTCGGCGGCGCGCGCGATATCCTGGGGGGCCACGAACTGGCCCTTCTTGATATTCACGATGCGGCCGGTGCGTCCGGCTTCGAGCAGCAGGTCCGTCTGGCGGCAGAGGAAAGCGGGGATTTGCAGGATATCGGCCACCTCCGCCACGGGCGCGGCCTGGGCGGGCTCGTGGATATCGGTGAGGATGGAGTAGCCTGCGCGCTTGACGCCGGCCAGGATGCGCAGGCCTTCGTGGAGCCCCGGCCCACGATAGCCGCCCAGGCTGGTGCGGTTGGCTTTATCGAAGGAAGCCTTGAAGACGAACGGGCCGGCGATCTCGCCGATGGCGCGCGCCATGCGGTGCACGTGCTCCTCGCTTTCGATGACGCAAGGTCCGGCGATCAGCACCAGGGGCTGGCCGTTGGCGAATTGGGAGAAGTGGATCATGGGGGAGTCACGGGCGCCCCGCTTTCTTGAGCAAGGCGATCTGTCCGGCGTGATATAAGTTGTGCTGGACGACGCCGTGGAGCATGGTGTAGATCGAATAGGGGACTTCGCCCAGGACCTTTTCGCGGAGGCGATCGTCGGTGAGCTGGCGCACCTCCGATTCCAGGTTGCGCTGCGCTTGGGCGAGTTGATCGAGCGCTTCGAGCCAGCCGGAGTCGGTGGGCTCGGGTGCGGCGGGCCAGTCCTGATCCGGCGGCAGGGTGGGGATTTCTGCGCCTGCGATGCGGCGGGTTGGGACGGAGATCCATACCGTGAGGTGCAGCACGAGTTCCCAGATTGTGTGGGCGCCGGGGATCGGGCGCTGGGCGGCGGTTTCGAAGGTTACGCCGACCAGGACTTCGCGGAGCGCGGGGCCGTGCCAGGCGGGCCCTTCGTAGGCGCGGTGGAGTTGATCGAGGATGCGGGAGACTTCGGTCATGGGGTTGGGGTGGACGGGCTAGGAGACTCGTTCTAATCTTTAGGATACTTCGGCTAGGCGCGTTGGAATATTGAGGCGGCAGGATCTGGCCCATGATTGCAGTTTAGCGATCTGGCCAGGCGGTTCGGAATTCCTCGACCTGCCCGCGCTTCCGGATCTAACTCTCTGCCAAACGACTGGCGGATAGCCTCCGTCGCTTCTGTCGGACCTCCCCGACGCGGCCCCGCTGAGAGTAAACTGACGTTGAGGGCAACCGGCCCAAAGGCACACACCGTGAATCCTGGCGACGAAGTGATTGTGAAGGACCCCGACGTTCTCGGCGGAACCCCAGTCTTTCGCGGCACGCGTGTTCCTTTTCAGGCGCTACTGGACTACTTGGAGGGCGGGCAAACCCTGGGCGAGTTCATTGACGACTTCCCCACCGTGACCAGCGAAGCCGCGATCTCCGCGTTGGAACTTGCCAAGTCTGTGCTCGTCGGCCAGCTTGGATGAAAATTCTCCTCGACGAGTGCATCCCTCGGAAGCTCAAGTACAGCCTGCCGGATCATGAGTGCCACACCGTACCCGAAGCAGGCCTCGCCGGCAGGAAAAACGGCTTCCTGCTCGATCTCGCGGAGCAAGCCGGGTTCGAGATCTTCGTGACCATGGATAGGGGACTGGAATACCAGCAGAACCTGGCGGGCCGGAGCATCGCGATTCTGATCCTTCGCGGCAAGTCAAAATCGGCTTGCGGATCTCCTTCCATTGGTTCCAGACCTCCTGAGAACCATGAAGCTGGCGCGAAAGGGCGAGATTCGCCGCATCGCTGGCGGCGAGCCGGTGTGCTGAGCCTCGGTACCTTCAAGTCGAATGGCCGGCCTCTTCGGCGGCCGCGCGAACAAGCAGCAAGCGCACCGAATGATTTCGTAACGGGGACTTCACGGGAGTAATGTGGTAGAGCACAGTTTGGAAGGCAATGCTAAACTGTTGGCCATTTCAGACAGGAGTATCTTCAAGGCACTTTTCGCGTATCGCTTGCGCGAAGGAAAGACGTCGAAAGAAAACTATCTCACTTCTTCGTTCGTCTACGTTTTGCGCCACAATGTACACGCGGCGATTGCCATCGCAGCGCGTTTCCTCGGGACTCCCATCGAGGAATTACGCGGCGTCGCAGAGGTTGAAACGCAGTCGCCATTTCGCACCGAAGTCCCAAACCAAGCGACCGTGTATCCGGATATCACGATTCGTGGGCAGTACAGGACGGGCGAGCGGTTCCTCATCATAGTTGAGAACAAGTGGGATAGCAACGCGAACACGGGGCAGCTTAAGACCTATCGGCAGCTTGAGCAAGGATCTCGGTTGGTGTTCATTTCGCCGAGCGCCGCACAAAATGCGCTGGCCCTGCCATGCTGCGATTCCGTGTTCCGGTGGGATCAGGTATTCGCGGTTCTGACACCCTTTGGCGACGCCGATCAGAACGTGGGCTCGTTCTTGGAGTTCCTTAATGAACAAGGCCTTTGGTCCCAAGAACCTCTTTCACTGGATCAGATTGCGGCGTACGTGCATGCCGCACGTGTTCCCCAGTGCTGTTACGCCCTTGCAGGCCATCTGACCTCCGAGCGGTGGCGTTGGGACTTTCTGCCCGCTGGTTTGGGTGCAGTTGAGAACAGGCATCCGCAGCCGCTCCGATGGGGGCGAGTTGGTATCGAGTTTTTCTTTGAAAATTGGCGGCCAGACATCTTTGCGGGGTTTCTCCTCGATGGAAAGGATCACAAATTGGACCTGGTTGACCCGACAAAGGGCATAGATTTGATGCTGCTGATAGAAGCCGACTCTCCTTCCACGAGTGTCAGCGGCGGCGCCATCAGGCTCGCGGCTCAGCGAATTTTAACGGTTCCGAACACGGTGGCTTTGGATCAGGATCAAGTGAAGAGCAAATGGCGCAAACTTGTTGTTCGGACCCCGCTCGCGGACATAATTGTTGCTAAGAACACCGACGAGCAGCAGACGCAAGCGATGTACGAGAGGTTTGCGGAATGGGGTCGCGTCCTATTCGAGGACGGTACCTTGGAATCGGCGTTTCGGGACACCTGGCCGAAAGATGTTCCGTGGAACGCAGCGCCGCCGCGCGACTGTGGCCAAATCGCATAAAAGGGACCCATTCATCTCAAGCCCGACCGATGCGCGATTCAAAGCACCCAGTAGCCCAAGATGTTCGGCTACGGGAAGTTGAGGCCGGCGCAGATCTTGCGCGGATCACTCCCGTGACATGCCCTCCAGGGAGCCAGGCTGCGTGGTGTGAGCCGAGATCTGTCTTGGGCCTGTTATGCTGGATTCGTGGACCAAAGGGCACACCTAATCGGGTCTCCTCAAACGGATCGCACCGCCTCGCCTACCTTCGAGGAACTGGCTGCTCAGCAGGGCGTGACTCCAATTGACGACCTTGAGGCTCTGCTTGGAGAGCCGTTGCGTGGAGACGAATCGGCAGAGGAATTCTCCGCGAGCCTGCGCGAGTGGCGTCGAGAGGGAACCTTTCCCGCCATCCCGCAATGAATGCCGCGGTCGTTGACACCGACGTGGTGTCGATGCTGTTCAAAGGAGACACACGGGCGCTTGCCTACCGTTCCCACATCACAGGCCGATTGCTCGGGATCTCCTTTATGACGCTAGCTGAGTTGGAGCGTTGGTCGCTCGAACGGGACTGGGGCTGGAGGCGGAAGCAAGAGCTGGCACAGCACCTGACACGTTACGTTGTCCTGCCGGTCAACCGCGAGCTGTGTGGCAAATGGGCCGAGGTCTCTTTCGCCGCGAAAAGAAAAGGGCGTCCGATCCAAACAGCCGACGCGTGGATCGCAGCGAGCGCCCTCTACTATGAGGTCCCCCTGATTACCAACAATCGAGGCGATTATTCGGCGGTTGACGGCTTGTTCCTGCTCTCAGCTTAGGTAACCCCTGTAGCCGCCAGGCGGACCGAATCACGGAAAGACAGGTCTGTCAGGTGGACGATTCGCGTTGAGCGCAGCCTTGAACTTGGCTAACTCCTGCCCCGCACGGGCAATGGTGGCCGGGTCGTCCGTGGCGTCTTCCCGCGCCCACTGCCAGAGAAGCGCAATGGTAGCTGAGTCGTCGGGGGTCGGCGTCGCGCGCTTTGGCGGAAGCACAGGATCAAGCGGATTTGCGTAGTGTTGTGGCATCCGTCACGCGCGTCTCCAAACGAGCGTTCCTGTACCATGATCCGGTAAAGCGTCTTGATCTGCAATACGTATGGCCGCTAAGAGGCCGGCCTGGGAGGCCGGCTGCAGCGCACGGCGCTGCCCCACGCTACTCCTTCGGATACTTCGGCCATGTGCGTTGGAATTCCTTCCGCCCCTGATACCCGCGCGCCAGCTCCAGGTACACGCCCAAATCCCGATCCAGGTCCGACTGCGTCCCATCGAAATAGAAGTTGCGGATGGGAATGCCGCCCAAGTCGCGGCTCAGCTTCGGATAAATCGCCTCGCAGACGATGCCGTTCATGCAAGTGAACGGGCTGATGTCGATGATGCCGTCTGCGCCCTTGCGCGCGAGGTAGACCACTTTGCCGACGTTCAGCACCATCTCGC
>PKYZ01000022.1 GCA_003132865.1 Bryobacterales bacterium
CCTTTCTGATTTCACGATGACAGAGGGCGATGCGTGAGGTGGTGGGCAAAAGCGAGAGTGACCGAAAGCCAGAACGGGCATCTCCTCCATCGAGGGTGCTTAACCGTTTTGGGGATTCCTGACGGAAAACGCTCCCTGACGGTCGCGGCTCNNCGAGCGGGTGAGTTCCCCAAAATGGTTAAGCACCCCTCCATCGAATCGACGTCACCAACCCGGCCTGCGAATATGCTAGGTTGTGAGCAATGCGAATTTCCTCGGCGTTCGGAACCGTTGTCTTAATCCCGGCCCTGTGCCTGTGTGCACCGGGGCAAAACACGCAAAGCAAGGACCCGCAAGCCAGCGAAGCGAAGGGCATACCGCCGAGAGCGGCTCCGGCCGATTATCAGGCCCAGGCTCCGGCCGGCACGGTGACGGTTGCGGCCGAGTTCATTGGGCACTCCATCCCCACGCCGGACGGGTCGACCTATACTACGGAAGACTATGTGGCGGTGGAGACCGGGTTGTTTGGTCCGTCCGGGGCGCGCCTCAAGATATCCATCGACAACTTTTCACTCCGCGTCTATGCGAAGAAGATGACCTCCTTGCCCAGCCAGCCTTTCGGGATGGTGTTCAGGTCCCTCAAAGATCCCGTATGGGAGGACAGTGTTGCAGTCGAAGCGAAGGCAGCGAAGTCGAGTACCGGCATCAGCACTGGCGGGAAGGGTGGGGAGAAGGAGCCGGCGGCTCCGGTGCATATGCCGCTAGAGCTACAGCGGGCGATGCAGCAGCGCGTTCAAAAGACCGCGTTACCGGAAGGGGACCGCGCCCTTCCCCAGGCAGGACTGATTTTCTTCCCATACCGAGGCAAGGTTGCGGGCATCCATTCGATGGAGCTGGTTTACACCGGTCCCGCCGGGACAGCCACTTTGACGCTGCAGCCGTAAGGCGAGCTGCGCTCGCCAACATNNGACAAAAGGCGTCGATGTTTGAGGGCGTGACACGGCGAGGGGGCGACGCGGCGATCCTTCTTCGGCAGTTCAGCGGGTAAGTGGAGGTCGCGACCGCGAAGCGGCTTCCCGCCGTCCCCCCATCCACAGTAGAATCGTAACCTATGGGACAGCGCATCTTCCTCAGTTCCACCTGCCTGGACTTGGTGGACCTGCGCAGCGGGTTGAAAGAGTCGCTCGAGGAGATGGGATACCAGGTCTGGGCATCGGAGTTCCCTGAGTTTCCCGTCGATTCCGGCCTACACGCCCAGGACAATTGCCTGCGCAACGTCGAGCGCTCGGACCAGTATGTGCTGATCGTCAACGACCGCTACGGGTCGGCGTACGAAGGCGCCGCCTATCCCAGGCATCCGTTGGTGGAATATCCGAAGCGCTCGATCAGCGTGACCTGGTACGAATATCTGAGCGCGCTCCGGTGTGGGAAGCCCATCCGCATTCTGGTGCGCGAACGGATTTGGGACCAGCGGAGCGTGTTTCAGGCGGCTCGGAAGACCGGGACGGATCTGAAAGACGCGGGGCTTTCCGCGGAGTTGTTCGACTTCCTGGATTTCGTTTGCAGGCAGGAAAAAGCCAATTGGATTCATCCCTTCCGCGACTTGGGCGAAGCCAAGCGGATTCTGTGCGACTGGCTGCGCCAGGAGGAAGCGCAGAACGCCCGCCAGTTCGAACGGGAAGTGCGCGAGTTGCTGTTGCTGGGAGGCTACCGCGGCTTGAACAGCGAACCCACCGGCGTACCTTATTTCGTGGCAGAAACCGGCGATGCCCAGGTGCCCACCCAATGGGCCGTGCGATGCGTTTTCGAAGCGCAGCGGCGTGCCACGCGGCTCGACGACGAGTGGAGGAAGTTCTTTGCGGATTTCGAGGATGGTAACTACGACCGGGCGCTGGCGGTCACTAATGTCGATTTCGATCCCGCGATCAGGTCTTACGTGGGCGGCCGGCCCAGACTGGCGCGGCGAGTCAAGCTGGCGACTCCCGCCAAGTTGCTCGGCGAACTGCTCGACCTGAGCGAGTACGTGCGCCGCGTGCGGGCGGACTATAACGGCTACAGTCCCGAGCGGCAAGCGTTGTATCTGCCGCTGCGCACCGATCTGAAAAAGTACTTCGTGCCGCTCCAATGCAAAGGGGATTACACCGGAGACCTATTTGAGTTGATCGATCGCTTCCTGGCCGACCCCGACGTGAACCACCTGACCATCCTGGGTGACTTCGGGACGGGCAAATCGTGCTGCGCCATGGAACTCACCATGCGGCTGCTGGAGCGGGGCGGTCCGCGCGTGCCGCTGTTCTTTTCCCTGCGGGATTATCAGCACGAAGAAACCCTGCAATCCATCGTCACCAAGGGGATGACGGAAAAGTACGGCATCGTCAATTTCAGCTATCCGGCGTTTCTGCGGTTGCTGGAGGAAGGACGGCTGCTGCTGATCTTCGACGCGTTCGACGAGCTGGCGACGCTCTCGGAACGATGGGCCACGGTGGCCAGCCTGCGGCTGCTGAACGCAGCGGTGCGCGGGCGCAGTAAGGTGATCCTGACCTGCCGCACCCATTACTTCACCACGGAGACCGCGGCGCGCGAAGGCATCGCCGGCAGCATGCCCCGCGGCGGCGAGTTGTTCGCGGAGCTGGAAGGCCGCCGCAACTACGCGATTGTCTACCTGGAGCCTTTCTCACCGGAACAGGTTCGAGAGTTCGTGCGCCGCCACCATCCGGAGAATACCGAGGAGGTGATGGAGCAGGTCGGGCGGCTGGACGCAGTGGAGGACCTGTCTACGCGGCCCGTGCTGCTGGAGATGATTCTGAAGACCCTGCCGCGCCTGTTGAAGGAAACCGGACCGCTCAACCTGGCCATTCTATACGAGACATTCACGCGGCTCTGGCTCGACGATGTGGCCAAGGGCGACGCGCTGACGCCGCAGGACAAACTGCGCTTCTCGCAAGCCCTGGCCATCAAGCTGAACCAGGACGCTCTGCCGCGCATTCACTACAGCGCGCTCGAAGAGTACGTCGGGGACTTCTTTCAAAAGCTGCTGCGGTCGCCAACCGACCGCTTCCGCTTCGACCAGGAGATCCGGGTCTGCGATTTTCTGAACCGGGATGCGGAAGGGTATTACCAGTTCGCGCATAAGTCGTTCATGGAATTCTTTGTGGCGCAGGAGGTGGCGGCGGCGCTGCTGCGGGGCGAGGCTTCCCCGTGCAAGCTGAATGACGCCATCGTGAGGTTCGTGCATCACCTGGTGGCGCCTAAGCACCGATACGAGCAGCGCTTGGAAGATGGCATGGTGTATGTCCCCGCGGGGCCGTTCATTTTCGGTGAGTCGACGACTGTCACCGAGGGCTTCCGGATCGACCGTTTCCCGGTCACCAACGCGCAGTTCTCCCAGTTCCTGAATGCGTGCGGAAACAAGGAAGACGGGGGTGCGGAGTGGATCGACGTTGAGGGCGCTTACGAGCAGGCAAAGTGCGGGATTTCCGAGTGCAAGGGCCGATTCACCGTCGAGCAGGGGTATGAGAATCATCCGGTGATCTATGTGAGCTGGTACGGCGCGGCGGCCTATGCCAAATGGGCCGGCAAACGGCTGCCCTCGGAGCAGGAGTGGGAAAAGGCCGCGCGTGGCATCGACGGCCGCCGGTTCCCGTGGGGTGAGGAGTTCTCGGTTCAACGCTGCAATACGGCGGAGAGCAGGTGCGAGGGCACGACCGAGGTGGGCGAGTACGCAGGGTTGGGGCGGTCGCCTTATGGTGCGGAGGATATGGCGGGCAACGTCTGGGAATGGACGGGCAGCATGTGGTCGGAGAAAGAACAATACCGTGTGCTTCGGGGCGGCTCTTGGGGCGACGGTAGTGTCTTCGCCGCCTGCTCGGCTCGCAACAGCGGTCACCCGCACTACCGCTACTTCATCGTGGGGTTTCGTTGCGCCAGGACATAGCGTTACCCTATGCCCTTTTCCCTGTTACCCTATATTCTCCCTAAACTGTACCCTTTGGGTGCAGGGCGCAGCCCCGCCGAAAATTTTTGGGGATAGGAGGGCCGCATGCCGGTGAAGGAGAACGTACTGACGCGGACGACTTCATCAAGTGGCCTGCCGAAGATCGAGAAATTCCCGCGAAATTACAAGTTTCTGTTCGGAGACCGGCTGGTGGAGATCCAGTTCGATGTGCAGGAGAACCTGATCGAGGCCTACTACCGGAAGGAAAAAATCGCGAACTTGCGGGCGGCGAACATCGGCGTGGAGAAACTGCGGCATCTGCTGCAAATCTCGACCGAGATGCGCTTGCTGAGCTTCGACCAGCTTGAATATGCTACGCGTTCTCTGAACCAGATTGGGTCCATGATCGGCGGTAAATTGTTGAAAACGGGCCGGNNGCCGAGGGCCTGCCCCACTTTTCGATTATTCTTGGTAGGATGATCTCCCGTGTGTTCACGATCACCCTAGCTGCCGCCGCGCTCGCCAGCGCGCAAAGTCCGCCCCCCACCCCCGCACATCCGGTCACCGACACCCTGCACGGCGTCGCCATCACCGATCCCTATCGCTGGCTGGAAGACCAAAACAGCCCCGAGACGCGCGCCTGGCTGGACGCGCAGATCCAATACACGCAGACGTTCCTCAGCCGCATCCCCGTCCGCGATAAAGTGAAGCAGCGTCTCGAACAGCTCAGCCGCATCGATTCCTACGGCTTCCCCACCGAACGCCATGGCCGCTACTTCTTCGGCCGCCGCCTGGCGAATGAAAACCGTGGCTCCATCTGCATACGCACGGGCCTCGACGGCAAGGACGAAGTGCTGGTCAACCCCGCGGATATCGGCAAGGACGAAACCACCACCGTGTTCCTCGTGGGCGTTACGCGCGACGGGAAGCTGCTCACCTACGGCATCCGCCACGGCGGCGAGGACGAGGAAGAGTACCGCATCCTCAACCTGGAAACGCGCCAGTTGCTCGCCGACAGCCTGCCCCGCGCCCGCTATTTCGGCATGTCCATCAAGGAAGACCAGAGCGGATTTTTCTATTCGCGCTACGCTATCACTGCCGGCAGCACCGCCGGCAGCCGCGTCTTCTACCACGCCATGGGCAAGCCCGCCGCGGAGGATCGCGAAATCTTCGGCGAGGGACACGGCCCGGATACCATCATCGGCGCGGAGCTTTCCGAAGACGGCCGCTATCTGCTCATCACGGTCGACATCGGCGTGCCGCCCAAGAAGACCGAAGTCTGGGTGCAGGACGTGACGGCGGGCGGCCCGCTACGCCCAATCGTGAACGACGTGGATGCGGAGTTCCGCCCCTTCATCCGCGGCGACCAGATCTATCTTTGGACGAACTGGAACGCGCCCAACTGGCGCATTCTGGCCGCGAATCTGCGCGATCCCGCGCGCGCGAAATGGAAAGAGATCGTGCCGGAATCCAAGTGGCCCATCGATAGCGCCACGGGCGTGGCGGGGCGGCTATTCGTGAAATATCTCGAAGACGTCAATTCGCGCGTCAAGCAATACGATCCCTCAGGCAAGTATCTCGGCGACATGAAACTGCCGGGCATCGGCAGCGTGTTCGGACCGGAAGGCCTGTGGAAAAGCGACGAAGCGTTCTTCTACTACACTTCGTTCGCGGACCCCGGCGCCATCTATCGCTACACGCCCTCGCGGGAGCTCGAACAAGTGTGGTTCCGCGCTGCGGTCCCCATCAAGCCCGAGGATTTCGAGGTCAAACAGGTCTGGTACGAATCCAAGGACAAGACCCGCGTGCCCATGTTTCTGGTCTATCGCAAGGGCCTCCGGTTGGACGGCCACCGTCCGGTGTTTCTGACCGGCTACGGCGGATTCGCGTCCAGCGAAGTACCCGCGTTTTCGCAGGCGGCCGCCGTGTGGACCGAAATGGGCGGCGTCTTCGCGCAACCGAACCTGCGCGGAGGCGGGGAATTCGGCGAGAAGTGGCATCGTGCCGGGATGTTCGAAAAGAAGCAGAACGTGTTCGACGATTTCATCGGCGCGGCCGAGTGGCTGGCCGCCAACCACTACACCGAGCCGCGCAAGATCGCTATCGAAGGCGTATCCAATGGCGGCCTGCTGGTGGGCGCAGCCATTACACAGCGCCCCGATCTGTTCGGCGCGGCGGTGTGCGGCTATCCGCTGCTCGATATGCTGCGCTACCAGCATTTTCAGATCGCCAAGCTGTGGATTCCGGAGTATGGCTCAGCTGAGGATCCCAAGCAGTTCGAGTGGCTTTACGCCTATTCCCCGTATCAGCATGTGAAGCCGGGAACCGACTATCCGGCCATTCTGTTCATGACCGCCGAGAGCGATACCCGGGTGGACCCGATGCACGCCAAGAAAATGGCCGCGATAATGCAGGCCGAGGCGGGCAACGGGCAAAGTCGCGACCGGCCGATCCTGCTGCGCATTGAATCCAAGGCCGGGCATGGAGCCGGCAAGCCCCTGGCCAAGGAGATTGAAGAGGGAGTGGATGTTTACTCGTTCTTGTTCTGGCAATTGGGAGTGACGCCGTAGGTGTACCCCCCGGCCTGAGCTCGGGAAGAGGAAGAAAAACGTGATTCTGGTCACCGCCCGGGGGGAATGAATCATCCAATGTAGCTCAAGTGACCGCCTCCCCCACGAACCGAGGTTTGACCTGCTTCGCCTCCCATGTTATAAACACACGTTTTGTGTTGGTTCGGTCGCGGCAAAGTTTTTCTTGCCGCCGACCTCTGGCTCGAATCAATCGAAACAACCGACGCGGCCAAGCTCACTCCTGTTCAAGTCTTGTGGTGGAAGCGTGTTCGGAAACACCGGCCATACGCTCCCCGGCGCTCTGTTTTTGGCGTCGGGCTGGTGCTGCCTGCCGGAAGGGGCAGCAAGACACGCAGTCGTTCGAAAACTGGAGGGTTCTCATGTGTACCTGGCTCGCAGAAATTGCTTTGCGGGGATGCTGTTTCGGCAAGACTCTGATGGCTGCAATCGCAGTCCTGACCTTGGGTGCCACCGGTGCTCTGGCTCAGGGGACCCAGGATACGGGCGGCGAAGCCAGTTTGAAGCTTCCTGACCTCTCGCAAGTGACATTCCTGGGCGTGGACGGCCACCGTCTGCTCACCTTTGGCATCGTCTTTTGTATTTTCGGCCTGGGCTTCGGCATGACCATTTACATGCGCCTGAAGAATCTGCCGGTGCATCGCGCCATGCGCGAAATCTCGGAACTGATTTACGAAACCTGCAAGACTTACCTCATCACCCAGGGGAAGTTCCTGTTCCTGTTGTGGATCTTCATCGCGCTGATCATTGTGCTCTACTTCGGCGTGCTGCTGAAGTATGAGGCCATACGGGTGGTGATCATTCTGCTGTTCAGCGTGATCGGGATTGCGGGCAGCTACGGCGTGGCCTGGTTCGGCATACGGGTCAATACTTTTGCCAACTCGCGGACTGCCTTCGCCAGCCTGGGTGGGAAACCCTACCCGATTTATAAGATTCCGCTCGAAGCCGGCATGAGCATCGGCATGATGCTGATCAGCGTCGAGTTGTTGATGATGCTGATTATTTTGCTGTTCATTCCGGGAGACTATGCAGGGCCGTGCTTCATTGGCTTCGCCATCGGCGAATCGCTCGGCGCAGCCGCGCTGCGGATTGCGGGCGGGATCTTCACCAAGATCGCTGACATCGGGTCGGATTTGATGAAGATTGTCTTCAAAATCAAGGAAGACGACGCGCGCAATCCCGGAGTGATTGCCGACTGCACCGGGGACAATGCCGGCGACTCCGTCGGTCCGTCGGCCGACGGGTTTGAGACCTACGGCGTCACTGGAGTCGCGCTCATCACCTTTATTCTGCTGGGAGTGAAGAATCCGCTGGTGCAGGTGCAGTTGCTGGTTTGGATTTTCGTGATCCGTATCGTGATGCTGGTCGCGAGCGCAGTGGCTTACTTCCTGAACGCAGCCATTGCCCGAGCCCGCTTCGGCCATGCCGCCGAAATGAATTTCGAAGCCCCCCTGACCTCGTTGGTCTGGATTACTTCGATGGTTTCCATTTTGCTGACCTACATTGTGTCTTCGATCATCATCCCCGAACTGGGAGGCGACCCGACCCAATGGTGGAAATTGGCTACCATTGTCTCGTGCGGCACGCTGGCGGGAGCAGTCATCCCGGAACTGGTGAAAGTATTCTCCTCGACCGAATCGCGCCATGTGCGGGAAGTCGTGACCTCAGCAGATGAAGGCGGAGCCTCGCTGGGCATTCTGTCGGGCTTTGTGGCGGGAAATTTTTCCGCCTACTATCTGGGGCTGGCGATGGTCTTTCTCATGTCGATCGGCTACTACGTCAGTACGATCGTCAATGATGCTGGGAACGGATTAGGGTCGGTGATGCTGGCGGCGCCGGTGTTCGCCTTCGGACTGGTGGCTTTTGGATTCCTCGGCATGGGCCCGGTGACCATCGCAGTGGACTCCTACGGTCCGGTGACCGACAACGCGCAGTCGGTGTACGAGTTGTCGTTGATCGAGCAGGTCCCGGGAATCGAGGGCGAGCTAAAGAGAGACTTCAATATCAGCGTGAACTTCGAGCGCGCCAAGTATCTGCTCGAAGCCAACGACGGCGCGGGGAATACGTTCAAGGCGACGGCCAAACCCGTGCTGATCGGAACTGCCGTGGTCGGCGCCACAACTATGACTTTTTCGATCATCATGGCATTGACCAACGGGCTCACGGAGAATGTCGGCAAGTTGTCTCTGCTGCATGCTCCGTTCGTGCTCGGCCTGATCACAGGCGGCGCCATGATTTACTGGTTCACCGGCGCGTCCACTCAGGCCGTCACCACTGGTGCTTACCGCGCGGTCGAGTTCATCAAGGCTAATATCAAGCTCGAGGGCGTGGAACGGGCTTCGGTTGCGGATAGCAAGAAAGTCGTAGAGATTTGCACCCGCTACGCTCAAAAGGGAATGCTGAACATCTTTCTGGCCGTGTTCTTTGCTACGCTGGCGTTTGCCTTCGTGGAGCCGTTCT
>PKYZ01000897.1 GCA_003132865.1 Bryobacterales bacterium
ACACTTTTCGGATAGGAGCCCCCAAGAGCGGCAGGGCGTTGTCCGGTTCACCCAGCGCCATGTACACTTTCCCTGCCTGGAACAGCGCTTCTGCAAGCTTCGGGTGCAGATTCACTGCGTTCTCTGCGTGGGACAGAGCCGGACCCATTTTGCCCTGGCAGTAGGCGGCCCAACTAGCGGCCAAGTAAGAGCGAGCGGCGTCCTCCGGGTCATCTGCTTTGGCGTAGCGGGCAGCGAGAAGGAAATACTCTTCTGCCTTTGAGAGATCCAACAACCCCAAGTCACCCGAAATGCTACCAAGGCGGACCGTACCGACGAGGCTGTAATACCTCCATTCCAGCTTGTGCTTCGCGATTGCTTTTTCCGCCTCCTCAAGCGCCTCCGGATACAGGCCTCGTCGCAGCGCCTCTCGCGCATTCTGGAAATATTCATTCGCCTCTGTCTGAACCGGTGTCTTGGCTAGCTTTACAAGTTCGGAAACCGCGCTGTTCAGGCGAGTCATGTGATTCAGCATTTCGCCGAATTCCCACTGGAACGTGGCGTTCAGCTCAGTAACGCCACGGCCCACGTCCTGGATTTCCCACGAAAGCTGCTCGAACCCCTCCTGCGTGACCTGCGCGACCTTGCCGAATCCGGTTTCCATCATGCGGATACTCTCTCTGGCAAGAGCCTCTTGCGAGGCAATCAACTCTCGCGTCTGCTTCGCGACCGATAGGTTAACCGCCTTGGCGGCTTTCTGCTGCGCGCCCTTGACATCGGACACGAAGCTCTTGGCCTGGAGGTATTGGAGGTAAGTTAGACCGCTTCCGTAATAGTAAGTGGACATGGGCTCGATGGCCTCATGTACAGCTATAGCACGGAATTTGCAGCGTTTCCAGTAAGCGGTGCGTTAAGAACTCCGCTAGAGGCTTAGCCCCTCACCGCCCGCTAGCCAGCCGATCGGCGAGCAGCGGCGGAAGGCCGGCGCGCCGGATCTTCTCCTGCGCTTTCCGCACATCGTACGGCATCCGGTAGAAGATCAGAAAACTCTCCTCCGTGTTGTACAGCACGTAGCCCGCGCGCGGATCGCCGTCTCTGGGCTGGCCCACCGAACCGGGATTGATAATGTAAGCGCAATCCGGATCCAATTCCAGCATCTGGCGCTCTTCCGCCGCGGGCGTCTTCCCGATAACCTCCACGCGCGCATGGTTCCAGATGAAGCCGCCCTGCAGGTGCGTGTGTCCGAAAAACGTCAGCGGCGTCTCCAGATAGTCGAACACCAACCCTGCGTCGGCCACGCCTAGAATGTATTCGTCTTCATCCAGGGGCGAGCCGTGCACCATCTGGAAACCGTCGAACGTCAGCGGTCCTCTGGGCAGATTGCGGATATAGTCTGCGTTCTCCGGCGTCAGTTCGCGATGCGTCCAAACGGCCGCGGCGCGCGCCACCGGATTGAACCACTCCAGGTCGTCGAGTCCCACGGAAGCCTTGTCGTGATTGCCCCTGACCACCCCCGCCGCGTGCGTGCGCACCCACTCGGTCACCGCGTTGGGATCCGCGCCGTAGCCGATCAGGTCGCCGCAGCAAAGCACCTGGTCGTACTTGCCCGCGGCATGCTCCAGCGCCGCTTCCAAGCCTTCCCAGTTGGCGTGTATGTCGCTCAGGATCAGGTATCGCACACCGGCGCTTATGCCTTTCTCAAGCGCAGCAGCGCTATCTCGGGTGGCGCGCCGATACGCGCGGGGATGCCAATAGTGCCTATGCCGCGCGTGACATACTCCGCAGCCGCGCCGCGCCGGTACAATCCATACACGAACGGCGTAAAGAACCGCGCCGCATTGATGGCCTGGTGCAGGATCTCCACCGTTACTTGGCCGCCGTGAGTGTGGCCCGCCAGCGTCAAATCGTATCCTTTCTCAACCGCCACCGGAAAGACGTCGGGATTGTGCGACAGCAGCAAGTTGTAGGCGCCGGGGAGCACCAGGCGCTCGGCGCCCCGCAGATAGTCCCGGCCGGACCGCTGGTAATCCACGCCGGCCACGTTCAGCACTGCGCCGCCAAAGCGCAGAGGCTGCGCGCGTCCGCGCAGAAACAGAATGCCCAGGCGCGCGCCTTCGCGTTCGGTGAGATTCTCGACCATGGCGTAGTCCTCGTGATTCCCCATGCATCCGAGAATGCCGGCGTCTGCGCGCAAGCGGGCGAGCTGCCGCAGACAAGCGTCCAGAGGATCGCCGGCCGCGGTAATCAGGTCGCCTGTGACCAGCGCCAGGTGCGGGCGCAGTTCGTTGGCGCTATCGATCACGCGCGCCAGATCCTTCTCGCTCAGGAAAGCGCTCAGATGGATATCGCTCAAATGCAAGAGGCGCAGTCCATCCAGGCCGTCGGGGAGATTGGGAACCGGGATCTCCACTTCCCGCACGTGGAAATCCAGGCGCTCGATGAGCGCACCGTAACCCACGACCGCGAACGGCGCGGCCAGCAGCGCGCTTCCCGTGACGTTGAGCAGCCGGCGGCGCGACGGATCGAAAGTGGGACCCCAGAACCTTCGGCCTAGAAATCGCACGGCGCGGTAAGCCAGGTATCCGGCGGTGGAACCGAAGAGCCAAATCTGCGACACCGCCCCGGCTACTTGCGAAGGGCTGGCCGGCAGCTTGTACCGGCTCGCAAGGTAGGAGAAGCCTGCCGCGAATGCCACGGCCATGAGGACGTAGAAGGCCGCCACGGCCCAGCGCGCGACCGTCACCGCGCGCGCGGAGAACTTGCGTCCGGCGGCGGCCAGGAATTGCCGGCTCATGTGCCACTGCGTGAGGATGACGATGAATATGGCTAGCAGATCGAAAGGAGTGCGCAAGAAAGCTTCCCTACGCTTTTAATTCTAGCTGAGATGCCCACCACGCATGGGTGACGATGGCGGCGGCGGCGATGGCGGCGGTTTCGGCCCGCAGGATCAGGGGTCCGAGCGAGACCGGCGTCCATCCGGCGGCGGTGGCAGCGGCCCTTTCCGCGTCCGTCCAGCCGCCTTCTGGACCGGTCGCGAGCGCAACGGCATCCGACCTGCGGCGCTCCCCGTACGGAGGGATGGCGGCAGCGAGCGACGTCGCGCCGGGCTTCTCGTCCAGGAAATAGCGGAGGCTCGTGCCCGCCGCGATGGCCGTGGCCAGTGGCTGCGGTTCGCAGATATCAGGCGGGCCCAGACGGCGCGCCTGCTGGCTGCTCTCGTGCGCGATGCGCCGCCAGCGCTCGACCCGTTTGCGGGCGGCTTCCAGGAGTCCCTTCTCGCTGCGCGCGGCGTTTACGGGAACGATGGCCGCAACGCCCAGTTCGGCGGCTTTCTCGACCAGCCACTCGAAACGATCGAACTTGACGAGGGCGGCGTAGAGCGTCAGGCGCACGGGCGCAGGCGGCGTGTCCAGCGCTTCGACGACGCGGAAGATCACGCGTTCCTTTTCCACGGCGGCGATCTCGGCCAGATAGACGCTAGCGCCGTCGGAGACTTCGTATTGTTGTCCGGGTTCGGCGCGCAGCACGCGGGCGAGATGGCGGGCATCCTCGCCGCGCAATTCGGCGGCGTTATCGCGGACGCGTTCGACCAGGAACCGGCGGCGGGCCATGTGACGATGTTCGCACGGCGGAGGCTCGGCGCGATCGTAGGGTCTCCCCGCGTGGCGTAGCGACGATCGGCGACGATCAGCGACATCAGCGACGATCGGCTTGACGTATAGATTATCTTCATATAGATTATCTCCATATGGATCTGCTGCAAGGAACGCTCGACATGTTGGTGCTCCGGACGCTTCTCGCCGGCCCCCTTCACGGCTACGGAATCGCCAAGAACATTCGCAGCACCTCCAACGAGGCCCTCGATATTGAGTTCGGCTCGCTCTATCCCGCGTTGAAGCGGATCGAAGCCAAAGGCTGGATCGCGTCCGCGTGGGAGACGTCCGAGCACAATCGCCGCGCCAAGTATTACAAGCTCACCGCGGCAGGCCGGAAGCATCTGGTACGGGAGCACTCGAAGTGGGCTGACTTCGTGAGCGCGGTGGGACGAATTATGGGTACCTTGCCGGAGGTGAAAGGATGACGATCTGGAATCGGCTCAAATATCTGTGGCCGGCGCGGCGCCGCCAGGAAGAGCGCGAGATGCGGGAGGAGTTGGGATCGCTCACCGCTATAGCGGGCAGCAAGGAACTCGGCAACCTCACGCTGGCGATGGAGGACGTTCGGGCAACCTGGGGCTGGACGTGGCTCGACGGTATTCTTGCGGACATCCGCTATTCACTCCGCGCGCTGCGCAGACAGCCCGCATTTGTCGCGGTGGCGGTGCTCTCACTCGCTCTCGCCATCGGCGCGAACAGCGCGATCTTCAGCTTCGCCGACGCGCTGCTGTTGCGGCCTCTGCCGGTCGGCAATCCAACGGCTGTGTTCGACATCGCCAGCACCACACCCGACAATCCCTTTGAAGGCATGTCCTTCCCCGATTACCGCGACCTACGCGACAAAAACCGCTCCTTCACCGGCCTGGCCGCGTATCGCCTCACAACCCTGGCGGCCGCCGCCAATCCCGCGGCGCCGGCACAGATGCGCTTTGCGAGCCTGGTGAGCGACAACTTCTTTTCTGTCGCGGGCGTGACGCCTTCAGCCGGCCGCGCGTTTCTGCCCGACGAAGCGGCCGCGTCCGCCCAGCCCGTCGCGATGGTCAGCTACGACTTCTGGCAGCAGAATTACGCGGGCGGCCACTCCGCGATCGGCAGCAGCTTGCGCCTCAACGGGATCGTTTTCACGATCGTCGGCGTGGCCCCGGCCTCCTTTACCGGCCTTGACCGTCACGTTCGCCCCAGCATCTTCGTTCCCCTCGGGATGGCCCAACGCCTGGACGGCGGGCCGACGGATCCGCTGGAGGATCGCGGACGCCACGATCTGGTAGTGAAGGGTCGATTGAGCGCGGGCGCATCACGGAAATCGGCGCAGGCCGAACTTGCCACTATCGGGGCCGCCCTCGAGCGCGAGTATCCAAAGACGAATCGCAACTTGCGCATAACGGTCCGCACGGAACTCGAGCGGCGCGTCCTCGCAGACTCCACAACTGCTCGACCCTCGTCAAGATGCTGATGGGACTAGTGACGCTCATTCTGATCATTGCGTGCTCGAACGTCGCGAATCTGTTGCTGGCCCGGGCGCGCACTCGCAGCCGCGAGATCGCCATCCGGCTGTCCATTGGAGCGGAGCGGAGCCGCTTGGTGCGCCAACTGATGACCGAGAGTCTCATCCTGGCGATGGCGGGTGGCATCGCGGGACTATTAGTCGCATACGGCGGCATTCTGCTGCTCCAAACGCTCAGCGTGCCGAGCGATCCACCGAATGTGCTGGGCGTACAACTGGATTGGCGCGTTGTCGCAGTTCAGCTTGCTCGCTGCGCTCGGCGAGTTGTATCTTCTTCGGCTTGGTTCCGGCCTGGCAAACCGCGCGGACGGACTTCGTGAGCGCACTGAAGGCGGGCGGAGGCGGCGCGTACGACAAGCGGCGCACGTTCGGCCGCGATGCCCTGGTGGCCGGCCAGATCGCGCTGGCGATGGTAGTAGTGATCGCCGCCGGCATGTTTCTCGCGGGCTTCCGCAACATGCTGGCGTTGCCGCCCGAATTTCGCACCGACCACCTGATCAGCCTGGATACCGCGCCCGTCATGCTGCACTACTCGCCCGAACAGACGAAGGCCTTTTACCGCCGGCTTGTCGATCGCGTTCGCACGATGGCTGGCGTGGCGGGGGTGGCGATGACCGAGTCGCTGCCGATGTCTCCCTCCCAGACTGTGGTTAGTGTAGTGCCCGAGGGGTACCAGTTCCCCAAGGGCCAAGAGAAAACCCTCGAGTTCGGCGCCGCTGTGGACGCCGGTTACTTCAGCACCATGAATGTCGAGATCACACGCGGGCGCGCTTTCACGGACGACGACCGCGCCGGGTCGCGCCGCGTGGCGATTGTGAACCAGCAGTTTGCGAAGACATATTGGCCGGGCCAGGATGCGATCGGAAAGCGGATCCGGGTGGAAAGCATGGACGGCATGGAGGGCCCTGCTGCCGAGGTCGTCGGCGTGGCCAAGACCGGGCACTATCTGCTGGTGAACGAGGCGCCGGCCCCGTTCGTGTATCTGCCCTACGAGCAGAACCCGCGCTCGCGGATGACCTTAGTGGTGCAATCGGTGGGCGAGGCGGGTGCGCTGGCAAAGCCCTTGCGCGAGGCGGTTCGATCGATCGACGGCAACGTGCCGGTATTCAACCTGCGGACCGTAGCTACCCTCTACGAAAGCCGCGTGACGGATACTTGGATGCAGTATTTCCAAATGGTGGGGACGATGGGATTCATCGGTCTGGCGCTGGCCACGGCCGGGCTCTACGGGCTGGTCGCCTATACGGTGAGCCGCCGCGTGAAGGAGTTCGGCATACGCGTCGCCGTTGGCGCGACCCGCCTTGACGTTGTGTGGCTCGTCGAGCGCCGCGGGCTGATTCTCGCTGGCGTTGGCATCGCGATCGGCGGAGTGCTCACCGCGGCGGCAGCACCCATGCTCGCTGCGGGCTTTCCCGGACTCGGCGTATCGTCCCCCGCTGTGTACGCTCTTGTTCCGCTGGCGTTGCTGATGGTCGGCGCGGTTGCAAGCTATGTGCCGGCACGGCGGGCCGCGGGGCTGGATCCGCTGCGGGCACTGCGGAACGAATAGCTTCATTTCGTCGAGAATGTGCGGGCCGTGTATGACGAAAAGGGCTGTGTCGCTAGTTCTGCCGCCGATGACCATAGGGGGTCCGGAATCGGCAACCGCCCCGTATGCGACTTCCGCCAACGGGCGCAGGGCCGTAGACTCTCCGCACTCCATCCGGAACGTCGAGCATCCTTTTGGCTATCTTCGATTCTCCTCACCTTTGCCGAACGAAAGGACCACGCGTTGAAGCTGGTCTTGAATCTGGACCGATGCGGGTCGTCGCGAAGCGCGCAAGAAAAAACCCCGGCCCCCAACCCCCGACCCGACCCCCGGCGAGCGCAAGCTCGCCTTACAATACAGTCTTATGATTGCTTTGCTGCGCGGCGTGCTGCTCGAGAAGCATCCGAACCAGGCGGTGGTGGATGTCGGGGGCGTCGGCTACGATGTGACCATCCCGGTGTCGACCTATACGCACCTGCCCAACGCGGGCGCCGAAGTGCGGCTACGCATCCACACGCACGTCCGCGAGGATGTGCTGGCGCTTTACGGCTTCCTCACGCAGGACGAGAAGGCGTTGTTCGAAAAGCTGATCTCGGTCACCGGCATCGGTCCGAAAATGGCCATGGCGGTGCTCTCCGGCATTCCCGCGCTGGACCTGATCGCCAACATCCGGCGCGGCGAAGTCGACCGGCTGGTGCGGATTCCCGGCGTAGGCAAGAAGACCGCCGAGCGCATGGTCCTGGAGCTGCGCGACAAGATGCCCGCGCCGTCGGGCGATGAAGCGCCGGCCGGGCCGGGCGCGCCCAGCGGGGCGTTGACGGCCATCGAGCAGGACGTGCTTTCGGCGCTGCTCAACCTGGGCTGCGCGCGCCCCGCCGCCGAGGCCGCCGTGCGCAAGGCGCGCGTGGGTGGCGCGCCTCCTCCACCCAACACCGAATTCGAGCCGCTTTTCCGGCGCGCCTTGGAACTGGTACGGTAAGCTGAAACGTAATGCCCGATCGGGAACTTGTTTCCGGCGCGCGGCAGCCCGAGGATGCGCAGTTCGAAGCTGGACTTCGCCCGCGCAGCCTCGCCGACTTCGCCGGCCAGAAAAAATTGAAGGAGAACCTGGCGATCGCCATCGAAGCCGCCCGCCTGCGCGGCGAAGCCATGGACCACGTGCTGCTCTACGGGCCGCCGGGCACCGGTAAGACCCTGCTGGCCCGCGCGGTGGCCGGGGAGGCGGGGGTCCCCTTCTACTCGATCTCCGGCTCCGACTTCGTGGAAATGTTCGTCGGGGTCGGTGCCTCCCGGGTGCGTGACCTGTTCGAGCAGGCCAAGGCGAACGCGCCGGCGATCGTATTCGTCGATGAGATTGACGCGGTCGGCAGGCACCGCGGCGCCGGCTTCGGCGGCGGCCACGACG
>PKYZ01000106.1:0-391 GCA_003132865.1 Bryobacterales bacterium
CGGAGCTCCGGGCATTCCCGTCCGCGCGGCGGCGGTAGGTACATCGGATACAGTCCGTCGAAGAAGAGCGTGAGCCGGATCAAGCAGAAGGTGGGAGAACTGCTGGATCGCCGGAACGGGGCGCCCTGGGCGGAAGTCCGTCAAAAGCTGAATCGGAAGTTGCAAGGCTGGCGGCAGTACTTCAGCGTAGGGGGCACGAGCAAGGCGTATCGGGCCGTTGACGAGTACGTGTACGATCGGGTGCGGAACTTCCTGAGAAGGCGGCACAAGGTGTCCTCGCAAGGCACTCGCCAGTTCCCTGCGGAACGGGTGTATGGGCACTTGGGGGTCTTTCGGCTCCAAGGACCACGGGCCGCGCGTCCGTGAGTCTACGATGAAGCCAGTCGGAAAG
>PKYZ01000106.1:422-4050 GCA_003132865.1 Bryobacterales bacterium
GATGGGAAACGGGGCGGCGCTCACGTCAGCACCCGCGCCCATCCTCGACTCTACCCTGCGGCAGACGTCCACGTCGGCCTCTTCGTGCGCGGATATGGCTGATTCCGTTGCGCGAAGAGCGGGTCCNNACTGGAGTCCTGCCCCACGATTCATCGGGACGCCTGCTTCGAAACCGTCACTTTGGCTCGACTACCACCTGGATGCCGTTGCGTTTGGTAATCGGCGCCCGCTGCACCTGGCCGCTCGGCCAGCGGATTTCAATCGAGTCCTTCGGTCCGATGCCGCCGAAGTGCATCGGCTGCAGACTCGATGACGCATAACCTGCCGCCGAACTGCGGATCTGGTACTGATCTCCGACCCGCACTACGGCGCCGACCCCATCGCGATTCGACCGGGTTCCCCGCAGGACTACGTTGACGTAAGGCGCGCTCACCGCGGTAACGTTGCGCCACAACTCCGCCGGCTCACCGAGCGCGCTCACCACCACATCCGTGCGGCCGTCGCCATCGAAATCCGCCAGCGCGCAGCCGCGATGCGCCCGCGCGGTTTTGGCGAAGGCATCGCCGGCGCCGGCCGAAACGTCGGCGAACTTGCCATTGCCCAGATTCAGCAGCACCATGTTGGTTTCTTTATAATGGCTGGCCTCCATCTCCTCGATGCGATCGTTCACGTGAGAGCTGGTGATGAAGAGATCCTTGAGGCCGTCGTTGTTGAAGTCGGCGAAGACCGGTGACCAGCCGCTGTGCCGCGCGCTGGCCTTGGCCAGTCCGCTGGTATAGGTGGCGTCGCGGAAGAGGCCGCCACCCTCGTTGTGGAAGAGGGGAAACGTTTCGCCCGCCAGCGCCACGATCGAGACATCCGGCCGCCCGTCGTTGTCGTAGTCCTGGAAATCCACACCCATGCTGGAAATCGGCTTGCCGTCATCCAGCAGCGCTACGCCCGCCGGCAGCGCGACTTCTTCGAAGCGCTTGCCGCCGATGTTGTGGAACAGAAAATTGGGCATCTGGTCGTTGGTCACCAGGATGTCCATGAATCCGTCGCCGTCGTAGTCGGCGAAGGCCACGCTCATCCCGCGCCCGATATGGCTGCCGATGCCGGTGCGGTCGCTGACGTCCTCGAACGTGCCGTCGCCACGATTGCGGTACAGTTTGTTGGTCAGGCCCGCGAAGTCTTTCGGATCGCAATACGTGCGAAAGCTCCGGCGGGGGTCGCCGCAATAGAGCTTCGACTCTGGCGTCCAGTTCATGTAGTACACCACGAACAGATCGAGCCAGCCATCGTTGTCATAGTCGAACCAGCCGGCGGCCACCGCCCATTTGCCGCTTGCGATGCCCGCCTTTGCCGAAACCTCTTCAAACGTGCCGTTCCCCCGGTTGTGATAAAGCAGATTGGCGGACCCGGCCACAAAGAAATCGATGTTGCCGTCGTTGTCGTAGTCGGCCGCCGCCACGCCGTTGGAGTAGCCCTCGCCGGCCACACCGGCCGCTTCCGTTACATCTGTAAACCGCATCCCGCCGTCATTGCGAAACAGCCGGTTGGAATCCTGTGCCGATCCTTTCCGCAGCGACGGAATCTGGGCGCCGTTGGTGAAGTATATATCCGGCCGGCCGTCGTTGTTGTAATCGAAGACCGCCACTCCCCCGGGCATGGTTTCGACTTGGCGCTTCTCGGGTGTCGGATGGTGTTGGACGGCGAAGTGCAGTCCCGCCCGGTCCGTCACGTCTTCAAAACGGATCGGGCTGGGGTTCGTGGCGCGCGGCCCTGGGCGTACGGCCACCGCCAACGCCAGCGCCAGAATGAGGAGAGCAAGGAATCGGATCATGCGGGTCGGCCGCACTTATCCTAACAGAATTGCACTAGATTTCAGCGTGATTTATACAGCAAAAATTGGAATTGCCCTCATCTATTAATCCTATTTTTGGAATACTTGATAAAGCCGCGGAACCGGACAAGTTCCCAAATCTCTACACCCGCGTAACGCACCAGAATACCCAGGCCTTCGCGCGGTAACGTGGCGCGGCTGCTTTTCCTGCAACCAATTGATAGCGCGGGCCCTTAAACGGGTTAATCACTGTGTTGAACGTTGTTTTGAGAGATAAGCCCACTACACTTATTGAGGATAGCGCCGGCCGGGCACACCGCCTCACCAGTCTAGGTACGGCGCCCAGGAGGTCTTTGATGAAGTTGAAAAGAGCTGTTCTGTACAGCTTGTTTATCTCGCTATTCGCGGCCACGTTAGCTGCCCAGACCCCAACCGGAACCCTGGAAGGGACGGTCGTGGACCAAACCGGCGGTGCCGTCGCAAGCGCCACGGTTCGCATCGTGAATCTGGCAACCAACGAAGCCAAGCAACTGACCACCGATAGTGGTGGCCGCTTCACTCTGCTCTACGTCAACCCAGGGACCTATACGGTTACGGTGACCGCCACCGGTTTCGGCCCCGCGGAGGAGCGGAACATAAAGGTCGACGTGGGGCAGGTCCGCACCCTGCCCTTCACTCTCACAGTCGGCCAGGTTTCAGAAAAGGTCGAGGTGAACGCCGAGGCCACTCCGCTCGACATAAGCACCTCAACCATCGGCACGGTCATCGACAACCGGAAAGTGAACGATTTGCCGCTTTTGGGGAGCGGCCCCCGCAACCCGTTTTCGCTCGCCGAGCTGACGCCCGCCGTGAACAATGTCGGCGGCGCCTCCACGCCGCACATGGCCGGATCGCGCAACGCAGTCAACGAAGAGCAGTTGGACGGAATTACCAACATCATGCCGGAAAACAATGTTGGCAACAACGTGGCGGCCTACACGCCGATTGTCGACTCGATCCAGGAATTCAACGTGCAAATCAACTCGACATCGGCCGAGTATGGGCGCTTCGGCGGCGGCGTGATCAACGTGGTCACGAAATCGGGGACCAATCAGTGGCATGGCGGTTTGTTCTTCTTCGACCAAGCCACCGTCCTCGACGCCAACGACTTTTTCGCCAATCGCGGAGGCCAACCCAGGCCGAACGTGTTTCAACATGAATATGGTGGCACGGTGGGCGGGCCGGTAGCCATCCCGCACGTCTACGATGGGCACAACAAGACATTTGCCTTCTTTGGTTTTGAGGGAACCAACTGGGGAGCGCCGGCGACCGAAACCGATACGGTCCCCATCGCGCCGTTCCGGACTGGCGATTTTAGCCTGCTCAACACGACCATCTACGATCCGACGACGGTACACGCGTTGAGCAACGGCAACCTGGTGCGCAATCCCTTCCCAAACAACATCATCCCCCAGGCCAATATCAGCTCGATAGGGACGAACGTAATCGGCTACTTCCCCTCACCCAACTGCGGCGGCGCTGGCGCTCAAACTGCTAATTACTGCGTTGCCGGCACCAACAAGAGCGACGACGACCACTTCGACAGCCGCATCGACCACAACTTTACGGACAACTGGCGCATGTTCGTGCGCTTCTCCCACGACTGGGCCGACAATACTCCGCTAAGCGATTACGGCAGCGCCGCTTCGGCTGGCTGGAGTGGCCCGGATAAGGGCGGCGCTTGGAGCGTTGCCATGGACCACACGCTGACCATCAGCCCCACCCTGATAGCCGATTTCCGCTATGGGGGGAATGCCCGGAGCTCCG
>PKYZ01000652.1:0-8070 GCA_003132865.1 Bryobacterales bacterium
CAATCTGCCCCAATCTGCGCCGGTCACGCGAGTTGATGTACAATGGGATCGCGTCCGGAGGTTTAAACATGAGAGTTGGAAGCGTACGCTGGATGGCGGCACTGCTATTGAGTGTGCCGGCGACCGAGCAGGCGCAGACCATCGCCGTGGCTTCTTATCCAGTGACCAGGCCCAGCACCGGCGGCCCCAACGCGATCACTGTAGGGCCTGACGGCGCAGTGTGGTTCACTGTTGGCAGCGGAAGCATCGGGCGCATGACCGCGGCTGCGGTCGGAACCTTGTATCCCCTACCTACGAAGTCCAGTTCTCCATCCGGAATCACCGTTGGACCGGATGGCGCTCTATGGTTCACTGAATATGCCGCTAACCAGATCGGGCGCATCACCACNNTCGGGCGCATCACCACTAGCGGGACCTTCACCGAATACCCGGTGCCCACGGCCAATAGCGGCCCTTTCGGAATTACGGTAGGGCCGGATGGCGCACTGTGGTTTACTGAATACACAGCCAACCAGATCGGGCGCATTACTACAACAGGGGCGATCACCGAGTATCGGAATGTTTACGGCGCCGAACCCGAAGCGATCACCGCCGGACCGGATGGCGCGCTGTGGTATACGGAGTACATTCAGGTGGCGAGAATCACGACTAGCGGGNNACCAGATCGGGCGCATCACCACCACCGGGGCAGTCACTGAGTATCCTACATACGGTTCGCAACCTCAGGCAATCGCCACGGGCCCCGATGGCGCGCTGTGGTTTACGGACTCGTACAGCAACACGATCGGCCGCATCAACATCGCCGGAGCGGCGAGCAATTATCCCGCTCCTCCCACGAGTTACTACAACGNNCGGCGCCGGCTGGGTCGGGGAGGCTCTTTTTACCACAGCAAGTCTGACGGCTAACCCGCAGGGTCTCCCGTCCGGGTCGAGCATCGGCTTCAATGGAAGCGGGTTCGACGCCAACGAGACCGTCGAGATCTACAAGAACGGAATCGGCTCAGCCGCGTTAACTACCACAGTCGCCAATTCGAGCGGCTCGTTTAGTGCGGGAGCGACCAATGGTGTGCCAGTGGCGCCTTTTGGCTATCGGCTGTTTCTGGCAGTTGGCGAGACCAGTAAGAAGATAGGGGCCGCCGCTTTTACGACCACGCCCTACTTGTCCTTTACCTTCCCGAACGGCGCGCAGGCCGGCAATCCGATCACGATCTCCGGGAGCGGCTTCGCGCCGTTTGATTCAGTCCAAGTATACTGGAACACCCCGTTGACGCTGTTGGGCACGACAGGGGTGGATCGTACCGGCGCTTTCAGCGGCAGCGCGGCGGTCGCCGGAACGATTCCCGCGAGTGCCGTAGGCGAGAATTATGTCACGGGCGTTGGCGTTAATGTTCCTCAGGCCAAGGACGCACGCAGCGTCAATTTGCAGTGACGAACTGCCGGCGCGCCGGTAGGTGAACCGCCGGCCAGCCGTTCAAACCGCATCGTCCAAACAAACGAAGGCCATTACCCAGGTTGTCCTTTCCGCTTGACACCCAAAAGGCTGCTGTGTCGTAATTAAAAACGTGGTGCCGCGGGCCCCGTCTCCAATTTTGTCTGCGGAGGTAAACGATGACGAAAACGCTCCAACGAACCGTGATCCTGACGACGACTTGTTTCTTAACCTCTCAGGCCGTTGCTCAAGTTGCGAGCCCAAAAATGCCTACTTTTTTCGCCCGCCGCGACTATCCCACTAGAATATTTAGTGACGCCGTCAGAGTCGCGGACGTAAATGGAGACGGCATCCCGGATCTGATCTCATCAGGCATCGACGCGGGATCTATTAGCGTAGAAATCGGCAACGGTGATGGGACTTTTCGGCCAGGTCCAAGCAGCAGCAACATAGCCGGCTCGGATTACTTCGTCACTGGCTATCTCGATAGTAACGGAACAATCGATCTCGCGATAGCCACCTCGGGCGGAGTCGTTGTCTCGTTGGGCAATGGCGACGGCACCTTTGAACCTGGCCTTCTTTATGCGATTAACGACGAGGTCTTCAGCTTGGTAGTCGGTGATTTCAACGGCGACGGTATTTTGGATATCGCAGCCACAGGCAATTCGGGTGTCTGGTTATTGACTGGAATTGGAAACGGAACCTTCAACTCACCGGAATTGGCAGCGTCTCTGCCGGGCGCCGCCTCGATCGCGGCGGCGGATTTCAATGGCGATGGGAAACTGGACCTGGTGGTGGGTTTGACAACCGCGAATTTGAATACGGGAAACGGCTCAGCCGTGCTCTTCGGGAACGGTGACGGCACGTTTCAGGTATTGCCGTTGGCTCACCCTGTGCGGCCGCTTGCCGTGGCGGCCGGCCCGTTGACGAAAGGCGGTCCTCCCGGTATTGCCCTGGGTGTCGGCCAAGGGGGCACATACGACGTGGCTCTGTATTTCGGGAATGGCGCGGGAGGTTTTTCCGGACCCAAATACGTGGATGTGCCTGGGGGATACGTCCTTAACAGCTTAGCCATTGGCGACGTCAATGGCGATGGCATTCCCGATCTTGTTTCTTCGGGAGGCTATGTGGTGTATGGTGAAGGCCAAGGTAATTTCAGCCAGCCGGTGAGCCACTTCATCGACCCGGGGGGCTACGACATCGCGTTGGCCGACCTTCGAAACAATGGCCAAACCGATATTATCATTGGCTCCGAATACGCCCCCGCAACAACTATCTCGGTGCTCCTGAACCAAGGCCATGGCCGGTTCGAAGACGGTATTTGGACCGCTGTTAACGGCGGCGCGGGATGTGGAGTGAAGGGCGACTTTAACGGCGACGGAAGGCCCGATCTGGCTTTCAATAATTCAACAGGCATCTCCATCCTGTTAGGGACCGGCGACGTGCCGGCGCTGTTTATCCCGGGCTCGAACATCCCCTTGGCGGGAGCGGGATGCTTGGTTATCGGCGACCTGAACGGCGATGGCATCCCCGATTTGCTGGTGCCCGCTAACGGTACAGTCGTCGCCTACTTGGGTAACGGTGACGGCACTTTCACGCTCCAGAGCACCACGCCAACGCCCTCGGGTGGCAACCTTGTGCTGGGCGATTTCAACCACGATGGCAAACTGGATTTCACTACTAGCGGAAATCTGTTGGCCTTGGGCAACGGTGATGGCACATTCCAGACCCCGGCCGCTATCGTGGCCAATCTGCCTCCGTACGGCTTCAACGGTATCGCGGCGGGTGACATTAATAACGATGGCTGGCCGGATCTGGTTCTGACGAATAACGGCGATGACTCCGTCACTTTAACAGTGCTCTTGAACAACCACCAGGGCGGGTTCGCGCAGGTGCCGACGAGGTTTGGCAACGATACATACCAGCCAGTGCTGGCAAATCTGAACGGGGATGGCAACCTCGATCTCATCCTCGCGACGACTAGAGAGCCCACAGGCGTTGCAATTTACCTTGGTAATGGAAAGGGTGAATTTGCGCCGCAAGTACCGCGGTAGCGAGCATGACCGCCACCCGTAGCGCCACGTTCGCCCACGTCGCGCCGGTGTCGATCCCCCGGCGCTCCTCGAATATGGCGACGGCAGCAATCCAGCTCACTTTGGATTCCTCCGATCCTGGTCGCCATATGAGCGGGCGGCGGAAGGCACGAAGTATCCGGCCATCCTGTTCGCCACAGGCGAGGGCGACACACGGGTCCCGCCGCCTCAAGCGGTGAAGATGGCCGCTCGCCCCGGTCCAGGTGACGAGCCGCGTTCCATCCCCTTTTTCCCTCTCTGGTTTGCGGTTTACGCCTTGCACGGCTCTCGCACCGCTACTGTGGAGGGTACAATCCGAGTGCCTGACATTCCCGAACCTGTTGCTCTTCACGAACGGTCAAATCTTTGACCTTCTTATCTACGGTGTTCTGATAAATGACCGTGCAAGCCGCCCGAAGTTTCCGCCGCTCTTCGGCGGCTTTCGCATCCTCTTCAACTTTCATCTCGGTGTATCGTGCATCGGCATCCTTCTGTTTTTGTTTCCGTTCTGCTGCCAGTCGCTTTCGGCGTGCCGCTTCAGCCGCATCCTTCCTGGCCCGGGCTGCCGCCTCAGCCGCATCCTTCCTCGCCTGGGCTGCCGCCTCAGGCGCATCCTTCCTCGCTTGGGCTTCAAAGGCCTTTTGTTCCTCTTCGGCTTGCGCCGCCGCTTCAGCCTCACGCTTGGCTTTGAGTTCCTGAAGCTCTTTCTCCAAGTCAATTCGCTCACCAGTCACGCCGTCAATACGAGTCTTGGAGTTTTCAGCGAGTAGCAGGCTGGCCTTGATGATTTCGGTCTTACAGCCGTCCACCTTGCCAACTAGAGGAATCACATAGTCAGTGTATTCCTTGACAAGCTGGTGATCTTCGGCCCATTAGTTTCCTGCTGGCCAAGCCGCGTCGGCGCTGGGCGCGTTCGGTGTGCTGGTGCTGATCCTGGCGGCCACCGGCATCTACGGCGTGATGGCCTATGCCATATCGCGCCGCACGCGCGAGATTGGCATCCGCATGGCGATCGGCGCGAGCCAAGGCCAGGTGCTCGCGATCGTGGCGCGCCGCGCGCTGCTGCTGATTGGCTCGGGCACCGTGGTGGGACTCGTCGTGGCGTTGGCCGCCGGACGGTTTCTGGAACAGATTCTCTACGGCGTCCAGCCCACCGATCCGCTGACCCTGGCGATCGTGCTGCTGCTAATGCTGGCCATCGCGGCGCTGGCTTGCTGGATTCCCGCGCGGAGGGCGATTCGGATTAATCCGGTCACCGCGCTGCGGCAGGAGTGACGGCATCTGGCCCTATAATGCGCGCGGTAGAAGGCCATTCGCCGTGGTGGGCGACTGGTGACAGGGGATCTATTGAGCGCCGAACGCGCCAATTCAGTTAAGGGCAGTTAAGGGATCCAAGGAGAAACCTCCGCGCTGTAGTATGCTATGCTATGTGGCCGAAAGGCCGGCCTGCCGGCGCGGAGGGTGAATCGCCGCTGGTGTGAGCGTGCCCATCGAGGCCGAAGAACATCATCACGCGGCATTATTCTGCGTTGAAGGAGGTTTGGCTTGCTCGAACCGTTCGGCCTAAAACCCAGTGATGCCGTCGCATTGTATTCCGCACTGTTTGCTGGAATGTCTGCCATTATTGCCGTCGTGGCTGTATTGATTAGCCTGTACATACAGTTCTGGCGTGGTGCGAAGGTATTCGGCTGGATAAGTCAAATCACGATTATTCGCGTGAGCTTGACTCAGAACAACGAATTGCTCGTGCAGATGCTAGCCGACGACCTTTTGTCCGAATCGCCGGGCGCAGCCGCGCAGACGCTTTTATCGACAGTCCAAGGACTACCTGATCTCGCTAGGCGTCGTGATCGTTCAGAACTGATTCGGTCGATCAGTGTGCAAACGCTGCGTCTCGTCAATTACGTTCCAAGCGACGAGTTGATCGATAGATATGGTCTAGACGGCAAAATCCCTGTCTCATTCTACGCAACCGTCTTGCTCAGCAACACCGGGGGCAAGCCTATGCACATCAGCAATTTCGTGCTCTTGGTGCAGTCAGCTTCCAATCCAGACCGGTGTTGGGCCTTTGCCGCATACATGACGATGAATCTGCCGATGGCCATCGATCCTAGTGCGCCCAAGGCCGACATGCAACGCTTTGCAGGTTTTTTCGGAGGTGCCTCAGTTAGCCCGGGTCAGACGCTCAAGCTCGATCTATACTTCGTTCCGCATGTGATGAGCGCTGGAGTACGTCTGTCAACTGGCGGCATGCCTCCGGGCGACTATCAGATGTCCCTTGTTGGCTACAGGGCGGGTACTGATGCGCCGGAAAAGGTATTCTCAACGATGCCATTCAAGTATCCGTTTTCTAGCGGTCACTACAAGACCATTTTCACTGGCGGTGAATGGACCTTTTTGGTTGGCACGGAAGAAGAAGCACTGGACGCCTGGCGCGCGCATCGTTCCGCATAGACCGCCCAGAAGCCGCGCAAGGCTGATCCGCCGGATCAGGCCCTGCCGACCTCCGATGTGGATTTGACCCGCGCTAGAGCGCACATCGTCAGGCGCACATCATCAGAGCGGACCAAGGGGGTGAACCGTCGACACCGAGATGGTCACAACACTGCTTGCCAGTCCGGGATTCAGCAGGCTCTACAGCTCGAGTGCCATCGCGAGCGCCGTTGCAGTGGTGGACCTTGTGAATCCGCTGCGTGTGAGCAAATGGGAAGGATGTGCCGTTTTTATGGCATCCATTCACCCGAAATGGCGCAACGAACGGTCTCGGCCGTTGGCGAGGGCGCTAGAGGTGTCTAAAACCCCGTTGATCCCTTGGCATTGACACAGCTTCCGATACGGTACGCTGGAGGCTGGAGGGCGTCATGGCAACCCAGAACAACGTTCACGTGTCCGCCGATCTGCTGGCCGAGTTGCAAGCAAAGGCGCAGGCCGAGGGCAAGACGGTCGATGAACCGAAATTCCAGTGACCCCCCAGACGCCGCCTACGTTCTTGCTGCAGAACGAGGATGACCACGTGGACAACGTAGACGACTCGCTTGCTTACTACATTGCGCTGAAGAACGCTGGCGTTCCCGTGGAGATGCATTTGTATGCTCAGGGAGGGCACGCGTTCGGACTGCGGCGAACGAAGTTTCCGGTTACGGCATGGCCTCAGTTGGGCGCGATGTAGTCCATGCGCCCGCCGTCCACGGTAAGGGTTTGGGCAGTGATGAAACTCGACTCGGGAGAGACCAGGAAGGCCACCGCGTTGGCGATATCTTCCGGAAGACCGACCCGCTGGACCATAGCTCTGGCGGCCATTGAATCGACGTTCGCCTGAGCCTCAACGGGGCTGCGGTCGCCGGTCGCCATGTCGGTCGGGATGAAGCCGGGTGCGACCGCGTTGACGGTGATGCCATGCGGTCCCAGTTCCAAGGCGAAGCGACGCGTCAGCGTAATGACGGCAGCCTTGGTCGCGGCGTAAAAGGTGGTGCCGGAGAGCGCGGTGCCGTGCGCGGCAACCGAGGTCAGGTTGACGATACGGCCGAAGCGGCGCAGCTTCATGCCCTCCACAACAGACCGCGTCACGTGAACTAGGCCGTCCACATTGGTNNCCGGCATTGTTGACGAGGATGTCGATGGGGCCAAGCTCGCGGGATATGCGCTCGGCCATGGCACCCACCTGCGCGGCGTCCCCCACATCCGCTTGCACGGCGAGCGCACGCCCAGACCGCTGGTGAATGAGCGCGACAACGTTTTCGGCCTCCTGGGAACGGTCATGATAGTTTACCGCGACCGCAGCTCCCTCGCTTGCAAGCCGTAATGCAATTGCGCGACCTATGCCGCGAGAGGCACCGGTGACCAGTGCAGTTCTACCTTCCGTACTCATAACGCCATGGTATCTGCTCCCCGCCCGCCCGATGCGTGGCTCGGCTCTGCCCCTCCGCCGCAGCGTGTCCGGCGGCTGCTGGCGGGGCGATCCGGCCGTGCGCCAGGAGCAAGAGTCCCGAAAAAGTCCCGATTCAGTCCGGTTTCTGGGTTATCTGTAGACTGCGGAGGCATTCTTCCCGCGTCGCCGTGCCTTGTTTCAAGCGTCGCATGACGCACCTCGCCGCCGCTCCTCGGCCGCCTCGCGTCCCGGCGGCGGCTGGCGCGGCGATCCGGCGGTGAGACGGGTGCCCGGCTCAAGCTTGCCGGCGCCGCGGCGCAGCGCGATTCGCGCGCCTCGCCGGCCGATGATAGGGGCAAGTCTGCCGGGAATGCGTCGGATGGCCCAGGGGCGGCCCAGCGAGCGGGGAGTTCATCGCGGCAGGAATGACCGCGCCCCGCCGCCCGATCGAAGCCGGCGAGCCGCACGCCGCGCTGGCGTCGGCCGGCGACGGCCAAGAACGAGGACCGTTACGACGTGCTCATCTCGGCGCTCCGGCCGTGATGCGTGGTTCGCCGCTGCTCGTCGGCCGCTTCGCGTCCAGTGGCTGCTGGCGCGGCCATCCGGCGGTGCGGCAGGGTGGGCAACAGTCCCGAAAGAGTCCCGATTCAGTCCGGTTTTTGCGTCATCTGTAGACTGCGGAGGTATTCTTCCGCCCGTCG
>PKYZ01000652.1:8076-8671 GCA_003132865.1 Bryobacterales bacterium
TTCGGCGCCACCCCTGCCTTGGAAATTACTGGCAACCTGACCACCCATTCTTCCGTTTCGTCGTGGAATAGTCGGTGCCAATCTGTCCGGTCATCGCGCCACACCCAGTAGTGACCCACCCGTTCGGGGAAGATGTTCTGAGGCGTCTCGGAAGCACAGCGCCACCAGCCCGCGGCGATCGCGGAGTCCCACACCAGCTGCGGTATTTCATTGCGCAAGAGGTTCTCCGTAAGGATGCCGGCTGCGAAGAGCACCATGGCGACTCCTTCAAACGCCAGTCGCATCGCGGTGTGNNGATCTTGATTCCTTGCCGATGGTCCGACATCACGGCCGGCACAGGCCAGTCATCGACCCATTTGATGGCCTTTTGGTCAGCGGTCCGAGGTGGTCTGGGTCCGCTGTACGGCGCGAATGCCGCTGGCGTGTCGGCCCAGCCACCGCCGAGAGCCGTTCCCTCGTCTGCGTTGTTAACGATCACGGGATTTTGGATCCAGTGATACTTCATTTTCGGATAATGCAAATTGGGTTTGTCTTGCGGTTGCATGGAATCGGCCAGCGGGGAGCCGCGTTGGCCCGCCTTCACGCGCACGCCCTA
>PKYZ01000226.1 GCA_003132865.1 Bryobacterales bacterium
TTGAGAGGGCCGGGCGGCTACCATCGCACGGATCTCCGTTACCCCATGCCGCCTCGGTTGAGCGTGCCGAGTTTGAGCCCAGGAGACTGATTCTAGGAGCCAAAATGATCCCAGAAGCAAAACAACCCGCAGTTGCTCGCGCGTTGAATGAAGCGTTTGGTGTAGAGGAATTCGAAGATATCTGCAGGTTGACAGCTGGTCTAACTTCCGCGCTGGTGTTTCGCATTGTCGTGCGGCGCCATCCGTACATTTTGAGGGTGATTACGCGTACCGATGACATGAGCGACCCCACACGCCAGTTCGCCTGCATGAAGAGCGGCGCGGAAAGGGGGATTGCCCCGCGTGTTTTGTACGCAAGCATCGAGGAGCGAGTCTCGATCACGGATTTCGTCGAGGCGCGTCCTTTGTCCGCCGAAGAAACATTAGTCCGTCTTCCCGGCACACTGCGCACCCTGCACTCACTACCCCCGTTCCCGAAAGCCAAAGCCGGAAACTACTTCGACATGGTGGACGGATTCATTGGTAGGTTGGCGAAAAGTCTGCCGGAGAGCCAGACCAGGGAACTGTTTGAGCTTTACTCGCGAGTAGCGCACGTCTACCCGCGCCACGATGAGTCTAATTGGGTGTCAAGCCACAACGATCTGAAGCCGGAGAACATCCTCTTCGACGGAGATCGCGTCTGGCTCGTCGATTGGGAAGCGGCGTTTTTGAACGACCGGTATGTTGACTTGGCAGTGGTGGCGAATTTTGCTGTCAACAGTGAGGCGGACGAGCAAGCCTATCTGCAGAGATATTTCGAGGAGTCCGCCGGCGAGCACAGACTTGCCCGGTTCTTTTTGATGCGCCAAGTGGCGCACATATTCTACGCGATGGTCTTCCTGTCGCTGGCTGCGGCGGCGGGCAAGGCCATTGACACGAGCCTGGACGCGTCAGACTTTAGAGGCTTCCATCGTCGGATCCTGGCGGGCGAGGTGAGCCTGGCGGACGCTGACGCGAAGCTACAGTACGGGCTGGTTCACCTGAAACAGATTCAAACAGAACATGCGGATGCCGAGATTTCAAGATGCCATGCAGATCGTCTCGAACCATCGCCCTCAGCGTTAGATTTTGACGGCTCGCCGCTCTTGGAACGCGCCGGTTGGCTCAATCGTCCCATCCCGCGCGAACGTAGATCAAGATCAGTCGCGTAGTGTTTACTGATTGCGGGCGGATCACGGCGCATCCGGAAGTTGGACCGGCCGCCTCGTCCCCCACGCCCAGCTTCCGGGTGCCCGACCATCCAGACATAATCGAGCCAACCGATTTTCAGCCTGCGAGTCGCCGTTGGTGCGATGCTGAAGAGTGAGAGATTCATGCCGAGAAGCGTGTGGCCATTTCCGAAGCTGACGCCTGCGGGGGGCTTAAGCTTTTGGCAACTGCAGATTCTCCTCGCCGGCGTCGCGGTGGCCGTCTCGGGAATCTACTGGCTACTGCGAGGAATTACCAACCCCACCGCGCAAATTCTCTTCACCTTCATAATCGGCAATTGCACTTGGCTGGCGGTGCTTCTCGCCGCACCGCTCCTCAAGGAGAAGTCCCCGTGGGACTGGATCGCGTACCTGGGCGTACTTCTCCCGGTCGCCGCAGTGGCGAGTTGGATCTCATCTGTGGCCAGCCGGGTCGTCACAGGGCGCGCCGAGCACCTGTTGGCGCTTGATTGGTCCGATATCCGGAACGGCATGTTTTTCTCGCTGGTCAGCGGAGTTGCTTTATTCATTTCAGGAAAGGCGAGGGCGCGGCTGGAGGGGCGGAATCGCGAGCTGGAAAAGCAAGTTACAGTCGGGCAAATCAAGCTGCAGGCACACGAAGCCGAGTTGAAGGCGGCGCATGAGATTCAAGCGCATCTCCTCCCCCATGAGCTGCCCCAAATGAAACCATTCCAGGTTGCGTGCGCGTGGGAGCCGGCGCGGTCGGTGGGCGGTGACTACTTTGACGTGCTTGCGCTAGGGCCGGATCAACTGGGGATCTGCATTGCGGACGTGTCGGGCAAAGGGATCACAGCGGCGTTACTGATGGCGAATCTGCAAGCGGCCGTACGGGCGTTCGCACCGGTCAGCAGCGGGCCAGGAGCGCTGTGCAGCAAGCTCAACGAAGTGCTGTGTGGCAGCATTGCACCGGGGAAGTTCGTGACCTTCTTCTATGCCGTGATCGACCGAGAGCAGCTGATCCTGCATTTTGAGAATGCCGGGCACAGTTCGCCAATTGTGCTGCGGGGGGACGAGACGAAAATTCTCACAGAGGGCGGCACAGTGCTGGGGCTGTTCCCGAAATCCATTTATGAGGAGCGGCAGTTCGCTTTGAACCCAGGCGACTGCTTGTTGCTAACCACGGACGGCGTGACGGAAGCGGCGAACGAACACGACGAGGAGTTCGGAAACGAACGAGTGATTGCTTCGGCACGCGCCGCGCGGAGTCTCGGCGCGCAGGGAATCCGCACGAGGATTCTGGACGACGTGACGCATTTCTGCAAGGGCAACTTCCACGACGACGCTTCACTTATCGTGTTGACCGTGGATTAGGGTTACACTGCTTTGTCACTAGCGCTGGCGGTTAGATCCTGGTTTACGGCGTACTCGGAAGTAATCCACATGGGCGGGAACGTGCGCGTCAGAGATTTCGAACCGGCGCGGGCCGGAAGCCCGGCTCTGGGAAGTTGAGCCGCTGGCCACTCCTGACGGATCACGCCGGGAAACTTCCGTCAGAACAAAGAAAACGCAAGGGCTTTTGCGAGGGAACCTCTGCACGCCCTATACTAAACACAGGAGCAGTATGGCGACAGGATACATCGAACAGCGCGATGGCGGATATTACATTGCCGGGAGCCGGGTTTCCCTTGACTCCGTTGTATATGCCTTCTTGCGAGGCGAATCGCCTGAAGGCATCGCCGAATCGTTCACCGCCCTCAGCTTGGAGCAGGTGTTCGGGGCTGTCGCATTTTACCTGGCGAATCGGGAGAGCATCGACGCCTACCTGCGGGGTGGAAGGGCCGAGTTCGCACGTATGCGAGACGAAGCTCGGCGTAAGCATCCAGCGCTTTATTCTAAGCTGGAGGCCGCCAGGCACGGGGCGCCAAGCCGCAGTGCATGAGGCCGCGGTTCCAGGCTGACGCAGACTTCAACCAGAAGATCGTTCTTGGCCTGCGCCGCCGTGCGCGGGCCGTCGATTTCGGGGATGCCCACGCGGCAGGGGTTATCGGTCTACCAGATCCCGATGTCCTCCCCAAAGCGGCCGATCTCGGGCGGATTTTGATTTCTCACGACCGCAAAACCATGCCGGCACACTTTGCGCGATTCCTCGAATAGTCGCTCGAGTCCCGGGCTGATCATTGCCCCGCAAGATCTTGATATCGGTCTCGCCATCGAGGATCTGCTAATCATCTGGGCAGCCAGCGACGCGGAAGAATGGACGGACAAGGTCGGTTTTCTCCCGTTGTAAACAGATCTCCTCCGAACGAAAGGCGGCTGCTGACTGTGACCAGCAAGGCCATATTCGATGCTGGTGCCGGGTATGGTATACTGAGGCGTCATGGAGACAGCGCGCAAGATCACCGTCGAGGTGCCGGCGGAGCTTCTCGAGAAGGCACAACGAGCCAGCGGTAGCGGCATCACCCAGACCGTGCGTACCGGCCTGCAGCTAGTCGCGGCATCGCAGGCCTACGCGCGGCTGCGCCAACTCCGCGGCAAGGTTCGCTTCACGCGCACGTCGGCTGAGCTGAAGGCCGACCGATGATCGCGGTTGACACCAGCACCTGGATCGCCTTCCTCGAAGGAGATGGCGGCGAGGACGTGGAACGCTCGATAGGGCGCTCCAAGACCGGCAGGTTCTAATGGCGCCCGTTGTGCTCACCGAAGTGTTGAGCGACCCGAAGCTTTCTGCAGAGGTTTCACAAACCCTCTCAGAACTGCCTCTCATCGAGGTCGGTCCTGGCTATTGGCAACGGGCAGGCGAGTTACGAGCGAAGGTGCTGGCGAAGCGCCGCAAGGCCCGCCTCGGCGATGCCCTGATCGCCCAGAGTTGTATCGATCGCGGGATTCCTCTGCTTACGCGAGACCGGGATTTCCGGGCGTTTGCCGAGGCTGCCGGCCTCGATCTCCCGATTGGGTCCGCAGCGGACTGAACCGATCTCTTCAAGCGGCCCTGCGAGCCTCACCCACATCGTTGCAGTGGTGCCGTCCAATCCTGCGCATGCCGTCCGGGGGCTCCAAACGAGCCGCCCGCATCGTCGATCACGGAAGGTATTATCGTTTGTTTTGAGGAGTCGGCCAGGCGCGCGCCGTTGCCGCCCGGCTCAGTCGGAAATTTTCACTGCCCCTTTTGAGCCGAGGATTGCCGGTCTTCGTTTTCGTTGTGTTCAGTTCCGGAACCGCGCCCGGTTGCACAACCAGTATTTTTGCTCGGCCCCAACTTCCGAAAAACACAGGATGAGGTTTTGCGCCCCGCCCTTGCCCCATGCCTTGCTATCCACTGTCGCCGTCCACTTTTCCCTCGGGACATCCGAACGTGTAATCGGCCCAGTTTTCAACGGTTCGGAACGATGCTGTCATGGGCCATCTCGAAATGTTTTTCGGTTACTCGTAGACCTCGCGGCGGTGTCCAATGCGCGTGATACTGACGAGCTTCGCCGCGTCGTCGATGATGAATACCACGTGCCAGTCACCGACTCGGACGCGCCACTGATCTTTGTAGCCTTTCAGTTTCTTGTCTTGCATCCTGCGGGCCGGGGATCATCGGCAAGCGCCAAAATCTTCCGGCCGATGCGGGTGAACAGCGGATCGCCGAGCGCATCCAATTCCTTTTGCGCCGACTGCTTGATTTCGAGAGAGTACTTAAGCACGCGGGCNNCGCGATTCCGAAATCAGCCCGTCCGCGAAGTCCTCCCAGACGGCCCCGTGCGTTTTCAGGTCGATCAAAACGCCGACCTTGCGGCCCTTCTCATCGGTGACAAACTGGATTCCGGTCATGGCTCTATTTTCCTTCAGGTGACGGCATACGCGCATTGTACATGTACAACCGCGTCCCCGCAACAGCGCATCCCTACCTTTTCCACCGATCTTCTCCGGTATACAAAAAGGACCCTATGCGACCCGGCGAACTGAGACACCCGTTCCGGCAATGCACGGCCGGCCGCCGCGAATGTCGGGACGTCGAGAGATCCGGCTGCCAATCTCGGTGACGGTTGCGGGAAAACTAAACGGCATCGGACCCGAGCCCCTCCGGCCCGGCCGGGCGCGGCGCATCCTTCCACCACACTCCACCCGAGTCGGCGATCTTCTCCAGAATCTGGTCCTTCGTCAGCGCGCGTATGATCTCGCAGCGGCCCGCGCCGGCGAATTGCGCCGCGCCCGCATCGAGCGACTTGTGAAAGCAGTCCCCCGCGCAGTTCCACTTTGCGAAGCAGCCGCGGCAATACTCGCGGCGGTCGACGGTCTGCGCGCGCAGGTCCGTGTAAACCCGCTCGTCGAAATCGTAGCCGGACCTCGTCGTCGAGGGCCGGCCATAGAAGAACCGCTCCGCCCACGGCTGGCGCTCGTCCGCCACCTCGTGGCAGGCGCTGATGTTCCCGCCGGGCGAGACGCAGAAATTGTCGTTTGCCACGCCGCAGAAGTGGTTGGTCACCGTTCCCAGGCGGGCGCCGGAGAAACGCAGCAGCTTGGCGGCCTTCCCGGATGTGCGCCGCGCCGCGCGAAAAGCTTCGACGAAGGCGGCGGTCTCCGCGCTGGCTCGGTCCCGGCCGCGACCCATGCGGTACACCGGCTCCGCCTGTATGGCGTGGGGCCGGAATCGCCGGCAGATAAAAGCGACCGATTGGGGCAGACGCGCCAACGATTCCGCCGTCACCGTCATTCGGATCGAATAGCGGAAACCGGCGCGGTCGAAGACGCGCAGGGTCGTCAGAACCGCCTCGCTCGACCTTCCGCCGGAGGCGAGACACCGGTTCACGTCCTGCACCTCCGGCAGCCCGTCGAAGGAAACTGTCGCGCCGTCGAGGTGCGACGCGATCCACTCCCGCTTCGCATCGCTCAGTACGCCGTTGGTCGTCAGCGAACTCCGCAGCCGCAGTCCCTTCGCCTGGGCAACGGTTCGAGCGTAAAGATGCGACTCCTGGAGGCAGGCCCAGTGCTGGGTCGGCTCTCCGGCGCCGTGATAGTCGACCTCGAAGGACGATGCGCCGGCCGCCGCCGCGTTTGCCGCGGCAAAGTCGATCGCCCGCCGCGCCGTCGCCGGCCCCATGAACGTGGCCGGCGCCTCGCCCGAGGCCGCATAGCAGTACGCGCACCGCAGGTTGCAGGCGCTGGTCAGAAGCAGAGTGACCACCCGCGGCCGCGGCGGTCCAGTAAGTTGCGTAAGGGGCGGCCGCTCCGCAGCGCCACCGACGATCCCGGCTCTTCGCAGCCACGCCAGAACCTCGGCGCTGATGGCATTGACGTCGTGGGTGTCCTCGTCCGCATCCTGTTTCTGCAGAAAACGCACCAGCGCGGCATTGCCGATCAGCGCCGCGCCCCGTAGCGGCGCATAGACCAGGTATTCGGATTCATTTAGCGGCAATACGAACAGTTCTGTGGCTGGCCGCACAACCAAATGTTAGCAGACGTCGCGGACAGACCAGGAGGTCTGTCCTACTCCAGCATGAGCGCGCACACGCGATCAATGGCCGCCCGCAGATCCGCCGCCGGCCCGTTATAGTTATTCACCAAAATGGAGAAGGCCAGCATCTTCCCATTGCTCCGCCGCGCGTATCCGGAGAGCGCGGCGACATTCGACAGCGAGCCGGTCTTGGCGAAAATGCGCCCCGCCACCGCCGTGCCCGCAAACCGCGCATGCAGCGTGCCGTCAAGGCCGGCCACCGGCAGCAGACTCACCCAGGCATCCCGCCCGGCCGATTGGTACATGTGCGCCAGCAACCGCACCACCGCCGCGGGCGTTACCAAGTCCAGGCGCGACAGCCCGGAGCCATCCGCAAATGTATAACTGGCGCGGTCGATGCCCACCTCGTCGAGGAACGCCTGCTGTTCCGCGATCCCCGCTTCGCGGCTGCCGATATGCCGCCGCGCTTTGGCAACCGCCCGCAGCGCCATCTCCGCATGCAGATTCTGGCTCACTTTATCGGTGATGCGCAGATCCTCCACCAGCGGCGTCGAATCGCGCCGCGCCAGTTCCACACCCCGCTCCGGCTCGGGCGCCGGCCCGTTCTTCAAATCGGCTACCTGGTTCGGGTACAGATGCACCGCCCGCGCTTCACCGCGAATGGCGATCCCGCGCCGCGCCAGCGCATCGCGAAAGGCACAGGCCGCATAGAGCGCCGGATCGTCGATGCCCAACACCTCTGTATCGCCCGGATCTTTCAGCGGCAGCGCGCCCCATATCCGCAACTGCCGCGCGCCGGGCAGCCGTTCGACCATGATTTTGCGCTCGGCTTTGCTCTCTGATGGCGCGGTGCGCACACGATTGTCGATATCGTAGTACTCGACCGGCGGCGTCAGAACAATCCGGGCCGGATCGGATTCATAGCTGCCCGGCAGCACGCTTACCGACAGCGTATTGTCGTTGATGCTCAGCGCGCTGACCGCCGCGCCGTAATCCCAAACCGGATCGTCGATGGACCAACCGTCAGCATAGGGTTGCCAGACATAAGCAGTGTCGTCGCCCACGATATCGGCGCTCACCGAGCGCACACCGCGCGCGGCAACCTGGGCGGCCAGATCTTCGATGGCCGCCAGCGGGTCTCCCGAGGGCGCGTCCCTGCGGTACGGAATCGCGCGGCCCGAGAGGTTCGGATCGCCGCCGCCCACCAGCCGCAGAGATTCCACCGAGGCGTCTTCGCCGGGAGTGCGATCCGCCAGAACCCGGGTTTGGAAACGGTAGTCCGGTCCCAGACGCGCCAACGCCAGCGCCGTAGTGAACAACTTGGCGTTCGATGCGGGAAGAAACAGGCGGTTTGCATTGCGCTCGAACAGGACGCGTTCCCGATCGAGGCTCACGATGCGGACGCCCCAAAACGACGTGCGCGCCACCGGAGACGCATCCAGAAACGCGGCGATCCGCGCGCTTGGGCCGGAAGCGCACAGCGGAAGGGCCAGCCACAAGAGGAGCAGCGCGCGCGGCTGTGAAATATTGAGACTCGGCACTTTACGGCTATCGTACTCGAATGTTGTCCGTATCGCCACCACGTCCTGGGCGTTTGATGTGATGTGACCCCGTCCCGTGGGGTGCTCAACCATATTGGGGATTGTGACTAACTAACTAACTAGCCAAGCTTCGCCTTGATATCCGGAGCATATGGAAGTCAGGAGTGAGAATGGCTTTGTGGGGCAGGCTCCCAGCCTGCCGCGGCCTCCCAGGCCGCCATGTGGGATGCTTTTCCGCGGTCGAAACGAGAACAAAATTCTCGTTGCGCGCCGCATAACGGTCTAACCGCTACCGCGAAATCAACCGGCTTTCACTGAGCCGGGTAAAGATGGCATCCCGTCAGGGACCGGACTGCACGCTGGCGGGCTGGGAGGCATGTCAAACGACGGCGGGCGCCGCGGACTCCCAACGAATATCGGCGCGGCAGCGCAACTCCGCGACAGCGCGGAGATAGACTTGGTGCTGGCTCTGCAACGTGAGGATGCGCCCGATGTCCGCGCGCACTTCTTCAAAGGTGGCGGCACCGGCATCTGTTCTGGCGCGCAACTCGGCGATGTGGAAGCCGAAGGGCGTGGTGAAGATGCCGGTGCGCTGGCCAGGTTCGAGGGCCCGGATGGCGTCTTCGAACTCCTGGACCATTTGGCCTGCGGGGAATTGCCCGAGGTCGCCTCCATTGCCTTTGCAGTCGGAGTGGTGTTCGGCGACTTCGGCGAATGGCTGGCCGCGCTCCAACTCGGCCAGCGCCGCTTCGATGCCCGCCCGCGCCCCTTCCGCGCTATGCTCCCGGTTGACATGCTTCACGATGTGCGCGGCGTGAAACGTCTCCGGGTTGCGGAAGTTTTCCCGGTTCGCCTCATAGAAAGCTTCGACTTCCCGCGCCGCCGGTTGCGCAGATCCGGCCACCATCTCCGAATGCGTACGTTGCAGGCGGAATTGGCGCTCCACCCACTGCCGCAGGAAGCTATCCTCGAACGCGGTGCCGCGATTGCCGGCCTGCCGCTGCCGTCGCACTTCTTGCTCGATCGTCTGGGCATCGATGGGGCGCGGATCTTGGGCCGTCGCTTGCTCCACCAGCATGCGGTCGATGGCCGAGTTTTGCGCGGCGATCCGCAATTGCCGCGCGCGCTCGGCTTCGTCGGCGATGGCGTTGAGGCGGAGTCGTGGCCGAGGCGTTGCTCTTCCTCGCGGAACCACGCTTCCGGCACACGCTGCCCGTTGACCAGGTATGGCATGGCTTATTTGCTGGTGTTGATCAGCACCATAACCCCGCCCGATTGGTCTGGCGCCACCAGATCCGGCCGCCCTGCCGAAGCCGGCTGCCCGTGCAGATTCTCCACCAGAATGCCGCCGGGATTGGGCCCCGCTCCTATGTAAAACGGCGCTTGGAACGTGCCGTCTCCCTTGCCCAGAAAGATACCTAGCGTGCCCGCTTCCATCAAGGCGATATCCGGAATACCATCCCTGTTCAGGTCCGCGACCACGGCGGGCCCGGGCGCTTCGAGCGCGTCGGTGAGCGCCTGCTTTTCCGTGAGCCCTCCCTTGCCGTCGCCCAGGTAAACCACAGCACCCCCGAGTGAAGACTCGGTGATGACCACGTCGAGATTCCCATCCCCGTTCACATCGGCCAACGCGATCCCCGCCGGGTCGCACTCTATCGTGAAGGGATTTTTGCAGGTGTTGAGGACGCTCTGGCTGAATCCGCCGTGCTGGTTGTTGAGCAGAAGATATATGGCGGCGGAAGCTTCCGCTCCGCTGGTGAGCACCAAGTCCGGCCAGCCATCGCCGTTCATATCGCCGGCAACCAGATAGGTGAATCCGCCCACGGGCGGGTTGGCCACCAGCGCCAAGGGTGTCTGGAACGTGCCATCGCCGTTGCCCAGCGCCAGCAGGTTCGAGGACGTGGCGAAATCCACCCTCCCGTCCCGGTTAAAATCGGCCGCCGCCACATACCCCGCCGTGGCAAGCGGCGTGGAACTCTTCAGCGTAAAGGTGCCATCGCCTTTGCCGAGATAGGCGTTGACGGTGCCTCCCGTGGAGGGAAAGGGATTGGAACTGGGCACCAGCAAGTCGGGAATCCCATCCCCGTTCAGATCCGCTGTAACCAGGCAATCGGCATTGCTCAGGGGAATGGGTGCGGCCGGCGTGAAGGGCGCGCGAGGCGACCCGGTTCCAAGCAAAATGGAGATGCCCTGGAGCCCACCCCCAAACATATTGACGGCCAAATCGGGCTTGCCGTCGAGGTTGAAATCGGCCACCACCCCGCAGCCCGCAGCGCCCGGGAGTCCCGTCCAGAGGCCATCCTGGAACCCCTTGTTGCCGGTGTTCAGCAGCACGGAAACCGCGCCCGAACCCTGCACCACCAGATCTACGAGGCTGGGGCTTCGCAGATGGGCAGGAACCAGACTCCCGGGGCCGATCCCGGAGGCGGAGGTCTGGACGGGGTAAAGCACCGGCTCCCTGAATTTGCCGTTGCCCTCGCCCGGGGCCACATAGACGTATGAGTTGAGCATATCGGGGAGGCCGTCGCCATTCACGTCCGCGATGGCGCTAACCCCTCCCGGCAGGTAGACGGGGGTGGGCCCTGAGAAGCCTCCCGCGCCGTTCCCAAGGTAGAGGGGCACGTAGTTCGCCGCCGCGGCGCAATTCGCGGCGATAGCCGGATAACCTCCGCTACTGACTGCGCCCACTATAAAGCTGCAGCCGGTTCCGGGCTTCTGCGGGTTAGTGAAGTTCTGCTGCGGCTGGAACGTGCCATTGCCGTTGCCCAGCAGTACGGCAAAACCAGTGGGCGTGGTCACTACGAGGTCCAGCCTGCCATCTTTGCGGAAGTCTGCCGCTACCAGATAGCTGCCATTAGTCGGGCCGGCGCCCTGGAAGGGAATCAGCACGCCAGGATTGAATGCGCCGTCGCCTTTGCCGGTGAACAGCCAGATGCCGCTGCTGCCCACGGTGGCGACGTCGGCAATGCCATCCCCGTTGAAGTCCCCAAGGGCGACGTCTTGTATGTTGGTGTCCATGCCGGCTTGATAGAAGACGGCGGGTTGGAAGGTGCCATCGCCGTTGCCCAGAGAGACGCCGATCCCCCAGGCATAGTTCTGGTTCTGGCCAGCCAAGACCAGGTCGACTATTCTGCTGCCGTTCAGGTCCGCCACGGCGAAGCTAGGGGAAAAGTCCATGCCGATCTGGGTCTTGGGACCTTGCCGGAAGGTACCGTTGCCGTTGCCGAACAACACCTGCACGGAGCCCCTGAACAATTCAATCGCGTCTGGAATTCCGTCGTCGTTGGTGTCGGCCACGGCCACCCGGTTGGCGCCGAAGTCCGGGTAGTCGCGGCGCGCGTAATAGGTGAGTGCCGCGGCATTAGCGGCGGCAGCGCTTGCCAGGCATGCCGCGAAAACTGAGTTTCTTCTCATAACGCCTCTTCACTCAGGGCATGCCACGGCCCGTTACGTCTGCCAAGTCGTGTCGCTCGGGTTCTGCGCGGCGCTCACATAAGCCAAATATGTCGCCAAGGCGGTGGTGTGGCCGCTAGTTATGTAGTTCGGCACTGGGACATGGATGTCTGGCATGGAAAACGAGTAAAGTTCGTTCTGCACGTTTGCATCTCCGAAATTCGTCTGGTACATGCCCGACACCCCCTTCGCGACAGCACCAGCTGCGTCAAGCTGGACCTGGTTCAGGGTTTCGCCGTATCTTACCAGTGGGGTCGGCAGGCTCAGGTTGTCTGGAGGGGTGGGGGGCGTGGAGGAATAGTTGTAGAACTCGAACTGCTGCCCCCTGGACGTGTCCGGTTGGGTTGGTTTCGTGCCCGTATAGGGCCAGAAGCTGTAGATCCCCAGC
>PKYZ01000525.1 GCA_003132865.1 Bryobacterales bacterium
GCGGTTTAGTCCAAAGTATGTTGGCGTCTACCAAAGCGAAGCCGCCGTGGAGGGTAATGCACTGAGCCCGCCCCTGCCGCGGCGACGTGATGGCCTTCGTCGCCTTCATGGGCTGACCTGACGCCTTGCTTTCCGCCCCTCGACCGTTTAGCATCACGTAAGTGGAGGGGCTTCCATGCCATCGAAGAAAATGAGCCGCCGCGGGTTGTTCCGGTCGGGCGCAGTCCTGGCTGCCGCGGGGGTGTCCGCATCCATTCCGGAACCCGCTTTGGCTGCGCCCGCGCCCGCGCCCGCGCTGGAATTGGGCGGCAATTTGTACCAGTCGATCGGCGTTACGCCGATTGTGAACTGCCGGGGCACGTATACCATCATCACGGGATCTCAGACCCTGCCCGAGGTAAAGCGCGCCATGGAACAGGCTTCGCACGCTTACGTCCACATGGACGAGCTGATGGAGGCAGTGGGGCAGCGTCTGGCGGAACTGACCAAGGCCGAATGGGGGATTGTCACGGCGGGATGCGCCGCGGCATTGACGCACGCCACTTCCGCCTGCATCTCCGGCGGAGATCCGGAAAAGATGCAGCGGGTGCCCAATCTGACCGGGCTGAAGAATGAAGTGGTGGTTCCGCGCTATTCGCGCAACGAATACGACCACGCCGTGCGCATGCTGGGCGTGAAGATGGTGGAGGTGGAAACCGCCGCGCAGTTCGAAGCGGCCCTGTCGCCGCAGACGGCCATGGTGATGATTCTCTCCTGCCCGGCCGCGGAGAAAGGCGAGTTGTCGATCGAGAATGCCTGCGCGATGGCGCGGCCGAAGGGCGTCCCGGTGATCGTGGATGCGGCCGCCGAGACGCTGACGATCCCGAACATTCACTTGGCTCATGGCGCGAACATGGTGGCCTACAGCGGCGGCAAGTGCCTGCGCGGTCCGCAGGCGGCCGGGCTGCTGTTGGGGCAGAAGGACCTGGTGCGCGCGGCGTGGATCAACAGCGCGCCGCACCACACTTTCGGCCGCTCGCTGAAGGTCGGCAAGGAAGAGATCATGGGGATGCTGGCGGCGGTCGAGATGTGGGTGAAGCGCGACCATGACGCGGAGTGGAAGCAGTGGCAAGCGTGGCTGGACTACATCGCGGAGCAGGCCACCCAAGTGGCCGGAGTGACCAGCGAGATTCTGCAGCCCGAAGATCTATCGAACCATGCGCCGCGCTTGCGGCTCCATTGGGATGCGGCGCGGATCGGCATCACCGGCACGGAGGTGGAAGATATTTTGTGGCATGGGCAGCCGCGCATCGCGGTGAACGAGTCGAGCGGCACGCGCCGCGATAACCGGCCGAGTTCCCTCACGATCATGCCCTACATGATGATGCCGGGGGACGACAAGATCGCGGCGGCGGCCATTCGCAAGCTGCTGGCGAATCCGCCGCACATCACGGTTCCGGAGCCGGAGGCGGCCAGCGTGGACGTCACCGGGGAGTGGGTCGCGGACCTGACCTTCGTTTCGGGATCGTCGCGGCACCACTTCACCATCGGGCAGCACGAAGGCCAGATCAGCGGCGTCGATCGCGGCGATGTCTTGTCGGGAAAATTGACGGGCGCGGTGGAAGGGCGCCGCGTCACGTTCCGCAGCGCGCAACGTATTGAAGGCACGACGCTGCATTACGAATTCTCGGGCGACGTGACGGGCGGCCGCATCGAAGGCGTCGTGAAGTTGGGCGAGTATGGGCAGGCCCGGTTCGCCGCGCAGCGGGCTTGAGCGCACATGATCCGCATCATTACCATGGAGCGGGAGTACGGCGCGGGAGGCTCGGCCATCGCGCAGAAGCTGGCGGAGCGCCTGAACTGGAAGCTGTGGGACACGGCGCTGACCGCCGAGATTGCGCGCATCGCGCGCTGCGATCAAGGTTCGGTGGCGCGCCTGGAGGAGCGGGTCGATCCGCTATTCTACCGGCTCATGAAGGTGTTCATGCGCGGCAGCTACGAAAGGAGCCTGCCGGTGAGCGGCCTGGAACATCTGGACGCGGACAGCATGGTGGTCTTCATGCAGCGCGTGATCGAAGGCGCGGCGGCCGCGGGCAATTGCGTGATCGTGGGGCGAGGCGCACCGTACGTGCTCCGCGACCGCCCGGACGCCTTTCACGTGTTCGTGTATGCGCCTGTCGAAGAGAAGATCCGGCGCGTGCGCGAACTTGGCAAAACCGAAGTGGAAGCCGTTGATCTGGTGGGGGCGATCGATCAGGAACGCGCCACGTTCGTGAAGAAGTACTTCGGAAAGGACTGGCCCAGCCGGCACCTGTATCATCTGATGATCAACTCGGCGGTGGGGGACGATGTGGTCGTGCGGACGATTCTGGACGAGATGGAAACGTTGAATCATGCCAGGGGTAAACCATAATGCTCCCGAATATGCGAATCACACCCGTTGCATCGCTGGTCCTCGCGAGCTGGAATCTGGCACTCGCCCAGAGCTATTCAGTTATCACGCTGCATAGCTTTGCGGGAAAAGAAGGCCAGGACCCCGTCGCCCTGGTACAGACCTCCGATGGCTCCTTTTTCGGCGCTGCCGCGCTGGGCGGCGCCGGCTACGGGACCGTCTTCCATCTGAAAACGGACGGGCAGCTCATAACGCTGCATCAGTTCACCGGCGCCGATGGTGCATCTCCCAATAGCCTGATCCAAGCCAGGGACCGCACGCTATACGGGACCACACAACAGGGCGGCAACACTGCCTGCCCCTCGGGTTGCGGCACGGTCTTCCACATCGACGCACCAGGCCACTTCTCGACGCTGTATGCCTTCTCGGGGCCTGACGGCCAATATCCCGCCAATCTTCTGCAAGGCCACGATGGCACCTTGTATGGAATCACCGGCGGGGAGACCGGACCCGGCACCGTCTTCAAGTTGACTCCGGGCGGAGCCTTCTCTACTTTGTACGCATTCTGCTCGCAGCCTAACTGCGCCGATGGAAGCGCGCCGACCAGCCTGATACAGGCTCCCAATGGAGACTTTTTTGGCCTGACCCTAGGCGGCGGCAGGGTCAGCGGGGGCACTTTGTTTCAGCTCACGCCTTCCGGATCCGAAACGGTGCTTATTTCGATCTATAGCTATGAGACGGGCAACAGCCTCCACAACCTTGCGCTGGCCGGTGACGGCACTTTTTACTTCACGGTGGATTCGGACCCGTATGGGTCCGGGCGTATCCTGCACGTCGACTCACAAGGCCACATCACCCTCGCCCATCAGTTCGACTACACCGATGGCGACCCTCCCTACACCATGCGGACCGGCCTGGACGGGAATGTCTATGGCACCTCCGCAAGCGGCGGGACCGACTTCCTCGGGACCGTCTTTGAGGTTTCCGTTTCGAGCGGTTTCAGCTTCTTATACAACCTTACCGGAAGTTACGAAGGCGCCACCCCGACCAGCATCCTGCTCGGTAGCAACGGCAACCTTTATGGCACGACTGCCAGCGGCGGTTTGCCGGCGGGCCCGTGCGTCAATTGCGGCACCGTCTTCGAGTTGCAGAAGCTCGGTCCGCAGTCGCCCACCATCGCCAGCTTCGCGCCGAATAGTTCGCCAGCCGGCGCACAGGTGACACTCACGGGCGCCAACTTTACCGGCGCCACGAGCGTCCAGTTCGGCAATGCATCCGCCGCCTTTACAGTGGTCTCGGATACTCAGATCAATGCCCAGGTGCCATCGGGAGCCAGCACGTATCCGATAACCGTGACAACGCCGAATGGGAGCGCTCTCAGCATCCCGCCATTCGAAATCGGCCCCCCGCTCACCACGGTCTATGGCTTCTGCCCCAGCGCCCCGTTCCCTTATTGCCCGGACGGCGTGAATCCGAACAGCCTCATCCTGGGCGCGGACGGCAATTTCTACGGCACTACCGACTGGAGCATCCCCAACTCGACGGCGTTTCGAATCACCCCGGGAGGAGCGCTCACGACCTTGGCTACGTCTTTGTACTACCCGAACCGGCTGTTTCAGGCCAGCAACGGTAACATCTACGGCACGAGCCAGCAGGGTGGATACCTCCTGGGGTTCACAAAGTGCAATCCGGACCCTGAGGGCGCCTCCGGCTGCGGTACGATTTTCCAGTTCACTCCGGGCGGAACATACACCCAACTCTACGAGTTCAAGTCCTACGCTGACGGCTTCTATCCCACGGCCGGTCTAGTGGAGGGATCCGACGGCGCCCTTTATGGAACCACCTCGGCTGCCGGCGCCAACGGCCACGGCACAATCTACCGTTTCTCCAGTGCCGGTCTGCAGACTTTATACTCGTTTAGCGGCACGGATGGTTCGGCTCCTTCCATATTGGTGCCGGCAAAGAACACTAGTTTCTACGGCATTACGGCATCCGGCGGGTCGGGCGGAAAGGGTACGGTCTTTACACTCAACGGGAGCGGAAGTCTGACTACTCTGTACAATTTCACCGGGCAAGCCGATGGCGGCACACCTTCGAGCCTGATCCTCATGGCGGATGGCAACCTCTACGGCGCAACCTCCGCCGGCGGCAGTGCGAGTGGCGGTACCGTCTTTCAATTGACTCCGGGCGGCGCCCTGACCACGCTATACAGTTTTTCGGGCTCCACCTCGGGAAGCGGCCCGGCGAACCTGGTTGCCGGAAGCGGCCGGCTCTTCGGCACTGCCGGCGGCGGTGTGTTCGGAGGCGGGAATATCTTTGAGCTGACTCTAACTGGCGAACTGCGCACCTTGTATGCGTTCTTCTACTCGCTGACCGCGAGCTTCGGAGGCGATGGGCCCACCGGACTGGTGCGCGCTCCGGACGGCAGCTTCTATGGCACGACGGCTGCGGGTGGCGCGCTTGGCTGCCAGTACGGCCAGGGCTGCGGAAGCGTGTTCCATCTTACCGGCGCGAAGTAATTCAGCGAAGTGGGTATCCCATTGATTCAGGTACATAGGCGTTAAAATAGGCTTTCGCGTCGGTTTCGCAGCACCAGGCAGCACGACATGAAACATAAAGGACGTTGAACTAAGCCGCTTCGCGGCAGTTGTGTCGATCGAAGTTTAATCGGAGGTTCCACGTCGTGGCCTGGCGCCTATGGCGTTGTCGTTCTTGGTCCCCCTTCCATCGGACCGCTTTTGGTGATGAGGTTAACGGTGAAAGGAGTTTTCGTCATGACCCCATTACGACAGCGGATGCTGGAAGACCTCCAGATCCGCAACTACTCTGCGTCGACCGTGGAATGCTACGTCCGCTCGGTCGCCGAGTTCGCCAAACACTTTAACAAGTCGCCCGAATATCTGGGCCCCGAAGAGATCCGCTCGTGGCAGTTGTTCCTGCTGAACGAAAAGAAAGTCAAGATCTCTTCGTACATTCAATCCGTATGCGGTCTCCGCTTTTTCTACCGCAACACCCTGAACCGCAAAATCGAGATCGAACGGATTCCGTTGCCCAGATACGAGAAGAAGCTCCCCGTCATCCTGAGCAAGGAAGAGGTCAAAGCTTTGCTCGAAGCGCCGAAGAACCTCGGCCATCGGGCGATTCTGGCGACCCGGTACGGAGCGGGACTCCGGGTGTCGGAAGCGACCAACCTGAAGGTCTGCGACCTTGATCGCGACCGCAAGGTCATCTGGGTTCGCGGGGGCAAGGGACACAAGGACTGCCAGGTCATGCTCTCCGACCCACTACGCGAAGTACTGGTCGCTTACTGGCGCTGGAAGCGGCCTGCAGGGTGGCTCTTCCCAGGTGAAAAGACGGGACGCCCCCTCGCGCGTGAAACCGTTTTTGAAATATGCAGGAAGGCGGCGCGGCTGGCCCGTATTGCCAAACCAGTGCATCCGCATTCGCTACGCCACGCCTTTGCCACGCATCTGCTGGACGACGGGACCAACCTCGTTGTCATTCAAGCCCTGCTGGGTCACGCCAACCTGAAAACCACGGCCCGCTACCTTCACGTCGCCGACGCCACCGTGCGTTCCACCAGAAGTCCGCTCGAAATGCTGGGCGCGCTCGATCTGGTCCGGGTCGCGGGCAGCATTCCACCGGAACGATGACCGAGCATCGGCTCGAAGTGGCCGATGTGTTCCGCACCTACGAAAGCGATTTCTTCGCGAAATGGGGACATGTAACTCGGTCCTCATCGAAGAAAAGCCTTCGAGGCTATTCGCGACTGCCGCACGGCCGCCCTCGGCGGCCATGTGGACGAGTGCGACGAGTGCGGGCACCGCGCCATCTCGTACAATTCTTGCCGCAACAGGCATTGTCCAAAATGCCAGGCCATGGCGCGCGCCAAATGGCTGGCCGAAAGGGAGGCCGAGTTGTTGCCGGTCCCGTATTTCCACGTTGTATTTACGGTGCCTCAAAACATCGGTGGCCTGGCACTCCAGAATGCGCGCCAGATTTATCGCATTCTATTTCGCGCGGCATCGGAAACGCTGCTCACGATTGCCGCGGATCCCAAACATCTGGGCGCCTCGATCGGCTTTTTGGCTGTGCTTCACACCTGGGGACAAAACCTTCATCTCCATCCACATCTTCACTGCGTCATACCGGGCGGCGGTATCTCACCGGACGGCGCCAGTTGGGTCGGTTGCCGGAAATCGTTCTTTCTTCCTGTCCGCGTGTTGAGCCGGCTGTTCCGAAGCAAGTTTCTGATCTATCTCAGAAAGGCGTTTCGGGAAGGCAAGCTGCGCTGCCACGGAGAGATGGCCGGTTTGGCCAAGCCGGGAGCATTCGAGGCCCTGTGCCGCGAAGCGGGACGGATCGAGTGGGTTGTTTATGCGAAGCCGCCATGCGGCGGCCCCGAGCAAGTTCTGAAGTATCTGGCGCGCTACACGCATCGGGTTGCCATCGCCAATCGACGGCTGTTGTCGATGGAAGACGGGCGGGTGACTTTGGAGTGGAAAGACTATGCCGGAGGCAACCAGACCAGAATGATGACGCTGGATGCGGTCGAGTTCATCCGGCGTTTTCTTCTCCACATTGTGCCGGCCGGTTTCGTGCGCATCCGGCAGTTTGGTTTCTGGCCAATCGAGCGCGCCGGAAGAAACTGGCGCTGTGCCGCGCGCTGCTCGCCGCCCCGCCTGCCAGCCCAAAAGTGGCGAAGGATACCGCTGTTATCGGCCAGGATGGAGCGACCGCGGAAAAGGGACGCAAGCGATGCCCGGTCTGCCAGATCGGTCACATGATTCCCATCATGATCGTCCAACCGGCGCCCCTGGCTGCACTGATACCGCCGCAGGATTCGTCATGAGGTCTCAGTCGCCCGAAGCCTATTCTCCCCAAACGGCCTTCGTCGAGGCATGTGCAGATCTGCGCCCACAGGCGCTTCTCCGAGCCGAAAGCATCACCCCAGATTCCACCAAACCCGAATCACCAGTCGCACGGGACGACAATTCGCGGCCTGTCCGGCATCCCTGGCCTTCGAATCGATGTCTTCCACCCAGCCACCGAAACCAGAACGCCATTCAATCCCCATAGAGCAGCGGCTCAGTTCAACGCATTCTATCCGCAATGCTCCGGCTCCGGCTTTCGCCCCAACCCCGAAGATTATCGCGCCGGAGCACTGCGGATAGAATCGTTAACGTTA
>PKYZ01000303.1 GCA_003132865.1 Bryobacterales bacterium
CACATCTCCGAAGCGTTCGAGCGCGCCGCTGAGTTTGACCTCATCCACAGCCACTACGACTTCATGGCGCTGTGCTACACCCGGCTGGTGAAGACGCCGGTCCTCACTACCATCCACGGATTCTCGTCACCCAGAATCATGCCCGTCTATGAGAAATATTGTGACGGATATTTTGTCTCCATCAGCAACTCCGATCGCGCACCGGGGCTGAATTACCTGGCGACGGTCTATAACGGGATCGACCTCTCGTTGTACCCGCTTCAGGAGCGTGGCGGCGATCACCTGGTCTTCCTCGGCCGGATTCACCCTGACAAGGGTGTCCATCTGGCGATCGAGGTTGCTCGCCTGAGCGGGTTGCCGCTGCTCATCGCGGGCATTATCCAAGATCGGACATACTTCCGAGAGCAGGTGGAGCCCCACCTGGATCAAACGATCCGATACATCGGGCCAGTAGACGTGCCGGGCAAGAATGAGTTGTTCGCGCGTGCCCGAGTGCTGCTGCACCTGAACACCATCCCGGAGCGATTCGGACTTGTCCTGGCAGAAGCCAATGCCGCTGGCGTGCCCGTTATCGCCATGGACCTCGGCTCCTGCCGCGAGGTGATCGAAGACGGGCGAACGGGCTTCCTGGTCAACAGCGCCCACGAAGCCGTGCAGGCCCTGGAACGCCTTTCTGAAATCGATCGCAGCGTCTGCCGCCAACGAGTCCAGCAAAGCTTCTCTATCGAGACTATGGTGGAGGCGTACGAACGGGTTTACCGGACGATTTTTGAACTGATCTTGAAGAAAGGACGCGATCATGAAGCCTGACATAGTCAGACGATACGCTCACAACCCTATCCTCACCAAGGCCGAGATCCCCTACCCGGTGGAAACCGTTCACAACGCGGCGGTGGTGAAGCACGGGGACGAATATGTTATGCTTTTCCGCTCTCACCTGCGCACGGGACGGTCCATCATTGGTTTGGCACGCAGCCCCGACGGATTCCGGTTCACCGCCGATCCGGAGCCCTTTCTGACTCCCGCGCGGGACAGCCCTTTTGCGGCCTATGAAGAGTTCGGCGTCGAGGATCCACGCATAACCCGGTTGGAAGGAGAGTACCTCATCACCTACAGCGCTTACTCGCGAAACGGAGTCCGAATCGCTCTGGCGAAGACCAGGGACTTCAGTCGGGTGGAAAGGGTCTCGCTCATCACGGAAGCGGACTATCGGAATGTAGTGATCTTTCCCGAGAAGTTCGATGGGCTCTATGCCCGGCTTGACCGTCCCCATTCGGAAATCGCCCCTTGGTCCATCTGGATTTCCTATTCTCCGGATCTACGTTTTTGGGGCCAATCACAGCTCATCATGCGGCCTGAACAATATCACTGGGACGAAATGAAGATCGGTCCGGGCGCGCCGCCGATCAAAACGGACAAGGGATGGCTTTCCATCTATCACGGCGTTTTCCGGACTATGGACGGATCGGTCTATCGCTTGGGGGTTGCTCTTCACGATCTACTGGACCCAGCGAAGGTCGTCGGAGTGAGCGACTCGTGGATTTTGCAGCCGGAAGATCCCTGGGAAATCACAGGATATGTTCACAATGTCGTGTTCACCTGTGGCGCCGTTGCAGAGCCCGATGGAACCGTGAAAATCTATTGGGGCGGCGCAGACACCGTCATGTGTGTGGGCGAAGCGAATGTCTCCGAACTGGTCGCGTTATGCCTGGATTACGGCAGACCGGCAAAATGAACTCCAGGTTCGGGCGAGTCGTCCTGTGAGCCAGAGCTTACTCGGAAGTTATGCCGCAGATTCTGCCAGCGTTGACCGGGCGCGGCCCCTGGCGCGGAAGAAAGCCTCGTCATCTGGCGCACCCTGCGCCCGCGCGCCAGCAAGCCGACGGGCGGGTGTTCTTCGGCCCCAAACCCCCGTGCGCAGTTGCGGCGACGCTCCCTTCCTTGGCGTTACATTCAAAGAACTCGATGCGCGACCTGTATAGCTCACGCCGGCACTCGTGTGCCGGCCAGCAGTTGCTCCTCGGGCAGCTTGGCCAGGGTTTCCTCGCGGATGAGTGGCCCGGCATGGCGCCGCCCTCATGGGTACCCTTGCAGCGTTGCCGCTGGCTTGTGCGCGGGGTGGTTTGGCTTGAGCAGTTGCGCCATCAGGCGCGTGCTGGCCGGTTCCGAACTGAAGTATTCCGGCGGCCATCCACGCAGTCGGGCGCATCGGGAGTATAGGGCTGTTTTTCAGGGCGGGCCTGGAGGTGGCATAGTGGGGCATGGACGCATTCGCACATCGCCCGTCCGAGCAGGCCGCGGCGGCATCTCGCGCCGGTCTTGCCGCCGCCGGGCGCGCACCCTGCACGGTGTCGGCGGAATCGCCCTCAAGACACGCGGAATCCAGCGCACCGATATAGTCTGCTCGTGCGGAACGTGGATTTCCATCGCCCCGCGTACACCGCGTACCACGCAGCAGGCGCTCGAAGAGCATTTTGCGCGAGGGGATCGACCGGTAGACGTCGTCGCCGGGAGAAACCACGCACACGGACCTGCGCGTGGCGAGGATGTGGTATCCAAGATTGCTGTAACTGAATTTGTCGCCACGTGCTACGCAGGAAGCGCAGGTCTCGGCGAGCGAGTAAAGATCCTTTATCGCTCGATCTTGAAGCCGATTTTCACGGTGACCTGGAATTCCTGTACCTTGTCTTCCGCGATGCTGCCGCGCTGTTCGACGACCTCGAACCAATGCATGTGTCGGACGGTATGTGCCGCTTCGGCGACCGCAGCTCTTACGGCTTCGGCAAAACTGACGGGCGAGGTACCCACGACCTCGGTGACCTTGTATGTTCCAGGCATGGTGCGCTCCTTGAATTCATTGCCGGTCACATCATATCATGCGGCGCCCGGTTTGAGGTTTGGGGAGGGATGCGGTCTCCGGCTCGTTTAGCATGTGACGTGCGAGATGGCGTTCGTGTCGCGCGGGTGTTGTTTCAGTTCTTCGCCGGTATCTCCCCTTCGAGCGAGAGCGGCGTGTGGCCGAAGGCCTCGCGGAATTTCTTGGAGGGCTTCTTTTTGCGCTTGCGCATGTCCCCGCTGTAGATCGCCACGTCGTGGTGATAGGTGACACCGTCGATGCGGAGGGAGCCGAAGGAGAACCGTCACGGCACAGTTTGCTCTCCCCGGCCGATGGCCCGGCTTTCCGGGGTGCTTGGGCCTTGGCTGCCGGGCTCGCCTTCTTGGCAGGCTTGGGATTGCGCGGCGCAACGCGCTAAACTCAGATGGAGAACGATTCTTTCGGCTAAGGAGAAAATATGAGCGATACAAGAGCGGGAGACCGAGCGGCATTATTCCTGCTGGGAGCCGCGGTCGGCGCGGCGGCGGCACTGCTGATGGCACCGGCGTCAGGCGTACGAACTCGCCGGAGACTAGTCCGCAAAGGAGAAGAAGTCGCGGATTACCTGATCGACGCGGGCAAGGAACTGGTAGAGAAATGCGAGGATCTTTACGAGCGCAGCGGGGAACTGGCGGAGGATGCGACGCGCGAGTTGTCCGGGAAGTATCGCGCGCTGCATGAGCACAGCAAGCAATTGTTGGACGAGACCGAAACGATCCTCCGCCGTGCAAAGAGCGCCGCCACGCGCCGGTGCGAGAGCGCGTCGGCTGGATAATATTTCGGGACTGGCAGCGGTGGCAACCGCCCAAGCCGGCGGGTTCGTGCTGACGAGTTCAAAGCTCGGCAGCCCTCCTGGTAGCAGTAGGCGAGCGGGAGGATGTTCGCCCGTTCTTCGCCTAACGGCAGCCGATTCTGTTCGGCTTTGCGGCGGGACAAGAGCTCTCAGCGCACACAGCTCCCTTTCCGGCCATGCTGAACCAGCCCGGCAAATGGGTAGGCCCCGTCGGACAAGCCAAAGCTATACAGCGTCGTCAGCCCCCCCGGGCGTGATCTTGAAGACCGTGCCAAATCCGTTGGCGCCGCCGTCCTGGGTAGTCCCGTAAAAGTTCCCGTCGGTACCCTGGACGAGGGACGATTGGGGATTGGCGCCGATCCCATTGAAATTCGCAAGAGTCGTGAAAGTCTCTGTAGGCGACGTAATCGCCCCCGCACAGAGCAGAAGGGCCGTGCGGAGCCTTTGCACCTGGCAAACTCGGCTCATATTATCCTCCTGGCTGCGTTGATGTTTGGACACGTCGATTATACTTGATCGGCTGCGGTCGGTAGCGGGCTTCGGGACAATCCTGCGACCAGACCGAAGCCCTTGCACGGCGCGAAATTCAAGAAACAAGCTGAGGGTTCGGGGGCCGCGGCAAGGTGGCTTCCGATAAGACGAACAATGCCCCCGCGAAAAACGTGCCTGCCCGGTAGGACAATTTTCGAGATGCAGACAACGCGGCCGACTGGCGCCGGCCCGGATCGGGCGCGCGAATCTCCTTCGCGAGGCCAAAGTCCAGCCCCTTGACGCGGCTCGTCGTCGGTCACATCACGTTGGGGGGCTTCAAGTCACGATGCACGGATACCTTTCTCGTGCGTCGCGGCTCGGCCACCAAAAAAAGCGCGATACTTCTTCCTCTCCTGCCACCCCCGAGGGATAGCCAACTCCTGATTAGCCAGAACATTGAGATACCTGCAGAAACCGTGGCGAGCACGGGAGGTTCCATTTGGGGCCGCTCCTTTAGGCGTTTCGGAATGCCTCATGCCTCCCAGCCTTATCGGCAGCTTTCTTCAAATCACGCGCGATACCAGTCGGGAACTTTTATATTGATCGTTGACTTGACTAGCGGGCGTTCGGCGCTGCTCCTTGACCGTATCGCACCGCATCCCGATCCGCCCACGCTCAAGCCGGACCCAACGCTGACCCTTGAAGGCCGGAAGCGCGTACCGCAGGTGGCAGAATACGATAATGCTACACAACGCCGTCGTTCGCCAGCCTGATCGAAGAGGTGTGTTTCCCATAGCGGCCATTTACGGCCGCGTCCATGTACTCGCGGCGGGACCGGCGGCGACCGGGGCAATTTGCGGTTCCTGCTTGCCGGAACTGGTTATTTGAGGTCTGGATCCCCGTCAGGTTGGCCTCGTCACGCGGCGGGTCTTCAAGATCGGGCGGCAAGGCTGATCTGCGGCCGACGCTTAGCATCACTGGACCGGTATTATAACGCCGGTTTAGGCGATGGACAGTCCGCCCAGCCTGAACTTTGCCTAAAGCGCTTCCTCATCGTCCTCGCATCTCTCCGAGGAATAAACGGGCATTCGCTACGCTGTTATATCCATATCTTAATCTCCGAATATCGAGATATACTACAGAGTGTGGTGCTTCTCGACAGTCGAGGAGACCTTCCGAATGTACACACGGCGAACTTGGATCATTGGCGTGGGATCGGTCGGGCTGGCAGCCGTTCTGCCACCGGCTCGCGGGTTGGACTGGCCGCAGTTTCGTGGACCGGACCGGAACGGCATCTCCAAGGAAACAGGCCTCTTACGCAAATGGCCGGCAGCCGGACCGAAGCTCCTCTGGTCGGTCCCCGTGGCCGAGGGCTATGCCGGCGCCGCGATCGTGGCCGGCCGGGTCTATCACCACGACTACGACGAGGCCAAGTCCGAGTGGTCGATCAACTGCCGCTCGCTCGACGGCGGCAAGCTGATCTGGCAGTTCCGCGAGCCGCGCGAAATTCGTCCGAATCACGCCATAACCCGCACTATACCTGCGGTAGACGGCCGGTTCGTCTGCTCCCTGGACCCCAAAGCCGTGCTCCACTGCGTGGACGCCAGGACCGGCAAACAAATCTGGCGTAAGAGCCTGGTCACCGAATACCAGGCCACCATCCCCTCCTGGTACAACGGGCAGTGTCCTTTCCAGGAAGGCGGCCGGATCGTCGTCGCCACCGGCGGCGCCGCCATTCTGGTAGCGCTCGACAAGGCCACCGGCACAGAGATCTGGCGCACGCCGAACCCCAGCCAGCACTTGATGACGCACGCCTCGGTGATGCCGGCGGTGCTGGGTGGAGTCCGGCAGTATCTGTATGGAACGCTCCAAGGCCCGCTGGGTGTATCGGCCAGCGACGGCAAGCTGTTGTGGGAATTCGGGCGCAAGTTCAACGTGGCGGTGGCACCGTCGCCCATCGCGGTAGACGGGGAACGGGTCTTCATGACCGCCAGCTACGACGCGGGCAGCATCATGATTCGCGTGCGGCGCGACGGCGGCGCCTTCAAGACGGAGTGCCTGTTCGACCTGAAGAACAACGAGTGGAATTCAGAGGTGCACACGCCGATCGTGCACAAGGGCCATCTGTTCGCGGTGGGCAAGAAGAAGCGCGGCCTGTTCACTTGCCTGGATTTCGAGGGCAAGGAGGTCTGGACCAGCGAGGGGAAGGCCTCGTTCGGTCTGGGCAGCTTCATGCTGGCCGACAGCATGTTCCTGGCGCTGGATGGCAACAGCGGCAAACTACGGCTGATCGAGGCCAGCACCACGGCGTATAACGAGATCGCCAGCGCGCAGGTTCTCGCCGGGCAGGAAGTCTGGGCGCCTATGGCGTTGTCGGACGGCAAGCTGGTCTTGCGGGATCTGACTAAAATGATCTGCCTCAACCTTCGAGGGTAGCGGGGACTTGTGATGCCACTTGGTTTTTCCAAGATTGGGAATCCTGCAGAGTTTGTGGGGCAGACCTCCAGGTCGGCGCGGGTCCTCCAGGACCCGCTCTTCAGGCCGACGTGGACCATTCTGCAAGACGGGCCGCAGGACTGGGGTCCTGCCCCACGAAAAACGCAGATGGGCTCTCAGCCCGTTTTGCGCGCCGGCGAATGCGGCCAACCCCTCCAGCACGCCGGCCGCCAGCATGCGCCGCGCGCGCTGCACGTATAGATCGTGGCTATCGGAACACGATACGTTCAGCGCGCCGATGCGCGATGCCTGCCGCCAGCGGCAGAGCGAACCCCAACGTGTTCCGCAAAGCGATCACGGAGCGATCTTCTCCGTTTGGAATTGAAGGACTCGCTGCCGGAAACTCACTTCGGTGGCTGCGGCTGAGGCGCCTGTTCCTTGGTCTTATCGTCGGGCAGCGGCGGCAGTTCCTGGCCGTCGAACTTGATCACCGCGTCGGCCGAGAACTTCCGGTAGAGCCGGAATTCCTTCACGTTCTTCGTCCACATCCCGCCACGGCTGTGCATCTTTAAGTTGGCCGCCAGCGGCAGAAAGAACTCGCTGTCGCCGATCTTGGTGAAGTCGTAGTCCAGCGTTTCCTCGGCTTGCTGGATGGGAAACGAGGGCGGAATGTTCAGGGCCTCCTGCGCGATCCGCACGATCATTTTCAACTCTTTGTCCACGAAGACCGATCCACGATAGCCCACCTTGATTCTCTGCACACCGTCCTTCTGCTCGCCCTGGTACCCGATGGTATACCTCGAGAACTCCAGCGGGACCCGGTAGGAAAAGACGTGCGTCCGGCGGCCGCGCAGCGTAGCCCATCTCTCCCACGCGAAGCTGGCATGACTGGCAGGGTCGAAGATGTCGCGCATGTCGGTGCCGAAATCACCCATCGAAAAGGCCCCACCTACCGAGGCGTATGACACGTCTGTGACCATGCGACCGTTCTTCGAAACCAGCTTGTAATCTTCCTTCTGGTTGAAATAGCTGAGCCGCGCCGTGAGGACATCCACCAGCCGCCACGCTTCCCTGCCGTTGGCGTCGACATAGCGGCGGGTCTGCTCCAGGCAGATGAAATCGGGCAGCCGGTGCGTATAGTTGACGGCGTAATGGCGCACCTCGTCCAGCAGCATCGCCTGCTGTTCGGACGAGGGCGGTCGCGGAGGCACATACACGGGCTTCGGAGCCGGCGGCTGCGCCTCCTGAAGAGCGGCCGATTCGGTCGCCAGTTCTTTCAGGACCGCCCCGGTTTTGGGGCCTGCGCCTGGGCCTTGTAGACCTTCCACGGTAGCCAGGTCCTGATGTTCCGAGAGCTTCATTTTGTGCAGGGTTTCGGCGGCTTCCTTGTCCGGGTTTTTCAGTTGAATGGCGGAATGGATGAACGATTTGGTCTGCTGAAGCGTGTAGCCTGGAGCAGCACAAACGCCGAAGCACATCACATACACAGCAGCGATGCTGCAAAACCTCATGTACTCTATTGTCGTACAAGAAACCGCGATCGGATTTCCCAATAGTGGGGCAGAGCTTCAGCTGCGCGTCCGCCGCGGACGCTGGCCGGCGTGGACGCCGGCCGCAGGACTGGAGGAGTCCTGCCCCACTTAGGCCCGCGCTAACTGCGCCGCGCCGATCGCTTGTCCCAGGTGCCGTTGCGTATGCTCCGCGATGTGCACCAGCAGTCCGATCACGGTCGTCGGCAAACGCTTTCGTCCCACCCAGCGCGGCTCGGCGAACGTAGCCGGATCGATCGCGCGGATGATCTCCTCGGCCCGCCGCAGCGCCCGGTCCACGTCCGCCAACAGTTCCTCGAGACCTGTGCCCGGCTCCATTTCCGCCGCCAGCGCGGCCATCTGCCCCTCATCCAACGGCTGCCCTTCGAGATAACTGCTCAGGCGATCCACGCTGCCGGCCATGTGCCGGAGATGAAATCCCAACGGCGCCAGTCCATGCGGGCGCGCCCACACCTGGCCGACGGTGAGCCCTGTGGTGTGCCGTGCCAGATCCTCGCGCGTCTGCTGAAACGCATACAGCACAGGCGCGAGCAGCGGATGTACTTGCGGCAAGGGCCCGCGCAGCCAGGGTTCCGGAAGGTTGCCGATGTGGTGCCCGCTCAGTTCTTCTTCTCGGCTTTCTTGCGCTGCATGTTGAGCGGCAGGCTAACCCCGCGTTGGCTAAACGTCCCCGCCATCGCGGAAGCGTCTTTGTTCAGTGTGCCTTCGTAGGAGCCACCGACCGCTTTCATATCCATCTTCACCGTGTCTCCCATGCGCGTAATACTGCCGTCGGCGTTCTCGGTGAAGTTGAAACGCAATTGAATCTGGTTACCGTTGGCATCCAGCGCGCCCTCCCAGACGCCCTCCAGCACTTGAACGTCGCTGGTGTTGGCCGGCGGCACTTTTTCCACGGCTCGCGACTCGGATTTCCATTTCAGGTCCAGCGGAATCGACTGGCCCCCCTGAGGGGTAAGGTTGCCGGAGATGCTTTTGCCATCCTCGGAGAGTTTGCCATCATAATGCAGGTCGCCGGGACCGTGGATCGGAAAGCCGATCGCGGCGCCGTCCACCTTGACGTTGGCGAGCGGCAGTCCGGACACTGCCCATTTGTCGCCGTCGCGATGCAGGTCGATGACGAGGCCCAAGTCTCCATTGGGCGCCTTGAGTATGCCTTCCCATACTCCAGCGGGATTCGTGGCTGCCCGCACGGCGGTGGGCGCCAGCAACAATAAGCCGGCAAGTTTTGCGACGTATTGTTTCATGTGACTCCTCCATGGATTGTAGCAACACGCGCAGCCGGGACCGTGCCCTATAGGACCAAAGTGCGCCGCGGCACAAGGGTACCTGGGCCTGCAGGTGGACACGATCTACAAGAAGGCCCGGCTCCGGGAGCTTAGGTAGTGGAACTTCACACGGCTTACTGATGATAATGGCGCCTGCTGCCTTGAGAGTACGAAATCATGTATCACAGCAGCACATATACGCTGCAAGTTACTTCTGTAACGGGTTCGGGCGGTACCTTCTATCGTTCGGGTGGTGTCATCGTGGTCCTTGACGGCTATTATTGGCACACGCCCCATATCCCACCCGGATGTGTGCCAAGGCTCGGGTCCGCAAAACGCGTTTAACGGCGGCGGCTGGTGCTGCCGAAGAAGATCGAAGGTTGGTCCTTGACCAGCTTGCAGCAACGGT
>PKYZ01000302.1 GCA_003132865.1 Bryobacterales bacterium
ACACTTTTCGGATAGGAGCCCGATTTAGTCAACAACCATTCGCCGCTTTCGACAACGCTGAGTTTGCAGACCTTCAGAACGTCGGCAAACTCCGCAACGAACCTGGTGGCTACGGCGATTTCGTCCAAGGAGATCGACCTGAGCTGGTCGCCCCCTTCGAACACTACCGGCCTAAACAAGTATCTGGTTTATAGCGGGACCTCGGCGGCAGATCTCCAGCAGATCGCGGTTACGCCGTCCACCGTGACTACTTACAAGAACATGCCCCTGGCGCCAGGAACCATCTATTACTATGGAATCGTAGTCGTGGAACAGGGGATTGACGCGCCGATGTCTCCGTTCGCCTATGCCACTACGCTGCCGCTGCCCAGCCCACCCAGCGACGTAGTCGCAGCGCCTACCTCCACTACGATCGCTCTGAACTGGCAGGAGAACCTCCAGCGTGATGGCTTACCGGTCAGTTCGTACCAGATCTTCGAGGGCACCACGTCCGGCAAACTGGCCAAGCTCGCCTCGGCGACGGCCACCACCTACACGGCGAGATCCCTGAGCGCCAATACAATTTATTATTTCGAGATCGTCGCGGTTGACAACAAAAACAACGATTCGGCGCCATCCGACCAGATATCCGTCACTACGGATCCGCTGCCCGCCGCGCCGGTCAACGTCGTACCAACGGCAAACTCCAGCACACAAGTCACGGTAACCTGGTCCGAAATCATCCCGACCAATGGTCTGCCGATTAAGTACTACTACATCTTCCGGGGGACGTCGCCCACTGGCCTCACCAATCTGGCCACTCGGACGGCATCTCCATTTATCGACACCGGACTTTCTCCGAGCACGACGTACTACTACGCGATAGAAGCGATTGACACCAGCTACGATGTCTCGCCCATGTCGGCTACGGTGAACGTCACTACGCTTCCGCTGCCCGCCGCGCCGGTCAACGTCGGTGCAACGGCAAGCTCCAGCACGCAAGTCACGGTGACCTGGTCCGAAAACATTCCCCCCCATGGTCTGCCGATTCAGAACTACACTATCTTCCGGGGGACCTCGCCGACTGGCCTCACCAAACTGACCACCCGGACGGCGTCTCCATTTATCGACACGGGAGCTTCTCCGAACACCACTTACTACTACGCAATAGAAGCGACTGACACCGGCCACGTCGTCTCGCCCATGTCGGCTCCGCCGGCGCAGGTCACTACGCTTCCGCTGCCCGCCGCGCCGGCCAACGTCGTGGCAACCGTAGACTCCAGCACACAAGTCACGGTAACCTGGTCCGAAAACATCCCGACCAATGGTCTGCCGATTAAGTACTACTACATCTTCCGGGGAACGTCGCCCACTGGCCTCACCAAACTGGCCACCCGGACGGCGTCTCCATTTGTCGACACCGGGGATTCTCCGAACACCACTTACTACTACGCGATAGAAGCGATTGACACCAGCTATGATGTCTCGCCCATGTCGGCTACGGCGCAGGCCACTACGCCCAACTAAGACCTAAATGGCCGCGCCGCTCCGAGGGCCAGGTAGCGCCTGACCGCAGGCTGGCCCAGGGCGTAGAGGAACGCGGCGGCGGCCGCAACCCCGGAAGCGCTCTTTACCAGATCTCCCGTGACGGGCAAGCTCACCAAGTCTCCGCAGCCGTCGATCGCGAACAACGCAACCGCAAACCACCAGGCCCACTTCCTGCGCCGCGGCAATGACGGCGGCCAGGAACAGGAACGCCGCCATGATCGGAAGGTCTTACCGCCACCGGAACAGCTTCAGCGCCACCGGAAAGCACACCACCAGCCAGGCGGCCAGCACTATCAGTTGCGATGACACCTGCGCCAGGCTGGCCCCCTGCAGCATGTTCGCGCGTAGCGCATCGATGGCCGCAGTCAGCGGCAGCGCCTTGATCGCCGGCTGCAGAATGTCGGGAAACCGCTGCGCCGAGAAAAACACGCCGGAGACGATCCACATCGGCATCATCACCAGGTTCATCAGTCCCGACACGGCTTCGATGGTCCGCGCGCGCGAAGCGATCAACAATCCCAGCGCTCCGAACGAGAGCGAGGTGATCACGCACAACAGCGCCAGGTCCGGCAGCGAGCCGCGCATCGGCACCTTGAAAACGAAAATGCCGAAGCTGAGGAGGAAGCCCACTTCGATCACCAGCATGACCAGCCGCGACAACAGGAACGACAGCAGATAGTAATGCCGCGGCATGGGCGTGGCGATCAGCCGCTTCATCAGCTTTCTGCGCCGCGCATCCACGATCGCAAATCCCATTCCCCAAATGGCGCTGCCCATCAGGTTCATTCCCAACAAGCCGGGAATCAGGAAGTCGATGTAGCGCGAGCCCGGCTCGCGCATCAGGCGGTCGCTCGCCGCCACAGGATCCACGCGGCCAGCGGCGCGCTCGACGGCGCGATCCGCCAGCATGCGCGCGGTGCGCCCTTCGGGGTTGGTGTCGTCGTAACGGTACACCACCGTTCCGCGCGGCCCCGGCTCGGCCAGCAGCGCGACCTTGCCCGTGCGCAACGCTTCTTCGGCGGCCGGCGCCGGCAACTGTTGCACGTCGAGCAGCTTGTCCTGCCGCAGGGATCGCGCCAGCTCCGGCGTGACCGTGGCAATCTTGAGCACGTCCGCCGGCCGGTTGCGAAACGCCAGGCCCAGTCCCGCCGCCAACAGGATCGGGAAGATGAAGACCCAGAAGAGAGCTTCGGGTTCGCGCAGGAACTCGCGAAACCGGGTGAGCGTCAACTGCACCAGGGCATGGTCCGCCAGCCCGTTTTCCCGGGGCGCCGGGCCCAAAGGGCGCCCCGCCGCTTCTCTCGGGCGAATCTCGGGAACCACCGTTGTGTCACTCATCATGTCACTCATCGCGCAAATGCCGTCCTGTCAAAGTGACGAAGACGTCCTCCAAACTAGCCGAATGCGTACGCAGTTCGGTGAGCGGAACTCCCTGGCGTTCCAGCTCGTCGAGCAGGGCGGGCACGGCGCGATGCAACTCGGTCACCTGCATCTGCACCGTGCCGTTTTCCGCGCGCACGTCGCGCACGCCCTCCATCCGCCGCAGCGCCGGAATCTCCAGCGCCTTCGCCGCGCCGCCCGCCGAAAACTCCACCATGTGCTCCACTCCGATCGAGGTGATCAGTTCGCGCGGCGTGCCCAGCGCGATCACCTTCCCATGATCCATGATCGCCACGCGTTCGCAGAGCTGTTCCGCCTCGTCCATGTAGTGCGTGGTCAGCAGAATTGTGCGGCCCTGCAGTTTGAATTGTTCGATCAGCGCCCAAAGCTGGCGGCGGGCCTGCGGATCGAGGCCGGTGGTGGGCTCGTCCAGAAATAGAAAGTCCGGATCGCCTACCAGCGCGCAAGCCAGCGCCAGCCGCTGTTTCTGCCCTCCGGAGAGGCCGCCCACCCGCGCGTTCATCTTCTCCTCAAGCTGCACCAGCGCGATCACCTCGGACGGCGGCGGACCGTGCCGGAAGAAGCTGCGGAACAAGCGGATCGTCTCCAGCACCGTGACCTTGTCGGCAAGCTGCGTCTCCTGGAGCTGAATCCCTAGCCGCTGCCGCAGCTCCGCCGCGTTTGATGTCCAGCGCATCCCCAACAACTCCACCTCGCCCGAATCGGGTTCGGTCAGACCCTCGCAAATCTCGATAGTGGTGGTCTTGCCCGCGCCGTTGGGTCCCAGCAGGCCGAAGCACTCGCCCGTGCGCACCTCCAGTTCGAGACCGTCAACGGCCACCACGTCTTTAAACGTCTTACGCAAGTTGCGGACATGCAGGGCCGCCACCGGCATGGATGGGAGCATCTCCTTAGTATCGCGTCCGAGGGGCGCACGGTCAAACGCGCACGCGGATTGGCGGAGTGGTCCTTGGGTGGGGTGGGGCGGGGCCTGGGCGGGGTCTGAGTCCTGAGGGAAAGAGTTAGCATCAGTATTGAGAGGAGATTCTTCATGAGTTCTACGCCTGCGGCGACCCCTGTGGCCGCCACCTACACGATCGAGCCGGCTCACTCGAGCGCGCATTTCAAGGTGCGGCACCTGATGATCGCCAATGTGCGTGGCGAGTTCAGCAAAGTCGGCGGCACGGTGACGGTCGACCCGTCCAATCCGGCGGCTTCCAGCATTACGGCCGAGATCGATGTCAATTCGATTAACACCCGCGAGCCCGACCGCGACAAGCATCTGAAGAGCGCGGACTTCTTCGATGCCGCGAACTATCCCACGATCAAGTTCCAATCGAAGAAGGTCGAAGCGGACGGCCCGGAGGCTTATAAGGTCACGGGCGATCTGACGATTCGCGGCGCAACGCACGAGGTGGCGCTGTACGTGACCGGTCCGACCCCCGAAATCAAAGATCCGTGGGGTTACACGCGCCGGGGCGCCGAAGCTGTAGCGAAGGTCAGCCGTAAGGACTTTGGCCTGTCCTATAATCCGCTGCTCGAAACCGGCGGCGTGGTGGTGGGCGACGAGATCGAGATCTCCCTCGAAGTCGAACTGGTCAAGACGGCGTAGGCAGGCCGGACCTGCCTTCCGGAGCCCTGCGATACAATGGGGCCGATGCGAGTTGCCGCGCTCGCCGGCGTGTTGCTCTGTGCCCTGTTGCCCCTGCGCAGCCAGAATCGGGACGTCGACCGGACGATCGAATCCATCCAGTCCGCCATGGAAAACGGCGATCGATCGGGCGCTTCGCGGCTGTTAGCCGAGGCATTGGCGCGGTATCCACGGGAGGCGGGACTTTTCAATCTACGCGGGGTCATCCACGCCCAGCGGTCGGAGGTGGCGGAGGCGCGGGCGGACTTTCAGGAGGCAGTGCATCTTTCTCCCGAACTTACGCCGGCGTGGCAGAATCTGGCGCGGGCATGCCAGCTCATGAGCGACCGGGACGCTGCTGCGATATCCTGTGCGGCCGGCGCGTGGGAGCATGTGCTGCGCGCGCGGCCGGCGGACGCCGAAGCCAGGGCTTCGCTGGCCACGGTGTACGAATGGCAAGGGAAGTTTGCCGATTCGTTGCGCGCCATGGAGAAGCTGCCGCCGGAGGAGGCTGCCCGTCCAGCCCTGATGGCGCTGCGCTGCGGCGACCTAGCCGGCCTCGGTCGCGCCCAGGAGGCCGCGCAAGCGGCCNNAAGCGGCCGAGAGCCTGGCGCGCGCCGCGGACTTCTCCGAAGCGGACGCGGACGCGATCTTTCCAGTGCTCGAGTCGACCCGGAGCGCGGACTTGATCGTCACGCTGGTGCAGGCTTTGGACGCGCGCGGGAAAGCATCGGCCGGCAGCCTGCGGCATCTGGCCGTGGCATACGAGCAGTTGAACCGCCTGCCTGATTCGCGTCAGACGCTGGAACGGGTGGCCGTCGCGGATCCCGGCAATCCGCGGCATCTGCTGGAGCTGGCGCGCATCGCGCACCTCGCGCACGACCTGGAAGGCTGTCTCGGATATCTGGGACACGCGCGGGACCTCACGCCGGAGGATGCCCGGATCCATTTTCTTTTCGGCTTAGTCGCGGTGGAGATGGAGCTGCCTGTCGAGGCGCGCCGGTCGCTCGACAAAGCCCTGGCCATCGACCCGAAAAACCCGGAGTACAACTACGCCATGGGCGCGGTTCTGCTCAGCGGAGGCAGCGGCGCAGAGTCTGTTCCATACTTCGCAAAGTACGTGGCCGCGCTGCCCGGCGAATCCAAGGGCCACCTTGCGTTGGGCGCGGCGTACTTCGCCTCGATGGACTACGATCGATGCCGCGCCGAGATGTTGGGCATCGCCAAGGATCCCAAGACCGAAGGCGGCGCCGCCTACTACCTCGGCCGGGTTGCCCGGATGGAGGAGAACTACGACGAGGCGCTGGGGTATCTGGAGCGAGCGATCAAGCTGGTTCCATCGTTTGCCGAAGCCTATACGGAACTCGCCCGCGTGCACATTGGCCAGGGCCAGCTTGCCGCCGCGCGCACGGCCGTCGACCGGGCATTAGCGCTCGATCCGGAGAGCTTCCTGGCGAATTCAGCGTTGTTGACAGTCCTGCAACTCACGCACGATTCCGGCGCTGCACAACAGGCTGCGCGCCTGCGCACGCTGGATGCCGAACGGTCGCGCCGCCGCGAACTGCTGTTGCGGACGATTGAGGTGAAGCCATATTGAGGCGTGTACTTCTCAGCGTGGCGTTGCTTCTCGGACCGGTTGCGCTGCCGGCCCAGAAGCCGGACAGCCTGCTGGAACGGATTCGCAACTCCCACCTGCCGGCGGACCTCCGCGAAGAACTGGTGCGATCGTCCGCGGCCAAGGATTATACCCGCATGGAGGACATCCTGGGCCGGCAGGCCGCCGCGGCGGATTCGTCCGCCAGCGGCGCCGAACTGCGGGCTTTGGCCGGCGCTGTGGAATTCCTGCATGGCCAAATGGACCGCGCCGCGCTGGCTTTCCGCCAGTCGGATTCTCTGGTTCCGCTGGGCGACCCCGACCGCTTCACCTGGGCCATGGCGCTGGTCAATCTTGGAGACGCCAAAGGGGCGCGCGCGCAGCTCACGCGGCTCAGTGACAGTCATCCGGACCGTCCGCTCTACCTTTACTGGCTGGCCAGAATCGATTATGATCGGCGCCTGTATGCCGAGGCGGTGGCAAAACTCAGGCGGGTCGTCGGCCTGGACCCGGCCTCGGCGCGCGCCTACGACAGCCTGGGTCTGGCTCTCGACATGTTGGGCCAATCGGAGGAAGCCCGGGAGGCGTTCCTAAAGGCTGTGGATCTGAACCGCAAACTTGCGGAGCCATCCTGCTGGCCGCCGCACAACCTGGGGTCTCTGCTGCTGCGGCTGCAGCAACTGAAAGAGGCGGAGAATGCGTTGCGGGAGTCCTTGCGGTACGATCCCAAGTTTGCGATGGCGCACTATCATCTGGGCCGCGCGCTGGAAGCAGAAGACCGGGACCGCGAGGCGATGGACGAGTATCGGGCGGCGACCTCACACGATCCGGTAGTGGTCGAGGCGTTCTATTCCCTGGGGCTGCTGTACCGCCGGCACGACCGTGGGCCGGAAGCGGAAGCGGCCTTCGCCGAGTATAGGAGACGGAAGGCAGTGTCAGGGCAGTAGGCGAGCTGCGTGGGGCAGGACTCCCGCGCAGACCTGGAGTTCTGCCCCACCAGGCTTCTCAGGCTCGCGCGGGGCAGGTGGTTTCCCGGATCACCAGGTGGGTTTCCACGATGTGCTCCGGCTTTCGCCGCGCGTCCGGCTGTTCGCCAACGCCGAGAAGCGCGTGAAAGGCATGCTCGGCCAACTCTTGCCGCGACAACCGTACCGTGGTCAGAGGCGGCTCGGTAAACTCCGCCAACCGGATGTCGTCGAAACCCACGATCGAAATGTCCCCCGGTACCGAGAGGCCCGCACGCCGCACGGCCCGCATCGCGCCGATGGCGGTCAGATCGTTGGAGGCCAGCAGCGCCGTCGGGGAACATTTCGATTCCAGCATGCGCGTCATCGCAATCAGACCGCCGTCCACGGTGTGGTCCCCTTCCTCGACGAGGCGCTTGTCTTCGTCAATGCCGTAAGCGCCGAGAGAGCGCAGAAATGCGGTCCGCCGGATGCGGGCCGACTTCAACGCCCACGGGCCGCTGATGAATCCAATCCTGCGGTGGCCCAGGGACATTAGATAGCGTAATCGACCACAACTTTGCTGATGCCTTCGCCGGCGATGCCTGCGTCGAGAAACACCATGGGCACATTCCGGTGGGCAAGCTGATCCAGCAGGTTCTTGTCCATCTCGGAGGTCAGGATGGCCACGCCCTCCACTTTGCGCTCCAGCATACGGCGTAGGCACAGCGCCATACGCGCGGAATCGTAGTTCGTGGAGCTCACCAGAATCTCGTAGCCATTTTGAATGGCGACGTCCTCGAAGCCTTTGATGAGCTCCGGGAAGAACGGATTTGTGATGTCCGATACGATCAGCCCGAGGATGCGTCCGGACACCAGCGCGCGCGCCTGCGTGTTGGGGTAGTAGCGCAGCTTCTCGATGACTTTCCAGACCCGCTTAGCGGTCTTAGGGTCGACCAGGGAAGGGTTGTTGATGGTACGGGAAACGGTGGCAGTCGAGACGCGGGCGCGCCGCGCAACTTCCTGGATCTTCATTACGGGCCGCCGCGGGCCGATACCGGGCACACGCTTCACTGCCTCCAAATGGTACCTTATACCGCGTCGCCCGTCCTTAAGACAAGCATTAGCGGAAAAATATTAGGAAAGGCCCTTGACTTTGGGTGCGCTTCCGCATAATATCGGTGAAAACGCTTGCAGAGTCTCGATGAACACGTTTGCACGTTTTTGTGAAAACGTTTACATAGTCCCGATCGGGGACCACAACATTTTGGGGGATTGCTTATGCCACGTAACGCATGTTGGCTGCTCATTGCCGCTCTGGTGCTATGCACGGCGGTGGCGTGGGGGCAGAGTCAAAACGGTAGCCTGAGCGGTCAGGTTACAGACAAAACGGGGGCGGCAGTACCAGCGGCGACCGTCACCTTACGTTCCACGGCCAGGAACATTCCGGAGACGTCTTCAACGGATTCCGAGGGCCGCTTCTCCTTTCCGAACAACCCGCCAGGCACGTACGAGCTGACGATTGATGCCAAAGGCTTCAAGACCTACGTGAAAACCGGCATCGAAATTGCCGTCAGTCAAACGGCGCGCGCGGATGCCCAACTAGAGGTGGGCGATGCATCCACCAAGGTAGAGGTCACGGCCGACGTCGCGCAACTGAACTTCGATAATGGCGCCAAAACGGAAGGCGTGGCGCCTTCGATCGTCAACGAGCTGCCCCTGCTGGTGTCCGCCGGCACACCCCGTAATGTCTTGCAGTTCGCTACCTTCCTGCCGGGTGTGAATACGGGCACTAGTGTGCAGACCTTCAATGCACGCATCAACGGCGGTCTGAGGATGGGCGATGAAGCGGTCATGGACGGCGTCAGCATGCAGGAAGGGACCATGTCGCAGAGCGGCATTGTTTCGTTCTTCGACTTCGCCCAGACGCCCGATATGACCCAGGAGGTAACCCTGAAAACCTCCAGTTATGAGCCCGAGTATGGCACCACCACCGGCGGCGTGATGATTGTTACGACCAAGAGCGGCACCGACCAGATTCACGCCAGCGCGTTCGAATACCTGCGCAACCGGGACTTCAACGCGCTGCAATTCACCAACAATCGCGGCCCGGGCGACCAGCGCCCCAAGGACAACGAAAACGAATACGGCTTTTCTGGCGGCCTCCCCATCAAGCTCAAATTCCTGCCTTTCGTGTGGGGACCGAAACATAAGACCTACTTCTTCAACGATACGGAGTTTTTGCGCTCTCTGGGCGGCGCCAGCCGCGCCTTGCTTTCGATTCCTTCCACGCAAGACCGTACGGGTAACTTCTCCGACTGGAGCACGCCAATCTACGATCCAAAGACGACGCAGAATGTCAACGGCGTGACCACGAAAACACCGTACCCGGGGAACATTATTCCAGCCGCGGACCAGAGCCAACTGGCATTGCAATGGATGAAATATCTGCCGACTCCCACAAGTTCGGGCCCGATTAACAACTTCCTGGCCCCGCCCGTCTCCGATGGCATTCTGTCGAACCTCAACGAATACCTGTTCCGGATCGATCACTATTGGGGCGAGAAGGATCACTTCTTCTTCACCATTTGGCGGCAGGTGACTCAACCCATCGCGCAGTGCCAGTTGCCGGTCCAGTTGTGCAGTGCGGATCCCGCGAATCCGGAGGACGCCTGGGTGAACCGCTTCAACTGGGACCACATCTTTAGCCCCACGCTGTTGAGCCACTTCGCCTATGGCTACCTAAACCGCAACGAGGGCTACGGGTCGGTCCCCGCCCAAAATCCCGCCGATCTTCCGCACATCCCGAACGCGGCTGCCTATAACGCTTCGCCCCAGGCCAACTTCAGCGGAAATGGAGGCAGTTGGGCAACTTTCGGCTATCCCGGGGGCTTTGGCGCCTTAAACAAAACGACGCGGCCCAGCCACATCGCCAACGAGATGCTGACTTTGGTGCATGGCGCGCACACGATAAAGTTCGGCGGCGAATACCGCCATCTGCAGCAAGTTTTCCGCCAGAACAACAACCAGTCCGGAACGGTTGACTTCTCCCCCGGCGAAACCGGGATTCCGGGCATCGATAGTGGGAACCCCGTGGCCAGCTTCCTGACCGGCGCTACCAACTACGGCAGCCTGAATGTACTCAATATCACTAAATATGGCGCCGAGCAGCACGCCTATTCCCTGCACATCGGAGACACCTGGAAAGCCACGCCCAAGCTGACCGTCAACTATGGCCTACGCTGGGATAAGTTTTCACCGACGTGGGAAAGCAACAATTACATGTCGTTCTTCTCTTTCGTGGCAAACCCCGGCGCCGGAAACCTTCCGGGCAGCGTAGTGTACTCCGGGAATAACTGGGGCACGGCGAGCGCCGGCGTGCGGTATCCGGAAAAGGAGTGGAATGGCGCTTTCGCCCCGCGATTGGGCTTGGCGTACGCGGTAAGCGACAAGACCGTGGTGCGCGCGGGCTACGGCGTCTTCTACACGCAAGCGTTCTATCCGGGCTGGGGCGGCGGCATGTCGCTGGACGGATTCAATCCGAGCGTGGCCTTCAACAGTTCGCTGAACGGCTACGACCCGGCGTTCTACCTGGATAACGGCTTTCCGGCTTATAACAAGGCGGAGAATATCAGCTTGACCGCCGATAATGGCTTGAATGGCCCCAACTACCGTCCGGCGTACGCCAACCATCTTTCCAATACCCAGCAGTGGAACTTGACCATCGAGCATAAGTTTGGCCAAAAGGGTTTCGCCAGCGTCGCATACGTTGCCAGCAAAGGCACGCATCTGCCGTCTGCGCTGCAACCGATCAACGTTTTGAACCCCTCGCTGCTCTCCATGGGCAGTCAACTCAACGCCGTGTTTACGCCGACAACAACTTCGCTCTTCGGCGTAAGCCAGCCGTATTCCGGTTGGGCGCAGCAATTGCTCAGCGGCAGTTGCTCTCCCACGGTGGCGCAAGCCTTGATGCCATTCCCACAATACTGCGGCGCGCTCTTCGGAGAAAACGAAAACGAAGGGACCTCCCATTACAACTCGCTACAGGCGAAGTATGGAAGGAACCTCTCGGGCGGTCTGTACCTGGAGGCTAATTACACGTATTCACGGCTGACGACCGACGCTGCCTCGACCACCCAGGGTAACTCGGCAGGTTACGGCGGGATCGGCGCTGTCATCAACCCGTACCAAGGCAGCCGGAACATGTCGCTTTCCCCGGATGACATTCCGAACACCGTGTCCGTGATGGCGGTTTACGATGTGCCTTTCGGCAAGGGCAAACAGTTCCTGAACAACGAAGGCGTGTTGGGGCATGTTCTGGGCGGCTGGACGCTGGCGTCTACCATGAAGTTCACCTCCGGCATGCCGTTCTATTTCCGCGACTCGGCCGTCTGCGGCCTACCCGGGCAGTTCCAGGCGGCTTGCATTCCGGCGATCACGGGCCAAGTGCTGGCGCAATCGTGGGGAGGCTTCAACGTAAACCAGCCTGCGTTCAACGCCTCCGCGTTCACGCCCGCTTCGGCTTTCAACGGATTCTATCTCGGCACCGGCCCGCGCGTGAGCAGCGTGCGCGGTTCGCCCTATCGGGATGTCAACATATCGCTGTCGCGGAAGTTCGCCATCAAGGAGCGCCTGGGTTTCGAAGTGCGCGCCGAGGCTTTCAACGCGTTCAACAATCACTACTTCACGTGCGATGGCCAGGCATTCGGCGATTGCATTCCGTTTAACAACGATCCTTCCAGCAAGAGTTTCGGCACCTGGAACGGTACGGTGACCCAGCCGCGGAGCATCCAGATGGTCGGTAGAATTACGTTCTGATCCCTCACGGGGATCAAAACCCGGGCGCACTGTGGCGAGCGATTTCCTCGTCCGGTGCGCCCGGATTTTTGGTGGGGCAGGACGCCAGCGCGGACGGCCGGGGGCCGTCATCAGGATCAGAAACTGCCCGTCATGCTGCGCTGGGCCGCGTGCCAGCGCATGCGCT
>PKYZ01000198.1 GCA_003132865.1 Bryobacterales bacterium
GGCGGTTTCCGCGTCTGGGGACCAGACTTTGAAATTGTGGGACCTGCACACCGGTCGCGAGTTGCGCACGATGGAAGGCCACTCTGGTTCTGTCCATGGCGTGGCGGTGACGGCGCACGGCAACAGAGCGGTTTCCGCATCTTCGGACAAAACGCTCAGGTTGTGGGATCTGNNCGGACGGGAAGCGGGCGGTTTCCGCGTCATGGGACAGAACGCTCAGGTTGTGGGATCTGGCGACCGGCCACGCGCTTCGAACGCTGGAAGGCCACTTTGGTGTCGTCTATGGCGTGGCGGTGACGCCGGATGGAAAGCGGGCGGTTTCCGCGTCTCGCGACCACACCCTGAAGGTGTGGAACCTGGAGAACGGCCTCCCCATCGCCACATTCCATTGCGACGCATACGCTATTTGCTGCATGTTCGTGGACAACCACAGGATCGTTGCGGGCGATTACAGCGGCCGCGTGCACCTTCTCGTGCTCGAAGAGTAAACCCCATGCGAATCTTCCTGAGCTACGGTCACGACGAGCACACCCCCCTCGCCCAACGCCTGAAATCCGACCTCGAACGCCGCAACCACCAAGTCTGGTTCGACCAAGCCCGCCTCACCCCCGGCACCGACTGGGAACGCTCCATCGAAGAAGGCCTCGACTGGGTCTCCGCCGCCCCCGGCAAATTCCTCATGCTGCTGACTCCGCACTCCGTCCGCCGCCCCGACGGCTACTGCCTCAACGAACTCGCCCGCGCCTGCGCCCGTCAACTGCCCATCATTCCCCTGATGGTCTCGACCGTGGAGCCGCCGCTCTCCATCTGCCGCATCCAGTACCTCGATTTCCGCGATTGCGTCCCGGCCGACCAACACGAGCCCCGCTACGCCGCCCAATTCGACAAGCTGCTGGACTCGATCGACCATGATCGCCTGGATTTCGAAGGCGTGCAGGCGCGCCTCCAGCGCTCTCTGCCGCCCATCGAGTACGACGAGGATCCCGTCACCTGCCTCGATTCACGGGCCGCGAATGGGTCATGCAGGAAGTCGTCGCCTGGCTCGCCAGCCCCCGGCGCGTGCTCTGGATCACGGGCGAGGCGGGCATCGGGAAGTCGGCGCTGGCCGCCTGGCTGTGCGATCGCGCCCCGAAATCGCCGGCGACGAAGGCGGCCGCGTATACATCCTCTCCCTGGAGGAGAATTTCCCCCCACCCAGCCACTAACAATCCAGGGGCATCCCCCGCCACACTATACGCGCGCCCGACCGAACCACACCAAATTGGCTGCTTTCCGGAAATTCCCCGGCGCCAGTGGCCGGACGTGCAGCAGGCGCCCTTATTATCAGCATCATAGGCTTTGTTCGTCAAACGCGGAACCGCCGTGCCGACACACAATGTTACAGAATGTTACGCAAAACTCGCCCCTGTTTTTCATCCCCATGGGTGGCCAGCGCCCCGGCCATCCTAACTAAATTTGTCTGCTCAAATTCGCTACAACCCCCCCACCCCCCCAATACAGCCCCGACCGATGCACAATTCCGCCCAATGCCGCCCAACAACCCATGAAAATTACCGACCGAACCCAAAAAATGGGGGCATGAATACCCCGAAAGTTTTAGAACTATTAGTACCAATTCTCAACTTCCGATAGTATTGCCCTTACGCCCGACAACGGCCCAAGATGGTCGCAAGGCGATATGCGGCCACGATCACCAACGGCCAGCCGTTTCGCGCCGATAAGACCGCATAGAGCCATGTAATGAGGGCTACTGTACTACTGCCGCGATCTCACGCGGATCGCACCCTGCCAACGGCCGTTGCGACGCTGTTGGTCTCCGCCCTATCCGCCGCAGCCGCCTATGGCCAGCCTGCGAAAGCCGGCACGGCGCTGCCAGTCCTGACGCAGGTCTCCCAGATCCGGCAACTCACCAGGCAGCAGGCTGCGCGCGGCTACCCCGTCCGGATTCGAGCGGTCGTAACGTATTCGGATCCGGCGCATGGCGACCTTTTCGTTCAGGACTCCACAGCCGGGATATGGGTCAATGTTCCTCAGAGCGCACCGCCCCTCGCGGCTGGACAACTGGTTGAGATGGAAGGAGTCACGGAGATTCCGGACTTTGCACCACAGATCGGCAATCCTCGATACCGTGTCGTCGGGATAGCCCCGCTTCCACGGGCGAGGCAGGTGTCCCTGGAAAGGATGCTCTCCACCGCCGAAGATAGCCAATGGGTCGAGACGCAGGGCGTGGTGCGGCGGGTCGAGCGGCAGCAGGGCCTGCTCACGATCGACGTAGCGGTGCCCGGCGGACGGCTGCGAGCGCTGGTCCCCGATAACCATACGCCCGCTCCCAACGAACTCGTGGATGCGGAAGTCCGGATTCGTGGGGCGTGCGGCGCCGATTTCAATCACAAACTGCAACTGGTGGGAATACTGCTCTACGTGCCCGGCCTGCAACAAATCGAAGTCTTGAAGCCTCCTGAGGATCCCTTCGCCAAAGATGTTCAGCCCATCGAGACGGTGGCGCGCTTTGCCCCGCAACGGCCCTCGGGGCACCGCATCCGGGTGCAGGGCATCGTCACTCTGCAAGATGCCAAGACCATCTACCTGTCCGACGGAAAAACCGGACTTCGCATCGAATCCGCGGAGCCGGCTGTGTTCAAGCCTGGAGACCGCCTGGATGTAGCCGGCTTCCCGCGCGTCTCCGACTATACCCTCACGGTCGAGGACGCCGTCTGCCGGCGCATCGGGCGCCAAGCGCCGCTAACGCCGATTCCGGTCACGGTTGAGCAGATCCTCAGCGGCGATTACGATTCTCTGCCCGTCTCGATTGAGGGGCGCCTATTGGGAAGATCGGTTCTTGCAGATAATCAGACTTTGGTGTTGAAAAACGGACGCGCGGTGTTCGGCGCCTTTATCCGCCAGCCGCACGGCGCAACGCTCGGCGCAAACGGGCTGACTGCGGCTCCTGCCGGCAGCGTCTTACGAGTGGCCGGAATCTGTGTGGCCGATAAGGATGAAAACGAACACGACCAAGCGTTCCGCGTGCTTCTCCAGTCAGCCAATGACGTGGTAATCGTGCGGCAGCCACCCTGGTGGACTGTCCCGAAGGCTTTGGGTGCGCTGGGCGTGCTGGCGCTTGCCATACTGGGCGTGCTCGCTTGGGTGGTCGTCCTGCAACGCCAGGCCACGTTGGAACAGCGCTACCACAATCTGGTCGAGCATGCCAACGACATCATCTTCACCTTGGATCTGAAACAAACGCTCACCTCTTTGAACCAGGCCGGGGAGCGCATTCTGGGCTATACGCGCAAGGAAGCCGGCGGCCTGCCGCTCGCGCGTTTGCTCCCGCCCGTGTGGCGGGAGAAGATCGGCGAGGCCGCCCGTTGCGTCTCGATCGGGGAGCCCTATCCCAATCGGGAATGGGAGTTCGTCGCCAAGGACGGCCGGCGCACGCCGGTGGAGGTCAGCCTGCAGGCCATCCGCCAAAGAGGGCGGCCCGTGGGCTTGCTGGGCATCGCGCGCGACATCTCGGAACGTAAGCGCGCCGAAGATGAGATGCTGCATGCCAAGGAAGCCGCCGAAGCCGCCAACCGCGCCAAGAGCGAGTTCGTGGCCAACATGAGCCACGAGCTGCGCACGCCTCTCAATGCGGTGATCGGCTACAGCGAGATGCTGCAGGAGATCGCCGAGGAACGCGGCGAGCAGGACATGCTCCTGGACTTGCGCCGAATCCAAATCGCCGGCAAGCATCTGCTCGGCCTGATCAACGACGTTCTGGATCTGTCGAAGATCGAAGCCGGAAAGGTGCAGTTGTCGACCGAGAGATTTGCGGTCGCCCCGGTGATCCACGACGTGGCCGGCACCCTGCAACCCCTGGTGGAGAAGAACGCCAACCGCCTCGAAGTGGCATGCGCGGAAGGCCTGGGTTATATGGTGGCCGATCAGATCCGGACGCGCCAGGTGCTCTTCAATCTTCTGAGCAACGCCTGCAAGTTTACCGAGCGCGGGCTCGTCCGGCTGGAGGCGAAACGGGTCCGCGGCGAAAGCGCGAATTGGGTGGAGTTCCGGGTGGTGGATACCGGCATCGGCATGAGCCGGGAACTGATCGACCGGCTCTACCGGCCGTTCATGCAGGCCGATGCGTCGACCACCAAGAAATACGGCGGAACGGGCTTGGGATTGGCCATCAGCCGCCGCCTTTGCCAGATGATGGGCGGTTCTTTGAGCGTGGAGAGCCAGTTGGGCCAGGGATCGGCGTTCACGGTCCGGCTGCCCGGAGATTTGGCCACGATTGAGGGAACGTTGCCGGGCGAAGGAGAGACGGCGCTGGTGGATGCGCTCGCGAGTTAAGTGCCCATGAATAACTGTTGTGGGCCAGACCTCAAGGTCTGCGCGGGTCCTCCAGGACCCGCCCCGCAGCACAGGCCGGCGTGGACGTCGGCCGTCCGCGCTGGAGTCCTGCCCCGCGATTAAGGAAAAAGGGACTAAATGTTTCCACAATTTCAACGCGTCGTCACTCTTTCGGTGATGAGCATACTGGTCGGCCTGTTCACCTGGATCTACGTGCGCGACCGCCAGCTGCGGGCCCGCCTGTGGATGATCGGCTGGGCCTCGATCGTCGCACACTTCGCCGCCATGCTGCTGTTCAGCTTCAGCCTGATCCCATCGCGGCTGGCGGATTGGTCGGCCTACTCCACCCTGGTCGCCGCCGCCTCCGCCTTCTTTCTTTCGGTCTGCCGGACACGCGGCACACCTCTGGGCCGTGTCCTGTTTTGGGCCGCCATCGTGGCGCCGGCGGTGGCTTATTGGACCTGTATGGTCTTCGAGGTGCAAAACCCGGAGGTGTACCGCGCTCTGCTGGCGGTAGCGCTCGGTGCGGGCGTATGGCTCGCCCTGCGCGAGTCCCAGCAGTCGCCAGGCAGTCTGGCAGCCTGGTTTGCAGTGGCCATCGCGCCGGGGCTGTGGGCCGCCTGGCGCGCCTCCACCCATGTGGAGAGTGGGATGGATTTCCTCCTCTTTGAAGGCTTCGCCATCACGGGTTGGCGCTACTGGAGATACTTCCGCCGCTTGACTCCGGGTGTCTTGCTCACGTCGCTCTCCTTTCTGGCCTGGGGACTGGTCTTCCCGGTGGCTGAAATCTGCGCCGCCCTGCACATCGACATTCCCGGCGATCACGTAGTTTGGGATCTCCCCAAATACTTCGTGGCTTTCGGCATGATCATGACGCTGTTCGAGAACCAGACCGAAATCCTGCAGGTCGAAATCGCCATGCGCAAGCGCGCGGAAGAGACTGCCCAAGCCGCCAATGAAGCCAAAGGCATCTTGATGGCCTCCGTCAGTTTTGCCGCGCGGCGGATTCTGAGCGCGGCCGGCTGGGAGACGGTAATCACCGAAACGCTGTCCGAGATTGGCGTCGCTGCGCGCGTGAGCCGCGCCTACGTTGCGCAAGTTCATCCCGCGGAACCGGGACTGGTGAGCGCCATCCTGCACGAATGGACCGAGCCTTCGCTCGACCGCCGAACCGGCGGGTTCCGCCAAACGCGCCTGGCATGGGCCGGGACGGAGTGGAACGCCCGCGCCGCCAGTCTGCACCGCGGCGATGCAGTATCGATCAATGCCTCACATGCGAACGCCGCGCCTGCGGATGAAAATGCGCCGAAGTCGGCAATTCTGGTTCCTATAGAAGTGGCGGGAAGCTGGTTCGGCTTCCTCGGATTTGAAGATCACCGGCGCGAGCGCGAGTGGAGCGATGCCGAGCGGGATGGCTTCCGGTCGGCCGCGCGCATGTTGGGAGCCTCCATGACGCGCCAACGGGCTCAGGAGTACGTGGATAATATTCTGCGCTCCATGGAGGAATCCCTGCTGGTCACCGATACGGAGTTGCAGATCCGTCGCGTCAACCCCAGCACTTCGCGATTGCTCGGCTACAGCGAAGAAGAGTTGATCGGCCGGCCCGCCGGACAGGTCATTCTGGAGCGCGAAGCCCCCGCGCGGCCGAGCGCCGTCGAGCGAACCTATCGCACCAAGACCGGCCGTCTGATCCCCGTGCTGTTCTCGTCGGCCGAAATGCGCGACGGGTCGGGCATGCTGGAAGTCTACGTCTGGCTGGCCCAGGATATGACCGAACTGAAGCGCGTGCAAGGGGAACTGGTCCGCGCCAAAGACGCAGCCGAGGAAGCCAACCGCGCCAAGAGCGCCTTCCTGGCGAACATGAGCCATGAGCTCCGCACGCCGCTGAATGCGGTCATCGGTTATAGCGAGATGCTGCAGGAGGTGGCCGGCGATCGCGGGCATCAGGACCTGCTGCCGGATCTCGGCAAAATCCGGTGGGCCGGCAAGCATTTGCTGGGCTTGATCAACGATGTCCTCGATCTTTCGAAGATCGAAGCGGGAAAGGTGGAGCTGTCGGTTGAGAGCCTCGACGTGTTGCCGCTGATTGACGACGCCGTCAGCGCCATCCGCCCGCTGCTGGAAAATAATGGCAACCGGCTGGAAGTGGCGTGCGCCGAGCCGCTGGGCGCCATGCTGGGCGACCAGACTCGCGTGCGTCAGGTACTGTTCAACCTGCTGAGCAACGCCTGCAAGTTCACCGAAAACGGTCTGATCCGTCTGGAGGCCAAGCGCACCCGGCGCAAAGGCTCGGACTGGGTGGAGTTCCGGGTGACGGACACCGGTATCGGCATGAGCGCGGAGCAGTTGGACAGGCTATACCGCCCGTTCATGCAGGCCGATGCATCCACCACGCGGAAATACGGCGGGACGGGCTTGGGATTGGCGATCAGCCGCGAGTTCTGCCAGATGATGGGCGGCTCTCTGAGCGCGGAGAGCGAATTGGGCAAGGGGTCGGCGTTCACCGTCCGGCTGCCCGGCCATCCGGCTGCGCCAGCGGCGCTCGCGACCGCCACCGGCGGGATCGCGGAGAGGCAGCCCGTGCATGCCTAGAATCCTGGTCGTCGAAGACAACGAATCGAGCCGCGACATGCTCGCCCGGCGCCTTTCGCGCCGTGGATACCAGGTGATCTCGGCGGCCGATGGCAAGCGCGGGATTGCCATGGCGCACGATCAATCCCCGGATCTGATCGTGATGGACATGAGTCTGCCCGAGATCGACGGCTGGGAGGCCACGCGCCGCTTGAAGGCGGACCCGGCCACCCGCGCGATCCCTATCGTCGCCCTCACCGCGCATGCCATGGCCAGCGACCGGAAGAAAGCCATGGACGCCGGTTGTGACGACTACTATACCAAGCCGGTGGATTTCGAGAGTCTGGTGCGCGGCCTGGAGACGTTTCTGGAAACCCGCAACCGCCGCGCGCAGACCGGTAATATCGTGCCTGCAAGCATGGGCCG
>PKYZ01000109.1 GCA_003132865.1 Bryobacterales bacterium
ATCTGCAGTCGGCCAATAGCAACGTGGGTCCGTCGATATCCGGCCCCAACTATTTGCAAATTGTTCTGACCCAGTTGCAGGAGTTGAAAGCTTTGGGTGTACAGGCCGTGTCGGTAGCGGTCCTGTTTCCTGTTCTTTATGAGCCTTTTTATGGCAGCCAGACCGCCCTCCAACCGTCCTTGGACTTCTATTCGCAGGTGGCCCAGGCTGTCCGGGCCGCCGGTCTCAAACTCATTGTGGACGATGAGGCCCTGTTTTCCAATGACATAGCGGCCGGTTGGACCAACATGAACACGTTCTACGGCACGCTCACCTGGCCGCAATACATGGCGGCCCGCGCCATAATGGCCGCCACGATCGCACAGACGATGCAGCCGGATTATATCGTCCTCGCGAACGAACCCGATACGGAAGCCACGCAGACAGGCCAGCAGAATTTGAACATCCCGGCGGACGCCGCGCAGATGATTGCGGGCGAGATCGCGGCCGTTCAGGCGCTGAACTTGTCCCCAGTCCCCAAGCTGGGCGCCGGCTTTGGCACTTGGCTGCTGGTTTCCGGATCCCCTGGCCTGCTGGATTACACCAACGCCTACGTTGCCCTGCCCCTGGACTACATCGATATCCATATTATTCCGATCACTACGACGGCGCAGCAGCAGGACAATTTCATCGCTAACTCGCTGACCGTCGCCAGTGCGGCCGCAGCCGCCGGCAAGCCGGTCGCAATAAGCCAGGCTTGGCTGTCGAAGGCGATGGCCAGCGAATGGGATGTTCTCTCCGTCGACACGATCCGCGCCCGCCAGCCTTTCAGCTTCTGGGCTCCTCTCGACGCCTATTTCCTGCAGACCATGCAAGCTCTGGGGAACTACACGCAGATGCTCTATCTTGTGGCGGAAGGGTCGGCTTACTTCTTCGCGTACCAGACATATGGCGGAACCGGCGCCAATGGCGGAGCCGCAAACTGTACGTGCACAACCACGAGTTGTTCGCCCTACGAGATCATGCAGACCGAGAATTCGCTGGCGAGTACGGCCGAATCGCTGCCCGCGTTCACCACTACCGCGTTTAGTTACTACGACCAACTGGTCACGCCGCCCGACACCATTCCGCCGTCTGTCCCGACCAACCTGACTGGCACGGCCGGCACAATCGGGGCGAACTTCTCATGGACCGCCTCTACCGACAACATCGGCGTAGCGGGTTACAACGTGTATCGCTGCACACCGCCGGGGTCCGGCCAACCCTGTGCGGGTATCTTGATCGCCAATACGGCCGGGACACCGCCGTTAACGTTTTTCACCGACTCCGCACTGACGAGCGGCACGCTGTATAACTACCAGGTCCAAGCATTCGATTTGGCCAACAACGATTCGCCGCTTTCGACAACGCTGAGTTTACAGACATACAGAACGTCGGCAGACTCCGCAACAAATCTAGTGGCAACGGCGGTCTCGCCCCAGGAGATCGACCTGAGCTGGTCTCCCCCCTCGAACCCTAGCGGCTTGGGCAAGTATCTGGTTTTTAGCGGGACCTCAGCCTCTAATCTCCAGCAGATCGCGGTCGCGGGGTCCACCACGACTACTTACAAGAATATGCCCCTGGCCCCGGGAACCACCTATTATTATGGCATCGTAGCCGCGGAACAGGGGATTAACGCGCCGATGTCTCTGTTCGCCTATGCCACTACGCTGCCGCTGCCCACCCCACCCAGCGACGTAGTCGCAGCGCCTACCCCCACTATGATCGCTCTGAACTGGCAGGAGAACCCCCAGCCTGGTGGCTTACCGGTTAGTTCGTACCAGATCTTCCAGGGCACCACGCCCGGCCAACTGACCAAAATCGCCACGACGACGGCCACCACCTATACGGCGAGATCCCTAAGCGCCAATACAACCTATTACTTCGAGATCGTGGCGATTGACACGAAATACGACGATTCGGCGCCCTCCGACCAGATATCCGTCACTACGCTGCCGATGCCCGCGGCGCCGGTTAACGTCGTACCAACGGCAAACTCCAGCACACAAGTCACGGTAACCTGGTCCGAAATCATCCCGACCAATGGTCTGCCGATTAAGTACTACTATATTTTCCGGGGGACGTCGCCCACTGGCCTCGCCAATCTGGCCACCCGGACGGCGTCTCCATTTATCGACACCGGGGCTTCTCCGAGCACGACGTACTACTACGCGATAGAAGCGATTGACACCAGCTACAACGTCTCGCCCATGTCGGCTACGGTGAACGTCACTACGCCTCCGCTGCCCGCCGCGCCGGTCAACGTCGGGGCAACGGCAAGCTCCAGCACACAAGTCACGGTGACCTGGTCCGAAAACATCCCGCCTTATGGTCTGCCGATTCAGAACTACACTATCTTCCGGGGGACCTCGCCGGCTGGCCTCACCAAACTGACCACCCGGACCGCGTCTCCATTTATCGACACCGGAGCTCCTCCGAACACCACTTACTACTACGGAATAGAAGCGAATGACACCGGCCACGGCGTCTCGCCCATGTCGGCTCCGCCGGCGCAGGTCACTACGCTTCCGCTGCCCGCCGCGCCGGTCAACATCGTGCCAACCGTAAACTCCAGCACAGAAGTCACGGTAACCTGGTCCGAAAACATCCCGACCAATGGTCTGCCGATTAAGTACTACTACATCTTTCGGGGAACGTCGCCCACTGGCCTCACCAAACTGGCCACCCGGACGGCGGCTCCATTTGTCGACACCGGGGATTCTTCGAACACCACTTACTACTACGCGATAGAAGCGATTGACACCGGCTATGATGTCTCGCCCATGTCGGCTACGGCGCAGGTCACTACGCCTCCGATGCCCGCCGCGCCCGCCAACGTCGTGGCAACGGCAAACTCCAGCACAGCAGACACGGTAACTTGGTCCGAAAGCATCCCGACTAATGGTCTGCCGATTCAGTACTGCAATATCTTCCGGGGCACGTCGCCCACTGGCCTGACCAAACTGACCAACCGGTCGACGCCTCCATTTGTCGACACCGGGGCTTCTCCGAACACCACGTACTACTACGCGATAGAAGCGGTTGACACCGGCGGAGACGTCTCGCCCATGTCGGCTACGGCGCAGGTCACTACGCCGAACTAAAACGAAACGGGAAAGCTGGCCAAATCTCCGCAGCCGCCGATGGCGGACAACACCACTCGGAGCCTCAACGCCCGAAATCCCGCCCAAGGGCCGGATCGCCGCTGCCTCAGGCAGCTCCAGGCAGGAAGTCTATCGCCACCGGATCAGCCTCAGCGCCACCGGAAGGCAGACTACCAGCCGCCTCAGATCCGGCTGCGTTTTTAGTTTAGTGCATGGTCATCTGCAACGGTCCGCGCCGCGGTAAGAGATGGAGGGTAATCGCGCGCCCGACCCTTGCATCGGCATTCTGGGGCGCACCTTCGAGAATGCTTCGGACCGACAGCACCGGATTGTAGCCTGCCGTACACCCCCAACGGGTTACAGGCGCTCGATATCCACCAGTGCGCGCCGGCTGGCCCATTCGGAGCCCACTCCCATTGTGACAGCCCGGTGACGCGTCAGCCCGCGGGGATTTTATTTGAGACGATAGGCAAAGAAAGTCATTACCGCGGCTAAGCCAAGGCTGACCGTGTCAGGGTTGTCTGCATAGATCCGCACTTTGGACTGGGCACATAAATCAGAGCGACGATAAAGGCGATCGCCCCGATCAGTACGGCTCGGATGCCTGGTCTGAAACTCACTTTGGAGTGCTCCGTCTCAGGCAAAGTCTAGGCGCCGATAAGCGCAAAACGCAATACTGTTTGAAGTTAAGGCGGGTGCTTGCCGCGGGAAGGCGGGGCGCGACGTAGGGAGACTGACGTGCGATGGATGTGATACAGTCGGACGTTCCATGGCGTCCTCTGGTACCGATCATGCTGCGGCGCGCACCTCGCTGCTTCCCGTGCTGGGACTCTTCTTCGGCATTGCGGTGGCCCTCGGAAGCACGCTCGGCGTGGGCATCCTGCGCCAGCCGGGACCGGTGGCCTCCTACCTTCGCCAGCCCTGGCTGATCATGCTGATGTGGTTTTCCGGAGCTATTTACTCAGCTTGCGGCGCTTCCAACGTTTCGGAACTGGCCACCATGATTCCGCGGGCCGGCGGCTTTTATGTTTACGCCCGCGAAGCGATGGGCGACTATGCCGGATTCGCCGTCGGCTGGTCCGATTTTCTGGGCAACGTGGCCGCCACCGCCTACGCGGCGATGGCCGCGGTCGAGTTTCTAGAGCGCTTGATTCCCCGGATCGAACCATTCGCCCAAGTAGTGGCGGCGGGCACGATCCTGGCGTTCGCCGGCATGCAATGGTTCGGCGTTCGCCTGAGCGCGGGCGTGCAGCAAGCCGCATCCGCCATCGCCGCCATCGCCCTTTTTGGCCTGGTGCTGGCCTGTTTCATGGCGCCCGCGCCAGCCAACACGCAGCCCGCTCCACTCGCTCCGGCAAGTTTCATAGCGGCGTTGGTGCTGGCGATTCAGTCCATCGTGGTGACTTACGACGGCTGGTACGCACCCATCTATTTCGCGGAAGAGACTCGCCATCCGACCCGGCAGCTCCCGCGGGCGATGTTTGGCGGACTCGCCCTCGTCGCAGGCATTTATTTACTCCTGAATGGAGCCTTCCTGCGCGCCCTCGGGCCGGCGGGGCTAGCCGCTTCAAAATTCGCCGCCGCAGACGCCGCCAGGCTGATCTTCGGACGCGCCAGCGAGATCGTCATCGCGGCGATCGCCGTGGTCATCTTACTGACGCTGCTCAACAGCGTGCTGATGAGCTCGACGCGCATCTTGTTCGCCGTCAGCCGCGATGGCCTGTTCTGGCGGCGCGCCGCCCTGGTCGCGGGGAACGGCACACCACGGCCGGCGTTGGCCCTGGCTACGCTCGCCGTGGTTGGCCTGGTGCTGAGCGGGACCGTCGATCGATTGATCGCCATGGCGGGATTCTTCTACGTCGCCAGCTACTGTTCGGCTTACATTTCGCTAATCGTGCTACGCCGCACTCAGCCCGCCGCCCCGAGGCCGTTTCGCGTTTTCGGCTACCCCGCGCTGACGCTCCTGACACTGGCTGGCAGCCTCGCGTTTTTGGCGGGCGCGGTGGTGAGCGATCGGCGCAACAGTCTTTATGCTCTCCTTCTGTTGATGGCCAGTTTCCCTGTGCGATCGCTCTTTCGCTCGAGCCGCTAAGATAGGTTCCATGCCGCTTACTGCCATCAGCCGTGCTGTTAGCGCATCCATCAACGATTGCCAACTGGCCTTTGTGGAGCGACAGCCCATCGATATCGGCAAAGCGATCGCGCAACACGACCAATACGAAACTTGCCTGGCATCGCTGGGAATCGCCGTGGTTTCGCTGCCGGCCGTGCCGAACCTGCCGGATGCGGTCTTTGTCGAAGACCCCGCGATCGTACTGGATGAGATCGCCATCATGACGCGCATGGGCGCGGAGTCCCGGCGGGGCGAATCGGCGAGCCTGGCCGAGGCCATCGCGCGGTTCCGTCCGCTGCGCTGGATCACGGAGCCGGGAACGCTCGAAGGCGGCGACGTGGTGCGGATCGGTTCCACGCTGTTCGTGGGGAGATCCGCACGCAGCAACGACGCGGGCATTGCCCAGTTGGCGCGCGAGCTGGCGCCGCTCGGATGTGCGGTGCGGGCCGTTGAAATGAAAAGTTGTTTGCATCTCAAATCGGCTTGCACATATCTGGGACGGGACACGCTGCTGGCGAATCGCGACTGGGTGGACCTGGGACCGTTCGGGAATGCGCGGGTGATCGAGGTGGCGGCGGGGGAACCGGCCGCGGCGGACGTGCTGGCGATCGGCGATACCGCGATCATTCCGGCATCGTTCCCGGAGACCGCGCGCATCCTGGACCGTGCCGGCTGGCGAGTGCTCGCGATCGACGTCTCGGAATTGCAGAAAGCGGAAGCGGGGGTCACGTGCATGAGCTTGATCTTCACTGCATCCCCGACCGGCGTATAATTCGTATTCACCATGCAACCCACACGATTTGCTTTGCAACGAATTCTCCTGATGGCGGGCATTGCCGCCTGCGCTCCACGCATGGCTTCCGCGCAGCCGCCGCAAGGGCCGGCGCAACTCGCCGAAGCGCGAAAGGCGTTGGAGGACGAGATGGAGTCGGTGGCGATTGTCGAGCGCAAGGTGATGGTGCCTATGCGCGACGGCAAGCGCATGGCCGCCGACATCTACCGTCCGAAGGACACTTCGAAGAAGTATCCGGCCATCTTTGTGCGCACGCCGTACAACTTCAACTATTGGGATGTGAGAAACGGCGCGCCGGCCGATATGAAGACGCCTTTGGAGGCCGTCAAGCGCGGCTACGCATTCGTCGAGATGAATGAGCGCGGGCACTTCTTCTCCGAGGGAAGCTACGATATTCTGGGCCCGCCGCTGACGGACGGTTACGACGCCATTACCTGGATGTCGTCGCAACCCTGGTCCAACGGCAAGGTGGGCACTATCGGGTGCTCGTCGACGGCCGAATGGCAACTGGGCGTCGCGGCGCAGGGGAATCCGGCATTTGCGGCTATGATCCCGCAGGGCTTCGGCGCAGGCGTGGGGCGCGTGGGGCCGTATTACGAGCAGGGCAACTGGTATCGCGGGGGAGCGGTGCAGATGCTGTTCATCACCTGGCTCTATGGAGAGCAGAACCAGGTGCGGCCGATGTTTCCGCCCAACACACCGGCGGAAGATCTGGTGCGCGCGGCGAAGTCGTTCGATCTGGCGCAGCAGTTGCCGCCGGTGGACTGGTCGAAGGCGCTGCAGCACCTTCCGGAGATGGACATTATCAAGGCGGTTGACGGACCGCACGGCATCTTCGCCGACCGGGAGGAAGTCTCCAGCGGCGGGGCGATGATCAAGCGGACTCCGAACGATCCGGCATGGTATCGCGGCGGGCTGTGGCACGACGACAAGACCATCAACGTGCCGGGATTCTGGTTCATGTCCTGGTACGACGTATCGGTGGGGCCGAACCTGGCCGCTTATAACTATGTCCGCAGGACGGCGAAGCCGGAGATCGCCAATCAACAATATGCCGTGATTGCGCCGACGCTGCACTGTTCGTACAAGCGGGCGACGGAGCACACCGTGGTCGGCGAGCGGGACATGGGCGACGCGCGTCTGGACTATGACGCCCTCACCTATGGGTGGTTCGATCATTTCCTGAAGGGAGAAGACAACCACTTTCTGGAGAAGACGCCCAAAGTGCGCTACTTCACCATGGGGCTGAACAAGTGGCAGACGTCGGACACATGGCCGCCGACGGGGGCGCAGCCGATGACCTTGTTTCTGGCGAGCGGCGGGAAGGCGAACAGCTTGTATGGCGATGGCGCGCTGGCTGCCGCGGCACCCGAGGCGGACTCGCCCGACGGATTCGTATACGATCCCACGAATCCGGTGCCATCTTACGGGGGCAACGTCTGCTGCACCGGTAATGCAGTATCGGGCGGCGCTTTCGATCAACGCAAGATGGAAGCGCGGGCCGATATTCTGGTCTACACTTCGGAGCCGCTGAAAGAAGGAGTCGAAGTGAGCGGCCCCATGGAAGCGACGCTGTACGTATCGTCGGACGCGAAGGACACGGATTTCACCGTGAAGGCGATCGACGTCTATCCGGACGGTACGGCCTACAACCTGGACGAGACGATTCAGCGCGTTCGCTATCGCGAGGGGTACGAGAAGCCGCCGGTGTGGATGGAGCCGGGCAAGGTGTACAAGGTGACGCTGCAGCCCATGACCACGAGCAACTACTTCGCGGCCGAGCATAGGATTCGGATCGAGGTATCCAGCAGTAATTTTCCGCGCTTCGACCGGAATTTCAATACCGGCGGCAATACTTACGACGAGGTCAAGGGTGTGGTGGCGCATAACGTGGTGCGTCATTCGAAGGAGCATCCGTCGCAGATCACGCTGACGGTGGTCAGGCGTCCTTCGGCCGCCGGGGGCGAGCGATAGCTCGCCGTGGCTGGTGGTTAGTGGCTGGTGGCTGGNNTTTCAATGATTGCCGCTTGGCCGGGATACCGAAAATGAACGAGCAAAGCCAAGTAGCGTAAACATAAATGATCGAATGAGTAAGTTATGAAGTTCGCTGAAGTGGCGCTGCCGACGATGCGGATGGCTTCACCCTGCCCGGTAAGGTCGTATTCGGAGCCGGGGCTGACGACGGCGACCTCCATCGTCCGGTGATACGGCAGCGGGCGAACCAGAAGCGTGTTCACCAGGGTGAACATGGCGCCGTTCCCGTCGATTCCGGCGGCTAGCGAGAGGAACCGC
>PKYZ01000628.1:0-192 GCA_003132865.1 Bryobacterales bacterium
GCAGGATATTGAGCGACTCCTTGATGATGTCCCAGGCCGTCCACACGATCAGCACGCCGATGAGGATCGAGAGTATCGGGTCCGCCTGGATCCAGCCGGTGTAGCGAATGACCAGCGCGCCCACGATGATGGCGATGGACCCCAGCAGGTCGCCCAGCATATGTACGAAGGCGCTGCGGATATTGATGTCGC
>PKYZ01000628.1:224-1441 GCA_003132865.1 Bryobacterales bacterium
GGCCTGGATTGCAGATAGACACCGAACCAGGCGAGCAACAAGGCCAGACCGTCGGTAAAGTTGTGGCCGGCGTCGGAGAGCAGCGCGAGACTGTGGGCCTGGATGCCGGCGAACACCTCCACTCCCACGAATGCAAAGGTTGCCACCTGAGACCACCAGAGGATGCGGCCGGTCCCGGCGCCGTGAGAGTGAGAGTGTGAGTGCAAACAGCCTCCATTAATGATTTTACCGCCGAGCTATGCCTGTGGGGCAGATCTCCAGATCTGCGCGGGTCCTCNNGACTGGAGTCCTGCCCCACAAGCACGCTAGACTGATTCTTACTGCAATGAAAATCCTGATGGTGGCATCCGAAGCAGCCCCGTTCGCCAAAACCGGCGGTCTGGCAGACGTTGTCGGATCGTTGCCGGCCGCGTTGAAGGCCCTGGGCCACGAGGTGGCAGTGTTGTTGCCGCGCTACGCCACGGTGGATCTCAAGAATGCACGGCGCGTCTATGACTCGCTGCCCATCTGGCTCCCGCCCCAGCGCTACGACACATCCCTTTACCTGGTGGAACGCGAAACGCCTTTCTATTTCCTGGACTACCCGCCGCTCTACGACCGGCCCGGCTTCTATGGCGAAGACGGTCTGGACTATCCCGACAATCACATTCGTTTCGCGGTCCTGGCGCAAGCGGCGCTGGCGTTCTGCCGGCGCGTATGGCGGCCGGATATCCTGCACTGTCACGATTGGCAGGCCGGACTGGCGCCGGCGTATCTGCACACCATCTACGCGAACGACCCCACCTTCCTCGGCATGCGCTCGCTGTTCACGATTCACAACGTCGGATACCACGGGCTTTTTCCGGCCGTCGCGCTGGCAGACATCGGGCTGGCCGGCACCGAGGAGTTCCGTCCCGGCGGGCTGGAGTTCTTCGGCAAAGTCTGTTACCTGAAGGGCGGGCTCAACTATGCCGACGCGCTGAACACGGTCAGCCCGACGTACGCGCGCGAGATCCAGACTCCGGAATATNNATCGCGGCGCATTATTCGAGCGGCGACTTGAGCGGCAAACGCATCTGCAAGCAGGACCTGGTGAACGCGTTTGGACTGCCGGCGGAAGCCATGGATGCCCCCTTGATCGGCATCGTCTCCCGCTTCACCAGCCAGAAGGGCGCCGACCTGGTCGCGGACGCCGCCGACGGCTTGGTGGCAGAAGGTTATTATATGGTTGCGCTGGG
>PKYZ01000628.1:1481-7260 GCA_003132865.1 Bryobacterales bacterium
TCTACAGCCTGAAATACGGCACGGTGCCGGTGGTGCGCGCGACCGGCGGGCTTGATGATACTATCGAACCTGGGACGGGTTTTAAGTTCCGGAACTACTCCGGAAGCGCGCTGGTGGACGCTTTACGGGCGGCGCGCGAGGCGTTCGCCGATGCGGAGGCCTGGCGGGCGATCATGCTGGCCGGCATGGCCAAGGACTTTTCCTGGAGCGTCTCGGCCACCGAGTATACGCGGCTTTACGAGCGTCTGGTGGCACAGGCTTAAGCCTGTCGAGCTGGATTGAATCCGGCGCGCTGCGAATGGATCTAATTTCTTATAGGAGAATAGAAGAATAATGGCGGGTCAAAATACCCTAACCTTCACCGACGGGAGCTTCGACCAGGACGTTTTGCGGTCGGAGGTGCCGGTTTTAGTGGATTTCTGGGCCGAGTGGTGCGGTCCCTGCCGGCAGATGGCGCCGACCATCGACGTGGTGGCCCAGGAATACGCCGGGAAGTTGAAAGTAGGCAAGCTGGACGTGGATTCCAACATCAATACGGCCGGGCGCTACAACATCCGCGGCATTCCGACCCTGTTGCTGTTCAAGGAAGGGCGCGTAGTGGAACAGCGGGTGGGCGCTGTCGGCAAGTCGGAAGTTGTGCGGATGGTCGAAGCGCACGTCGGCGCAGAAAAGCTTTCTTAGTGGCGCGGCCGCGGGTCTACAATCGCGGCCGCGCCTCCTGCAGGTCTTCTGCCTGGGTCATCCCGATTGCTTCCTGGCACGGCACACAGTAGCGGGCCCATGGCAGGGCCTGCAACCGCTTCGACGGTATGGGCTGCTCACACGCGAGACAAACGCCAAAATCCCCCGATTGCACGCGGTCCAGAGCTTCTTCCACCAGGCGAAGTTGTCCGTAATCCAGACTGTTCAACCGGAGCGAGACGAATTCGTCGTGCGAGAGCTGCGCCTGATCTTCCTCAGCTACCCGGCCCATTTTGGCAATCGTGTCGAACTTGACCCCCAGACCGGAGACCACCTGCTCCCGTTTCTCGAGGAGCATCTGGCGATACGTCTCTGTTGAATTTGACAGCACTGCGCTGGTTGCCCGTTTGTTCATGAGCTGGCACCTCCCTTGCAAACGTGTCATTTCAGACCGTAAGCACTCTAAATGGTTAAGAGAAGGTAGCAAAGTTCTCGCGGAAATACAAGGATTATTTTTGAGAAGCCAGGAGTCAGGAGGAGTCAGAAGAAGTCAAGTCGGAATCGCCGCGGCACTGCTCCCGGCTGCCATTCTGGCTTCTGACTTCTGCCTTCCATATCCCGCAGGGATATCAAGGCGAAGCCTTGCCTAGATCTCCAGCCCGTAAACCGGAATGGCGGCTCCGGTGATCTCCGCTCCCGCATCGGAAACCAGGAAGGCGGCAATGCTGGCCACGCGCTCCGTTTGAACCCATTTGGACGGGTCCGCGCCCGGGCTGGCCTTGCGATTGGCTTCCGTATTCATCGTGCCGGGCAGGATGGTGTTCGCGGTGATGCCGGCGTCATTGTTTTCGAGCGCCGCCGTGCGGATCAGCGCCACCAGAGCGGCTTTCGAAGTATTGTAGGCGCTCAGGTTCGCGGCCGGCTCGACGGCCTGGCGGCTGGAAATCGCCACGATGCGCCCACGCCCGGCCTGGCGCATTTGCGGAATCACGGCCCGCAAGACGTTAAACGCCGCCCGCAGGTTCAGGTTCATCATCAGGTCCCAGGTCTCGTCGCCGGTCTCGGGGATGGGCGTCCCGCCGGCGAATCCTCCCATCACGTGCACCAGCGCGTCGATCTTCCGGAAGCGGCCAATGGCGGCATCGACAAGCTGGCGCGCGGACTCGGCGACGGTCAGATCCGCCGGTATGGCGGCGAAGCGGGGACTCGAAAAATCGGCATCGCGGATGCTCTTCGAAGATCCGGCTACCATAGCGCCCGCGGCCAGAAATGCCTGGGTGACGGAAGTTCCCAGGCCCCCTTTAGCGCCGGTGATCAGGACCACTTGATTGTCGAACTCGCTCATGGCTTCCCTCCACTCGGAATCGCGTACATCGCGGCTCCCCAAACCCGGCCGTTGGCCGCCTCCTGCACGAAGGCAATCAACCGGGATTCAGCCGGCGCATCCGCGGCTCGAATCGAAACCTGCTTCTTAAACAGCTCATGACCGCCGATGCTCCCAATCCGCTGAATGTTCCGAACGATGGATACGTAACGCAGCGTGCGACCCTGATTCTCGCCGCGCAGGACATCCGAGGTTCCCCTCTCCGCGGCGTGTGCCAAGTAGACGCTGGCCTTGTGGGTCGTCCCCTCAGGCAGAGGATCCACTTCGATCGTCACGGCCGCATCGCCGGATGCCGCGGCGCGAATCCGGATACCCACCTTGGGCTGCACGATCGCTTGCCGGATTGCCGATCCGACTTTTTGTGCGTCGCTGCCGTTGCACTCCGCGTTGCCGTCCACCACCATCTGCGGAGTATAGGGCTCGTCGCGGCCAAAGCGCCGCACATAATCTACCTGCCGTGCGGTGAACGCGGCCGAGGAGAACGGATCGGTCCACCCGTCATGGTTCCAGTAATCCACGTGCTCGCTGAGCACGATGATTTGGGCGCCGGCAATGGGCTGCTCGCTGTCCAGCTTTTCAAGCAGGGCGTCGGCCGGCGGGCAGCTCGAACAGCCCTCCGATGTAAACAGCTCCACCAGCACCGGCTGGCGCTGATTCTTCGTATCGTCTGCGGGGCCAGCGGCTATCGGCGCGGCCAGAATGGCTGCGGCCAAGCCGAGCCAAAGCAGTTTCGTTCGCATTTGGATCTTGCCCTCTCTATTTCCAATTGTCGCGCACTTGGGTCGAAGGGTGCCCGATTCGGGTGCTTCGTGGGGCGGACCCACCACCGGCATAGGCGTTAAAGGATTGTCATGAAATAACTGTGCCAGTTTGGACCTAGCCGGCTGCAGGCAAGATTGGCTGCCCCACAAGATGACACAGTTATTTCTGACAATGCCTAAAATGAGCACGACTGGACTGTGTGGGCACTTCTCCGACATGGGCGTTACGTCAAAGCGAGGCCCGTCTGCCCAACTTCCGAGTACGCCGTTATCCATACACAGGGCGGCTGCCAAGCAAAGCATCGGTCAGGATGAGCGCAGACTGCGCCTCTGAATTGACTGCAAGAGGGAAGCCCACTTGACCGGCGCGCGGTCGCGCCGGCGGGTAGTTACCTCGGTGGTAAAATCGGGGTTCTGTGAGCAGTCTGATATGTCGTTAGTTTCTCGCATTGTAAAAGCGTTTCGCGGCGATCGCCTGAGCCGCGAGATCGAGGAACTTGCATCACACATCGCAGATGCAAGCGACAACAATCGCGACCGGGGCGAGGCCCGAGCATTTGGCTCCGTTCCGCACTGCCGCGAGGCGGGCGGCAATATCAGAGTCATCTTGTGGCTCGATTCACTCCGCGCAGATTTCGTATTGGCTTGGCGGCGGCTGCGCAAGAACAAGGTGACCTCCGCTGCGGCGATTTTGTCGCTGGCTCTTGGCATCGGCGCATGCCTCGCCGCATTCCAGCTCGTCGACGCACTCCTGCTGCGACCGTTACCGATAGCTGCTCCGGATCGCCTCTACGCTCTCTCTCGCCAGGAATTCCCCATGAACGGCCAGCCCACTACGCGCGACAATTGGGAATACCCGCTATTCCGGGAGATGCGCGCCGCCGTAGCGAGTCAGGCCACCCTGATCGCCATCTCTGAGGCCGAACGCGTGGAAATCGCCTTCCGCTCCGATGGGGAAATGGAAAGAGCTCACGTGCAGTACGTTTCGGGAGACATGTTCGACACCTTCGGGCTCCATGCCGCCTCAGGTCGCCTGCTCTCGCAAAACGACGACCTCCAGCTTGGCGCCCATCCGGTTGCCGTCGTGTCTCACGATTACTAATCGCGACGTTTTGCACAAGATCCGCAAATCGTCGAACCTTCCGCATCACCAATAACCTTACGGGCACTCGCATCTACCAGATCGTGGGCGTGGCAGGAGTGGGCTTCACCGGCACCGAGCCCGGCAAGGTGGTCGACATCTTCCTCCCCGCAATGATGCATTGGGGGATGTCTTTTCCGGAGTGGTCGTTGTTCAGAACTTTTGTGCACTTGCAACCGGGTATATCGGCCTCGCCGGTACGCGACCACCTCTGCGCGATGGTTCGTGCATTCAACGATTCGAAGGCAAATCGCGTGAAACAGGTGCTGGAAATGGACCTCGCGTCCGCGGGAGTCTCCGCGATGCAGAAGAATTATCGTACTTCGCTCGCCGCCCTCGGCGTACTCGTCGTGCTGGTGCTGCTAATTGCCTGTGCGAACGTAGTGTGAACCGGACCTCCCATTCCGTATAACCAATATTACACAAAAGGAATGTTACTGCAGCAGCCTACTCGTACCTTAACACTTCCGCCGGCGCAATGCGCGTGGCGCTGCGCGCCGGATAAATCGTCGCCAGGAAGCTCACTAGGATCGCCGCAGCGGCCACCCACACGCCATCCACCCAGCGCGGCTCGAACGGCACGAAGCTCAGCGCGTAGACCTGCTCGTCCAGGCGGATCCAGCGGTAGCGGTCGGCGAAATAGCAGAGCCCATATCCGGCGGCCAGGCCAATCGCCGTGCCCACCACCCCAATCAACACACCCTGCAGCATGAAGATGCCGCGGATCTGGGCGCGCCGCGCGCCCATCGACATCAGCACGGCTATGTCGCGGTACTTCTCCATCACCATCATCACCAGCGTGATGAGAATGTTCAAAGCGGCCACCAGTTCGATCAGCCCGATGGTGACCACTGTTACCGCTTTCTCCATCTTGAGCGCGTTCAGCAGTTGACGGTTGCGCTCCATCCAGGTGGTGGTGGCGTATTTCGTCCCGGCGATGTTCTCGATCGTCCGGGCAACCTCCGGCGCGCGGTTCAGGTCGTCCAGCTTCACCTCGATCTGATTGACGACGTCCTGAAGCGACAACGCCTGCTGCGCGGCCTCGAGCGACGTGTACGCCCACCTGTCGTCGATATCGTAAAAGCCGGATTCGAAAATCCCCACCACGCGGAAGCGGCGAATGCTGGGACGCGGACCGAAGGGCGTCAGCTCACCCTGCGGGCTGGTCACATTCACCATGCTGTTTTGCAGTATGCCGATATCTTCGGCGAGGCGCGCACCAAGGATGATGCCGGGGACGCCGCCATCGGGCGCCACGCGCAAGCGGTCTACCGAGCCGGCCTTCAAGTGGCGCAGCGTATCGCTGATCTGCATCTCGGCGCCGATGTCCACGCCTTTCAAAATGCCGCCCTGCGACATGACGGGACCGGAGAAGAAGATCGGGGTGTAGAGCGCGGGTCCCACGGCGGTGACGTGCGGAAGTTGGCGTATCTTAGCCGCCAGCGCTTCCCAGTTCTCGATGCCGTTGCGCGGCTCCTTCTCCTGCACGTTGATATGCGCCATAGCGCCCAGCAAGTTACGCTGCAGCGTATCGCGGAAGCCGTTGTTGATGGCCAGCGCCACGATCAGCGCCATCACGCCGGCGGCCACCCCCAGGATGGAGATGGCCGTGATCACGGAGATAACGGCTTCCTTGCGGCGCGCCTTCAAATAGCGCCGCGCAACGAACAGCTCGAAAGAAGAAGCCACCGCTCAGCGCCCGTCCAATTCGCGCAACCGCGCCACCAAATCGATAGGGCCTTCGGGGCGCAGCAGCGGAAACAGGATCACGTCGCGGATCGATTTCGAGCCGGTCAGGATCATGGTCAGGCG
>PKYZ01000757.1:0-251 GCA_003132865.1 Bryobacterales bacterium
GGGGTACCTGAACTGTTACGTTGCATAAAGGGCCCCCTGGAGGTCGAAGATAGCCGAGTATAACGTCGTTGTCCAGGAAGACAAGTGGCGGCTTTTGTTTAGGGCGTTGCGGGCCGGACATCCCGCAGCACGGCGCCCCACGCCGGCAGACCTCGCGCGGCGGCGTAAGAATCGTCTTCCAGCGTGAAGGCCACGTCTACGCGCGCGCCAGCCTGCAGTTCCGCAGCGCGCTCGGCGAAATTCCAGGCCTT
>PKYZ01000757.1:273-3138 GCA_003132865.1 Bryobacterales bacterium
ACGACTGCTCCAGGTCTTCCACATTAAATCTTCCACCTTAAATCGGAAGAAGGCACGGCTGCCGGCTTCCACCGTCAGGCTATTTCAGAATCTTGTCGTTGTGAATTTTGCTCTAGCAGCGCGCCGGCGCCTGCCGGCCGCAGAAGGCAGGCGCTTTGGCGGCGAACCGAACGGCCAACCCAGCGGTGAAGCGACTTAGAGAGTACTCGCCGATCATAGCGTCGCGGCAGCCCGCCGTCCCGCCCCAGATCGCTTCTAAGGCGTATAGTTTGTCGCGTACTCAGTGTGCACACCGGCGGCGTCGTAGGCGGAATAAATGACGATGGCGCTTCCCGCGGAGCTCACTGCGGCGGCTTCCGGCGCGAGTTCGCTGCCCGGTCCGGAGACAGTGACCGGACTGCCCCAGGTCCCCGTACCGGTGGCTCTGACGACGGCATGGATCTGCGGAGTGGCGGTGCCCGTCACCCAAACCGCCAGCGCCGGGCCACCCGGAGCGACAGCAAAATACACCGAGCCGAGACTCGTGTCGCTGCCGGACAGAACCACAGGCGCCGACCACACGTTGCTGCTAATGGCGCCGCTGACCGCAAACACCTGCGACGTGGAGAAACCGATGAACTCGTAGACTAGCGTCACCTGCCCCGCATCGTCACTCGCCAGATCGGTAGTAATCGAGATGCCTTGAGGATTCGTAATTGTCTTCAAAGGGCTCCAGGCCCCGCCGGAGACGCCCTGTGTGGCGGAAGTGTAGGCGCCGGAACTGTTCACTGCCACCAGGACGGCCCCCCCGGCCAAATCGAGCGCGGCTCGCGCGTCATGCGTCTCGCCATCGGGACCCAGCAGCGCGCCCGAATCCACCCAGGCGCCGGTGCCCGCATTTTGCCTGGAGGCATGCAGAACGAAGCTGTTCAGCGAGCAACCATATTTCTTGCAAACCGCATTGAAGGTTTCCCAAGTCACGATCACCGTGCCGTTGTCGCCGATTCCCGCGTGATCCGCGGCGACAAATACGCCGCTGGCGACCGTCTGTTGAGAGGTCCAGACGCCCCCGGCAGGCCGCACTACAGCCATGACCGAGCTACCGGGGCCGCGGGGGCCTCCCACAGTCCAGACTATCGCGGCAGCGCCTTGCGAATCCATTACGAAAATCGGATTTGACGCGCCGGGGATCAGAAGCTGAGCCGTATTCCATTTCGAAGCGGTCGGGCGATCGGCGGTCCAGACGCCATTGTCATCGCTCCATACCGCTGTAGCGAATCCGGTCGCGCTGATCCGCACGACCGGAAGAACAGAGACTGTCTGGAGAGCGGGGGAGACCTCCGTTACGGACCCCCAATTGCCGGCGCTCGGTTTCGAGCGTGACCAGAGCTGGTCCAGGGTTGTGCGCTCGTCCCAGAGCGCCACCGAGTTGCCACTCCCATCTATGGCTGCGGCTGCCTCCCAGCCCTGACCGCCCGTGCTGAGCACTACGGGTGGAGCCCAGGCGCCGGTCTGTGCGGACGCCGCCGCCACGAACGCAACTGCAATGCAAACCAATCGAGCTTTCGTATTGATACCGTTCATCTTTGAGTCCTCATGTTTTCAAGTGATATTAGCCGATTTATCGAGGCTTCTAGCCTGGTTTAACGTCCAGGGCGGCATACAAAGCGACAAAGTGCCGTGGCGATAGTACCGGATACCGGACGACAAGGGAAGGACCGGATCAATCCGGCCAGCCTCATCCGCCTGCCGCGACACATTTCACGGCAGGTAAACACAAGTGGCTGACCGATGAACAGCCCGTTCGCAAAGAGAGCATCGGAACGGCGATTGTCGCCACGCTATGTATCGTGTTTTTCATATATATCCGTAACACCCGCGCGGCACGCATCACTTACGCATCGCTATGCCAGCCTCATCTGCTTCTTCCTAAATGATAAGCGCAAAGTGGTAGGAACACATGTGAACTCTCTGCAAGTACCGTGAACTTGAATACAACGTGAAGGCGCCGATTTCAAACAACGAAGTCACTCAAGCCGGCTGCCTTGACCAGTCTTGGGGCGTTGACCCAAGGGTAAGTTCCGCCCCGGCGTTCACGTTTACGGATGACTACGTCCGCGTCGTGTCTGACAAGAAGTGACTATGACCCGTACCGTGGAGCGATGCCGGACCGAGATCGCGGCCAAACAACAATCCATGGCATGCGGATGTTTGGAAACACTTGCGCAGGTGATCCTAGTTAACCAGATGCAATCGTTGCTTGTGTCATGGAGATGTAAAAGGTTTGTCAATTATTGTCGATTAATTGCGCATCGGCAGCCTGCCGCCGCGCGGCCGTGGCGCATTTTCAGGCGTTCCCAGAGCTGCTAGATGACAGTAGATGACAGTGCGTTGGGCGTATCGTCGGCCAGCCCGAAGTAATAACACCCGGGAGGCATCGGCGGCCACTCATCAATCAGTCCCGTGTGCCGTCGCGGCAGCGCTCGACGGGTTTCGGCGGTGGTTGCATAAAGGACCCCCTGCGAAGCACCCTGGAGACCTTGCGCCAACCGCTTCCTTAAAGGCGGCGCCGGTTTGGCATCTTCTCGATCGCTCGCGCCGCCTCGGCCGCAAGCGCCTCGACTCCCGCCGCTCGCCTCAGAGATAGCGAGTATAACGTTGCTGTCCAGGAAGACAAGTGGCGACTTTTGTTTAGGGCGTTGCCGGCCGGACATCCCGCAGCACCGCGCCCCACGGCGGCAAGCCTCGCGCCGCGGCGTAAGAGTCGTCTTCCAGCGTGAAAGCCACGTCTACGCGCGCGCCGGCTTGCAGCTCCGCCGCGCGTTCGGCGAAATTCCAAGCCTTCAACACCAGCGTGCGCCCGTTCTGCCGCAGCATCACGCGCAG
>PKYZ01000083.1 GCA_003132865.1 Bryobacterales bacterium
ACCAACCATTCCAAACCAAACCAACCAATTCCAACCCAACCAACCACCGGCTGGACCGGCGCCGCAGGAGGCGGTCCGGCCGGCCCGGGGTTTGGGGCGGAGCCCCATCTTAAAGAAATATTCCACTTCCTTATTGACCCCAGCGCGGCACACGAGGCGCAAGCCGCGCTGGGAGACTCATTTCCCAACCTCCCACGGCGGCGGCACCGCGACTCCATTTTGCACTGCCGCAGCAGCTCGATCTTGGCGCGCCGCATGCGCTCGGCAAACTCCGTGTCGCTGGCGGATTTCGCGATTTGTTCCAAAGCCTCCCAACTCAACCCCGGCCGGAGAACTGCTCCGCCTTCCTTGAGTGACTTCAGCTTCTCGTAGGGCGTGGCATAGTCCGCCAACGGATACTTGCGGCGGCGCTTTCCTTTCGCGTCCACCGTAACGGTGGCAAACCCACACGGCCGGTGATAGTTCAAGTACGGATTCAAGTATCGGACGTAGAACTCCTGAATGCGCGTGGCGTGCTCCGCGGGGATATGTCCGTATCCCATGTGCTTGCGGATGATGGCCCCATTCTTGCCCTCCACCAGAGCGTTGTCGCTCGATTGGTAAGCCCGCGATTTGGTGAACTCCACCAGCGAGTCGCCGAGCAGTTTCGCCACCACGTGATTGATGTACTCCGATCCGTTGTCCACGTGGAAGCCCCGGATCGGCACGGGATGCTGCGCCATCAGGACTTCCAATAGGAGTTCCAGAGATTCCGCACTGATTATCGGCACGCATCCCACCACCTCCATTGCGTCACGGCGTCCACCGAGTTGATGTGATACACACCCTTGTGTCCATCCCAGTCTCCCTGGTGCACCGGGTCCACCCGCAGGTATCCGGGCCGGCCTTGCGGGTCCGGACGCCGTCGCTCGGCGATGGAAATCTTCGCGGGGCGGGTAGCTTCGTAGAGCGCTACCTGTTTCCGATAATCCGGTCTCTTTCGCAGATTGTACAAGTGCCCCACCGAGATCTGCGTCAGCCGCGCATATTCCTGGTGGCCGTACTCCTCGACCTCCCGTTCCAGGATCCGCCGCGTGGCCGGTCCGCTCAGCCGCTCGTGCGCCCGATCCACCTTCGCCAGCAAGCGCACGTCCGCCTCCGTATACACCCGGACAAATTTGCGCCGCCGGTAAATCCGCGCCCGCACCTGCCCCGTCTCCCGGTACTGTCGCACCAGACGGGTGATCTGCGGCAGCGACTTCCCCGTCATCTTCGCCAGGTATGCCCGCACCACCCCCCGCGTCCTTTTCCCTTGCATCGCGTACTCTTGCCGCACCAGCACCCGTTCCACCCACTCGTAGATCTCCTTTCTCCCTTTTGCGGCGAACCGCACCTCCTGGCTGGTTTCCAGCAGGGCTTCCATCTGCGGCAGGCTCAGGCCTTCGGCATTCTCCATTCGGATGATCATTCACCCGCAGTATCCCGCCCGTTTTCAGGATCATCTTGTATTGGAAACCGATCCGCCTTTCAGGATCATCTTGTATTGGACAATTCTGACCGCGCCGGCCGCCCCCGTTTGACGTACAATGGAAGATTCGGGCCGTGGCGCAGCCTGGCTAGCGCGCTTGCTTGGGGTGCAAGAGGTCCCGAGTTCAAATCTCGGCGGCCCGACCAAATTCCTCAAAGACTTACAGACACCAACCCTCTTCGGACTCGCGGTTTGGAGTCCAACTGGAGTCCAAAAGTGGACGCCGGGCGCCCCCTCCCGTGCACAAAGAAAAAAGCTGCTCGCTTTCTTAGCACCTCTCTCATCCTAGAAAAACCTGCCATTCCCGACATTTTCCCCCTAAGCGACTGATTCTGTTTGGAAAACTGATGTCGGGTTTCTCTAAAAAACCCGACATCGACCCGACATTTCCGACCAAAAACCCGACATTTGGCCACCGGAAGCGTGCGAAACGGACCCAGGCTTCTCACAATCCTCACAATACTCAGAATTCGCCACCACTGCCGCTTTTTGACGACCGCGCGCAGCCGGCGAACTCCACCCCCAGAATTGTCTGTTGACGACTGAAATCCCAAACTGTTATGGAGAGGGTGGATGCTGCGACTGCGGTCGCTCGGACACTCTGATGCAGGCGATGGCAATGCATATCGAGGTGCCCAAGCGGCGCTTGAAAAGAGCGCCGGGCGTGATGACACGGAAGCGAAAGATATATCCCGCGACGCCAGGCCCGCGCAATTGTCTGGGCACGAGCGGAAACACGCGCGCTTGTGAAAAGTGCGGCTGCACGCCGGCCGTACTGCATACGCCGATTCGGGCGGCGGGGCGATTCTGCCCGAGTGCTGCCCGCACTGTTCGCTGCCGTTTGGCACCCCAAGCGGGCGGCTGGAGGCGAAGCCGTGAGTAACGTGCCCCCGAAATCAATCCGCGACCTGCGTCCGTCCGAACGTCAGTTTGTCGATGCTATGCGCCGCCTCGGCCACGGCCGGTTTGAATCTGTGCGAATCCAGCGTGGAGAACTGGTTCTGGAGCCGCCGCCTACCGCCGTCCGAAGCGTCAAATTCGGCAAGCCGACTCCTAACAGGCCACAGCATCCATCCAACGCCTTCGACCTGAAGCAGGAGGTGGCGCAGCTATTTGAGGCCGTTCGGGGCGTCGATGACGGCGAGATTCGGGTACTGGAGGTTCGCGGCGGGCTGCCGCTCTGTATGGAAATTGCCGACTGACAACGGAGCACAGCCGCAATGAACGGCCCGCTCCGGCAAAACAGGACACCGCCAAAATGTTTTGCATGACTGTGGACAAGAGCAGCGAAAAATGATTATTATGAACTCAGAGTTCGGTTCGCGCAGGCGAGCGCAAGGCGCACCCTCCGAAAGTTCTCCGGAA
>PKYZ01000034.1 GCA_003132865.1 Bryobacterales bacterium
CAGCCGGACGTCACGCTGATGGACCTGCGGCTTCCGGGGTTAAGCGGGATCGAAGCCATCACCAGCATCCTGGGGAAGTTCTCCGGTGCGCGGATTATCGTCTTATCGTCGTTCGGCGGCACCGAGAATGTGTTTCGCGCTTTTCAAGCCGGCGCTCGATCGTATTTCCTGAAGGACGTGAAAGGCCGTGAGTTGGTGGACGCGATCCGCGCCGTGCATGCCGGCCAGCGCCCGCTGCCTAAGGAGATCGCATCCTGCCTGGCGGAACGGATTCCCTGTCCCGAGCTGAGTCCGCGTGAGCTGGAGATACTCAAACTGATCGCCAACGGACAATCCAATAAAGAGATCGCCAGCCAACTTGCGATCAGCGAGGGCACCGTCCGAGTTCACGCCAGGAACGTATTTTCGAAGCTCGGATGCGGCGATCGGGCGCAGGCGGTAGCGGTCGCATTTCATCGCGGGATCATCTGCCTGGAATGATCCGGATCGTTCAGCGGAGAGATGCAGAGACGCGGAGAAAAACCGGGAACGCCAAAATCGGCAGGCACTTGGCTGGCTTCCGAAAACACATAGACTCTCCGCCAGCCCGATCGCTGTTTNNATCGCGTGGCGACTGATTCCCTGCGTGTTGCCAGTCTCCGCGCCCTCTGCCCCCTCTGTGTCTACCCCAGGCGTGATGGCAACACCCTCTCTTGCGGCAGTCCTTATTCCTTGCTTTTTCTCTGTGTCTCTGTGTCCCGGTGGTGAACGATTGCCTTCAGCATCATTACTTCTTCAAGCTGGTCAACCGGTCTTCCCGCGGAAACGTCTCTACCACAATGTCCTTGTAGAGGACTTCCTGCGGTCCGGTCAAAGCGTGCAACTGAATGCCGATGGGGCCAACCTTGATGCGGTTGGGGTCGGGCTCCCGCCATTCCATTACTTCTACGCCGTTGAACGCTGATCGCACGCGGTTGCCCTGTGCCAGAATCTCCACCTGGACCCAGTCATGCTGGCTGGTGACTTTCTCCGAAGTCGGCCTGTACACCCGAAGTCCCTTGGCCTCGATATAGTCCCACATGCTCGGGCTGGGGAAGATCACCAGCGGCCCGTGGGTATACCATTTGTTGGCGCCTTGTTCCGCGATTTCGCCCCAAAAGGCGACACCTGCGTGGTTTTCGGATTCCACCATCCTGGAGGACAAGGTGAGCCGGAAATCGGAGTAATTGTCCTTGGTGTACAGAAAGCTGGTAGGCACTTTGTCGGCGGACTTTCCCACGATGGCGCCATCCTTCACCGACCACCAGTCGAGATTGCCCTGCCAGCCAATAAGAGTCTTGCCGTCGAAAAGTGTCTTCGTCACGCTCGTGCCGGGCCGCGGCGGCACCAGCGGGATCGCTTCCAATTCAGCCGACGTGAAGGGCGTCGTNNACCCGCCGCGATACTCAAGCCGGCGGCTGCTCCCCAGAACGGTTGTCGCATTTTTTTCATCCGACTAGTATAGGTCCTGGTACGGCAAGATGCATCGTGCCCCGCCGCGATCGCCAGCGGCAAGAATCGGGCCGCCGTTTCAAGTCTTCGAAGAAGCGCCCAAAAACCGCTCCCGTCTACACGCCGCTTTCTGATCCGCCGCTCCGGAGCGCGATTCCGCGAATGTGCGATCCTGGCCGGACAGCCGCCGCGGATTTCCGCCGCACTCCGAAACGTGCATTCACATTTCGCTCTGCCGTTCCATTTCTCGCTTGACGTTGAGCCGGGTCCGGTTATATCCTGCACCATAGTCTCCCGAGACTTTGGAGGTCCCGAATGACGAGCCACGCAGCAACCGCTCATTTCGACCCGCGGAGACGGCGCGAATTCCTTCGGCAACTTGGCGCGGGCGCAATCTCGCTGGCCTTGGCAAACACCAGTTTCGCCGCCGAGGGTAAGCCCCTGCAAGGTCTCTTTCCCATCGGCCAAACGCCCTGTACGCCCGATAACAAGCTGGACTTCGATTGCCTCGCGGCCGAGGTCAAATTCTGTAACCGGGGAGGCGTCCATGGCTTCGTCTGGCCGCAGATCGCGAGCGGGTGGGACGGGCTTAGTCAAAAGGAACGCATGGATGGCGCGGAAGCCATCCTGGCGGCGGGCAAAGGCGGCAAGACCGCTCTCGTGATCGGCGTGCAGACGCAGGGCGGCGACCTNNGCCATGCTCGAATACTACAAAACCGTCGGCAAGGCTACCGATCTTCCTCTGTTTGTGCAGAGCACCGGCGATATGAGCGTGGATCTGGTGGTCCGCATGTTTAACGAAATTCCGACCATGCGGGTGGTCAAGGACGAGGCCGGCAACCCGCTGCAGCGCGTGGGCGAGATTCGCGAGAGAACCGGCGGCAAGTTGAACGTCTTCTCCGGAAACGGCGTCCGCACCATGATCACCGAGATGGAACGCGGATTCTCCGGCCATTGCCCCACGACCGGACTCGCGGATATCTACGCGCAGGCGTTCGATCTCTGGCACGCCGCGTACCAGCGGGAGGGGTTCGACATGTTCGGACGCGTGCTGGCCCTGGAGAGCATCCCCAACGCGGGCTCCTACATGCTGACCGCGCGGGGCGTGTTTAAAGAGAACACCATCACCCGGCCG
>PKYZ01000667.1 GCA_003132865.1 Bryobacterales bacterium
CTCGGCAGTCATCGAAGAAGTGCTGGAGTTGCGCGTCAAACAAGCGTACTTCCAGTATCTGCGCCATAGGATCCAACGCTTCACCCAAACGGGCCGCTGACTCCCCCAGCGAGACGAAATCCCACACCCCAACCCGCCTCCGGCGGGGATGATGTGAAATCACCCCGCACGCCTTCGCGTGGATGATATGACAACACCCCGCACGCCTGCGGCGTGGATGATAATGCTCGTTCTCTCTCTTTCACATCAAAACACACGCCTACNNTCATTTCTGGCAAGCGCCGAAGCGCGCGTACATCCAACCGACTTGCGGGTGGATCTGGTACTGATACATCACCCCACAGGGGCGCCGCCGCCGCACCAGGATGGTTTTGTAGTGCTGGAAAGTGGGATGTAGTTCCACGGCGGTAATGGCACACACCCGCCCTTCCTGAATCCCTCTCTTGCGGGCCTCCTCGCGTGCTACCGCGTCCTTGTCTATGCGGGGAGATTTGAGGTGGATCACCGGCAGATCGTCCTGGCGGAAAGGTGCCAATGACGCCTCCTGGATGCGCTTACTGACAGCTTTGACATGCGCGGCGTAGTCCTTGTAAAGGATATGGTGGCACCCAAGATATTACTCCATGGCGGTAGCCCGCGGCAGTTTCAGTTCCGGCTCCCAATGGCTGTAGTCCAGTTTGCGCAGCGCTCCCGGCGAAGACCACCCGGTCGAAACCGCTCAGCGTGCCTTGAATCTCGTCTCTGTATTTCGCGATAAACTCTTGCATGGCGTTCTCCTGACGTTGTCCTTGTAGTGGAATTGGGATTCCCTCTGACAAGGTACAACACCGGGAGAGCAACCGGGAGAGCGCCGTCTCCGGTCCATATGATTTGCGGCGAAGGCGCACTGAGTTGCATTTGTGCCTTGCTGGCGGAGCTGCGGCGTGTACGCGGCCGGTGTTTTGCTCACCCGAGGTCACAATAGCATGGCGGCGCTGGCGGCGCAGGAAATTGGCGGGAGCAATCAGCGGTTGGTGTTTATTTTCAGGGAGATGGTGGCGTAATCAGACTTCGCCGGTGCCGGGATCGCCGACCGTGATAGTGGGTGATGGCGGCTGGGGCGGGGCGGGCGTTTCTATATGGAACACTCCGCCATGGTGGTCAAACAGGACTTTCACGCGGTCCAGAAATCCGCATTGTCCGAGAAGCCCCATTCCCTGCTGTTCCAGTCCTGAGGTGAATCTCACGTAAGCGTCCAGCGAGAGCACCGTTCCGAATACCATCGTCGCGTTCCAGTAGAAGGTTGGAGCGCTTCCTCCCACTCCGATGGAAGAGGTGACGTTTGTGTTTGTTAAAGGATCGAGCCCGAGTTGCGACGCGAAACTCAAGGGAAACGCGCAATGGTCCGCGCCCGAGTCTACCTCGGCGTAATACCGGAGCCTAGCAGTTCCAATAAGAGCATCGGCCGGAGTGCCACGTGGCCGCTCGGAAACGCCGAGTTTGGCAAGCAAGGACAGGACGTGTAGCGGATCGTGTGCCACATGGTTCTGGCACGGTTTACAACAGGAATGCACCTGGGGATAGCGGAACACGCAGAATGATCGGGGCCTGTTCGCCCGCATCGTTTGCGGCTTTTACGGCGTCACGCATCTCTGCCGCGTACGCCACAATGCGCTTTTCATCGTTGGAGATCGCTACCCACGCCCCGGGCGGAACCCCCTGAAGGAGCTCGCTAAAATCGTAAACTGCCGGTGCCATATCGCAATCACCTATTGTTATAGACGCGTCGGAAGGGGGATTCGTTTGAACTACTCGCTCAACCCTGCCTAATCCCGATTATCCTACTGCAAGCCATCGGCGGATTGCAGGTGCAGCCTTAGAACTGTATGAAAAGTAACTAGATAAACCAAAAATAAGAGCTTGACAACGAACGCTAACTAGCCTTAAGGTTCAGAAGATCCGAAATACTGAGTGCGCTGTTGCCGATTCCCGCTGCCTCGATCGTGCGGTGAACCCGGCAGAACTTGTAAATACGCAAAATGGAGTGCCAGGGCCGCTCTCAAATTCTCCCACTTTTTGAAAACGCCTACGTCAGGCGAGTGCGCCGTCTGCACCACTGGCGAAGGCTCCCGTTCTGCCGCCCGATATGGGATGTGCAGGTATTGAACCGCCGTTTCGACGAAACGATTCATCTCCTCATACCTGGCCGTCAGCCAATTCGTCCGTGACCCGTTTTTCGACCTCAGGGGACAGGTTTCAACTGCCATCCGGATAACCGCCGCGCGCCATCCTTCGGGGTGGGGCTCCAACCCGCGGAACAAAGTAGACAGTTGTGCGGTGGGCTCAATTTGGGCGCTGTATGACGTCCGAAGTGTCGGTCGATGCGGGCACGTTTGTGGGTGCTCCTAATCGGGCCTTGGCTCCCGCAAGCGGCATTCGCCGTCCCAACTTCCGGATACGCCGGCACGCAGGCATCATTCTGAACACCGGCACCCCAGACAACTTCCCAGAAATGGACGTGGGTACCGTTTCGCAATATCCTGGTAGAGTAGAAGGCTAGTCGAAGCCCAAAACCAGAGCCGGCGCGCAGTGTTCCCCACTTAAGGAGTCCTATACCCGATAGAAGCAGCGATGTACGACGCCTTCATCAGCTATTCGCGACGTGATCTGCCAGTCGTTCAAGGCCTGAAGCGGCAGCTTGACGAGCGCCGTCTGCGCGTTTTCCTTGACCTCGACTCGCTCCGCGCCGGAGAGGACTGGCCGCCGCGGCTCGGCGCTGCTGTGCAGGAATCGCGGATGATGGTCCTCTGCTGGTCGGCGCAGGCCGATAAGTCCGATTGGGTGAGAGCTGAAATCAATCATGCCCTCAGTACAAAGAAACCGGTCCCGGTCCTACCTTGGCTTCTGGACAGTACTCCGTTGCCGGCCATGCTTCGCCGCAAGCAGGGCATCCTGGATACCAATCCAGCCCCGGTGGTGAATGTGGTCGCGGAGGCGCGTAGGCAGCATAGGCGCCGCGTGGCGGCGACCATGGCGGGGGGTGCTGTTGTTCTTGTGCCAGCGTTGTGGTTCTCGCTACAGGTCGTTAGCCAGCACAGCATTGCTTTCCATGGGCACGTCCTAGACGAACAAGGGAATGCCGTGGCTGGTGCCATAATAGAAGCGGACGGCATTCGGGCCGACACGAACATGACCGGCGAGTTTGTGTTGGTTCTGCCCGGACCGCCGTCGAGGCGCGCGTTGCGGGTGACGGCCAGGAAGGTGGGCTATCGAAGGAGGGCCATCGATACGCAGTCCGATGTGCCGGACCTGGGGGTGGTCCTCGAAAAGGACCGGTGACAGTATGCCTCGCACCTTCGCAGTTGCCCTCCTCAACTTTTGCTTCTGCGGTGTGGCGTCGTCCCAATCCCACCTGCTGGTCGGGCGTTTGATCGACGTTAGCCGCCGCCCTCCTGCGCCGATCGCCAGGGCGAAGGTAACGGTGCTGTACACGCGTCAAGAAGCGGTTACGAAGGCCGATGGCCTCTTCCAGTTCACACTGCCGCCGGCAACGGTGCCCGGTTCCGAGGTACAGATTGCGGTCGAGGCTGGCAGCCTCCGCGTCTACCTGCCTCGCAATGGCATTCTGACCGTCCCAGTACGCGATGCGAAGCCCGTGGAAGTGCAACTTCTGCCGGCCGGGTCCAAGCTCTTTCTTGAGCCGGCGGCTATTGAGGCTCTCCTCGCACAGGCGTCAAAGCCGGCTCCTAATCCGGAGCGCAAGGCTGTCGAACACTCCACGGAGCGGGAGCCGCAATTGGGACAATTTCTTCGGCGGTGGGCCGCCGATTACGGCTTCAGCCTGGAAGACGTTGAGCGCGAGGTGAAGGCCTGGGGTGACCAGGTTCGCGCCAACCGGGAGCAGGCGAGCGTTCGGCAGCAGGCGCTGGCTGAGTTCCAGGCGCAGCACTTCGACCGGGCTGCGGCGCTGTTCGAGGAGTCAGCGAATGCTGAAGGAGCGGAGTTTGATCGAATCGAGGCAGAGACGAAAGAACGGGAACGCGTCGGGACAACTGTCTTGCGGCGGTTCCTCGACGACGAGATTCGCGCGGCGGGGTCCCTCACCGGGAGCCTGAGATATGAGGAGGCGGCACGGGTCTTGGGCAGTGCGGCGAGGCGACCGGGATCGGTATGCCGCGTGGTGGGCCGAGATGCAGGTGCGTTGGGGCGCTGCTTTGTTCGATATGGGCACCTCCGGCGGCGGGACACAGAGTATCGCTTCTCTACGCGCCGCTGTCACCACCTATTTGGATGCGCTCCATGTCTACACGAGAGGGTCCCACCCGCAGGATTGGGCGAGGACCCAGAATAACCTGGGGGATGCCTACTGGAGTCTCGGAGAGCGGCTGAGCGGGACTGACGGGGCGGAGAATCTACACGCCGCCGTCACTGCCTTCCAGAATGCACTCCAGGTTCGAACAAGAGAATCCCTTCCCATGGATTGGGGGCTGACCCAGAACGATCTGGGGACTGCCTATCGCAGCCTCGGGGAACGGCTGAGTGGGAGCGAGGGGGTGGAGTATCTCCGCGCTGCCGTCACCGCCTTTCAGAGCGCTTTCCAGGCATATACGAAAGAGTCTTTCCCACCGGCTTGGGCGGGCACCCAGAACAACCTGGGGGTTGCCTACCGGGACCTCGGGGAGCGACTGAGCGGGAGCGAGGGGACGGAGAGCCTGCGTGCGGCCGTCACCGCCTTTCAGAATGCTCTGCAGATCCAAACAAAAGCGTCGCTCCCACAGGATTGGGCGATGACCCAGAACAATCTCGGCACGGCCTACCTGAGCCTTCGGAGAGCGGCTGAACGGGCCTGAAGGCGTGGAGAGCCTGGACGCCGCCGTTATCGCCTGTCAGAACGCCCTGCGGGTCTACACGAGAGGGTCCTTCCCACAGGATTGGGGGAAGGCGCAGAACAACCTGGGGGCGGCCTACCTGAGACTGGGGGAACGGCTGAGCGGGGGCGATGGGGCGAGGAACCTGCGCGCCGCCGTCACCGCCTGCCAGAATGCTCTCCAGGTCTACACGAAAGAGTCCCTCCCGCAGGATTGGGCGAAAACCCAGAACCACCTGGGGGCTGCCTATCTGGGTCTCGGGAAGCGGCTGTGGGGTACTGAGGCGGCGCAGAGCCTGCGCGCCGCCGTCATCGCTTTTCAGAATGCTCTCCAGGTCTACACGGAGGAGTCTTTCCCCCAGACTTGGGCGATAACCCAGAACCACCTGGGGGCTGCGTATGTGACTCTCGGGGAGCGTCTGAGCGGGAGCGAGGGGGCGGAGAGCCTACGCGCCGCCATCACCGCCTGTCAGAGTGCTCTGCGGGTCCGAACAAAAGAATCCCTCCCACAGGATTGGGCGGCGACCCAGAACATTCTGGGGGCCGCGTAACTGGAGCCTCGGGCAGCGGCTGAGCGGGACCGAAGGGGCGCGAGTCTACGTGCCGCCGTCACCGTCTTCCAGGCCGCTCTGCCAGAGTAACCTGGGAATTGCCTACCAGGACCTCGGGGAGCGTCTGAGCGGGAGCGAAGGGTCGAAGAGCCTGCGCGCCGCCGTCACCGCCTATCAGGATGCTCTGCAGGTCTACACGAAAGAGTCCCTCCCGCAGGATTGGGCGATGACCCAGAACAACCTGAGGGTTGCCTGCCAGCGGCTCGCCGAGCGGCACAGCGGGAGCGTGGAAGGGAGAGCTTGCGCGCCGCGCCGTAACCGCCTTTCGGAGTGCTTTGCAGATCCGAACAAAAAGCGTCTCTCCCACAGGCGGGTGAGATTAGGAACGATGAGTCGGGCCCGTGTTTGTGAACGCAACCAGCACTTGGGAGAGCAGGGTCGACAAGGGCAGACTAGCAGCCATGTCGCCAGGATCGCGAACCGTGATGGAGGTGACGGCGACCGGCCTGCGCGGCTTGGTGAGGATGGCCGTGGGGTGTCTTGCGGCTGTATTAGGCTTCACCTAACGCGATCTGCTTTCGCAGTTGCAGTTGCTCGTTCCAGACGGCCATGGACGCCCCTTCGGCGCCGTGCAACTGCGCGTTTGCGTTCAATAGCTCGATCCCATAACAGCGCCATCAGGGGCGAGATCGATGTTCAGTTCGTCGCTGATGCGAAGCGTTTCTACCTCGTCGCTCTTCTCCCTCAGCCGGATGTACGCGATGTTGTGGCGGGGATCGTAAGTGAGCTGCATGGGTTTACCCTCCTTAAAAATAGCGCACCAGGACCGTGATGACCAGCCAACAGTTGTCCTCTTCGACGGCGTAGGCCTTCAGTTGCTGTTGGCGTATGGACGACCTCTCCAGAGGCCGGCGAATGGAAAGTTGCGGCGGAATCCGGTTCTTCCGTGTTTTGCCGGGAAACGCTCACCATTTTCAACTGTGGCTACCACCTCGGCTTCCGTGGCGGCGCGCTCCAGTAAGCGTCGCGCGGCATGTGGGTTTAATTGCACGATCATAGACTCCCGGGCTAATCCTCGGGCGTGGAGCCGAGCGCGCGTTCCGTGGTTCCGAGGAACTCTACGGCATTCGGTATATGCTCAACAGCCGTTGCCGAAGTCATCGTGATCCTCGTGGGACTCGCTTTCAAGGACAACCAATGGACCGACGCTCATTCCCGACTTGGCACCAGCACGCGCTCGTAGAATCCGGCATCATCAACGGCCTGGCCGATTCTGCGAAGCGCGTCAAGCCGGTGTTGGCTGCGTTGGCGCTGATCGAGGAAGGTATTGAACCGCGGTTTCGACGAACTGATTCATATCTTGGTACTGGCCGGCAGCCAATTCGTCCTTGACCCGTTTTTCGATTTCAGGGGACAGGTTCACATTCATGGCCGTCCTCGTTTCTTAATTTTACGACAACACAGGCAGGACAGGCCAGGAGGCCTGTCCTTGGCAGGCGAAACCGNNGCGAGCTTCGCTCGCCGTGGCAGGCGAAACGAAACCGCCTGCCCCACCAAAGCAATCTCACCCAGCGTCAAAGGGCGGGTCCTGGAGGACCCACGCAGACCTGGAGGTCTGCCCCACACCCCTCAACAAGGCATCCAGAAGCATCCAGAATGTCCTCAATGCACTCTTGTAGAAAGTCAGGTGACAGGCTGAAGCCTGTCCTACCCGAACAGCCCTAGCACGCGGGCGTACAACTCTTCCACTTCGGCTTCCGAGCGGGCTTCGGCGGCCATGCGGAGCAGCGGCTCGGTATTAGACGCGCGCACGTGGATCCAGGCGCCGGGCAGGATCAGCTTGAGGCCGTCGGAACGGTCGGTCTCGACGCCGGGGAAGCTCTCTTCGAGCGCTTGCATTAGCGAGCCGAGGCGCCCGTGCTCGTAGGCGACCGTGCCGGACTTGCGGTAGAAGCGCGGCAGGCGGGCGGCCAGCGCGGAGATGGTCTCGCCGGTTTCGGCCATGCGCTCCAGCAGGAAGGCCATGCCTGTGTAGCTGTCGCGGCAGAGATGCACGGCGGGGAAGATGATGCCGCCGTTGGAACCTTCGCCGCCGATCACGGCCTTGACGGCCTGCATCATCTCAACCACGTTGGCTTCGCCGACCGGCGTGCGGTAGACGCGGCGGCCGTGCGCGGCGGCCACTTCGTCGATCACCGAAGACGTCATCAGGTTCACCACCACGTCGCCGGGCAGGCGGCGCAGCGCGGCATCCACGGCCAGCGCCAGCACGTCGTCGTTAT
>PKYZ01000545.1 GCA_003132865.1 Bryobacterales bacterium
CCTGACCACCTGAACTGTTACTTCTGATGATTGGCTACATCATGGCGGGATTCGACTCGCAGAAGCGTGCGTTGCACGATTTGCTCTGCGATACGCGCGTGATCAAGGTGAGTAAGTAGCCGCTGGAAAATGTCCGTCCCTTGCAACCGCTGCAACCGTCCGCTCCCCAAGTGGGAGCTTGCCGCGCAGCATGCCGCCGTGTGTCCGGAGTGCGGCGCTTCGAGCACCGTGCGCGTCTTTCCGGCGCTGTTCTACGCACCGAGCGGTCCGGTGGCGACGGAGGCCGCGGCGGAGGGCGAGGCCACCTGCTTCGATCACCCCGGCAAGCGGGCGGTGGCGGCGTGCAGCCGCTGCGGCCGGTTCGTATGCCAGCTCTGCTCGGTCGAATTCAAGGGCGCCGTGTGGTGCCCATCGTGCTTCACGGCGGGCGAATACAAGGCCAAGACAATGGAGTTCGAAAACTCCCGCACGCTGTACGATTCCACGGCGCTGATGGTGGCCGTGGCTCCATTGCTGGTGTGGCCCTTCACCGCGATTTCCGCGCCCATCGCGCTATTTGTGGCGCTGCGCTATTGGAATCGGCCGCTCAGCCTGGTGCGTCGCTGGCGGTGGAGATCGGTGCTGGCCGCGGCGATCGCGTTGTGCGAGATCGGGGGCTGGATCTGGGGCACGGCATATTTTGTACTGAAGGCGAGGACCTGACGGTGGCGGATACCAGACAGATTTACCGTAAGCTTCCGGGGCGCCGCAGCGGGTTCATCTTTTCGGCCAGCCTGTGGACTGGCGCGGATCACTTACTTTCGGTCAAGTCCGCAAGGTTTCAGGAGCAGTACAAGAGATTCTACTTTCGCGATATTCAGGCCATTGTCATCACCAAGGTCCCCCGATTCGTGCTCCCGATGCCCGTGCTGGCGGCTGCCGCGCTGCCGCTGACTGGTGTGTTGATATTGCGCGTGCTCCTGCCCGCGCTGGCTGACTGGCTTTGGCTGCCGCTCGCGGCTTTGACAGCCGGATGGATCTATATTTCGGCGGCGCAAAGTTGCATTTGCCGCCTCTATACGGCCGTCAGCCGCGAAGACTTGCCGTCACTCTACCGCATGTGGACGGCGCGCAAGGCGCTGGCGGAACTGGAGCAGCGCATTGCGCAAGTCCAGGGTGTATTCACCCAGGACTGGGCCGAGGCGGTCGATGTGCGCGCGCTGGGGCCGACGGAAGCGGCGGATCGGCATGGGGCAGCCGGGCACTGGCCCGCCGCGGCGCGCAGCCGCACCTGGGTCTCGGACATCTTCCTGGCCAGCCTTTTCGCCGATGCGGTGATAACGACGATCCTGATGCGCTCTCCGAGTTCGTGGCTGGCAAATGTGTCCGTGGCATTGACCGTGGTGCAGATCGCCAGCGCCATTGGGGTTTTTGTGCAAAAGCATCGCGGCATCCTGCGGACCGGCATGCAGAGACTGGCGATTGTAGCGTTGCTGTTTATCGGCGGCATTACGTATGCCCAGATGATCGGCGACGCCGTGGACGCGGCACGTGCGGGCAAGCGCGGCCCCGTCGCCGTCCGCCCCCGTCCGCGCTCCGGCATCGTGCGCCCTATATATAGCGGGGGCGTGGCTCTGCTGGCTATCGCGGGGTTCGTGCTATCCTTCAAACCGGAATGACGGGCGTCCTCATCCATCAGCGCTGCTGGAACCATGAGCTGCGGGAAGCGGTCTGCCGGTGTCCCGCGTGCGGCCGTCATTTCTGCCGGGAATGCGTCACGGAGCATGAATCGCGGCTGCTCTGCGCGGCATGCTTGCAGGCGATTGCCCGGCCGGCTCCGACGCGCCGCCATCGCGCGCGCGCGNNCTTACGCCTATGGCGGCTCTGGGCGGCTTGTTGCTGTCGTGGCTGATCTTCTATATCGGCGGCGAGATCCTGCTGGAAATCGCGGCGCGTGCGGAGCACACATGGCGCATCCGTTAGTGCGAGCCGGTGCCCTCGACCTGCTCGAAGAAGCGGTGCATACGCTGCGGGCCGCTCCGCTGGCCACCATCGTCGCTCACTGGATCGGCAGCGTGCCTTTTGTGCTGGGCCTGCTGGTCTTCTGGAATGACATGGCGCAGCCTCGCACGCCCGATGCGACTTGCGCGTTCGAGGCGTGCGCGCTGGCATTGCTGCTCCTGTGGATGAACTGCTGGCGCGCGGTGTTCGCGGGGCGTCTCGATCGTCAGCTCGGCGGGCGGCCGGAGTTGCCGTGGACGCGCCGGCGGCTCTGGCGGCTGGTATCGAGCCAGGCATTCTTCGGTGGGACCAAGCCGATGGCAATGGCGCTGGCGGTCGGCGTGGTCCTGCCGCTGCCGTGGATGGCGGCATTTTACCGTAGTGCGGCGGCGCTCGCGGACCGCGAGGATACGGACCTGGCGCAGCTCATGACCAAGGCCCGCAAGCTGGCGGGCTTCGAACAACGGCAGGGCTGGGGCGTACTGCTTCTCCTGACCGTCTTGTATCTGATCCTGTTGCTGAATGTGCTGATCCTTCTCGCGGTGTTGCCGCAACTCCTGCGGATACTCACCGGTTATGAGTCCGTTTTCAGCCGTGGCGCGACATACTACGTGAGCAATTCGTTATTCTGGCTGGCGGCGATGACGCTGGCCTGGATGGCGTTCGATCCTTTCACGCAGGCGGTTTATTGCCTGCGCAGCTTTCAATTGGAATCGCGCGGGACTGGAGAAGATTTGCGCGCGGCGTTGCGCATGGTGGCGTCCGCCGCTCTGATTGTGTTCATCGTGGCACAGGCGCTCCCGGCGCAAGTCACTCCCGCGAATCTCGACCAATCCATCCGCCGGACTTTGCAATCGCCCGAATACGATTGGCGATTGGCACCCCCCGTCACCAAACGGGCTGGCAATGTTTCGTGGCTGGTCACCGTAACGGACCGTTTGGCGGATACCGTTCAGCAAGGGCTGCGCAGCATCGGTAATGCCATCGATCGGTTGGTGGATTGGCTGCGCGAAAAGCTCCCTAACGCTTCCGGAACGGACACCGCTTCGCCGCCCGGCTCGGCCTTGCACTGGAGCGTTTACGTGCTCATTGCCGCGCTGCTGGCCCTGACGGCACTCATCGTGTGGCGATTGCGGCGCGCCAAAACCATGCCTGCGCGCATGTTGACGGCAGGCGGCCTGGCTGTCAGCTTAGCCGTCGGCTTACAGGACGAGAATCTGCTGGCCGACCGGCTTCCGGAAGAAGAGTGGATCGCGCTGGCAGAGAGTTGCGCGCGCGAAGGCGATTACCGTGCCGCTCTGCGGGCCTTGTATCTCGCCAACCTGGCGTGGCTGGGGCGTCACGAACGGATCGCCATTCACCCGGGCAAAACGAATCGCGAGTATGAACTGGAGCTGCGGCGCAGGGCGCGGGAGTATCCGAATGCGCGCGCGCTGTTTGCGGTGAACGTCGCCAGCTTCGAGCGCGCCTGGTACGGCAAGCACAGCGTCACGGCGGAGGATACAGACGCGTTTCGGCAGCGTCTGCAGCAGATCAAAGCGGCTATGACGCCGGCGGAGATGGCGGCGTGAAGAGGCCCGGCACTGTCGCGCTGCTGGGCTTGCTGGCCGTGGCCTTTGCCTGCGGCGTTCTGTATCTCTTTAACCGGCGGTTTTCGGGCGGCGATGCTTATCCCGCGTACTCGACACTGCGCAGCGACCCGGCCGGGGCCAAGGTGATTTTCGAAAGCCTGAGCCGGTTGCCCGGCGTGACTGTGGTGCGCAGCTACCAGCCTTTGGACCGCGTGCCGGATCGCAACAGCACCGTCTTGCTGTTGGGGCTGGAGCCGTACAGCTTCGCCATGCAGCCAAATTCCGAGACGCGCGCTTTAGAAGACTTCGCGCAACGCGGCAATCGACTGGTCTTTGGGATGGCGGCAGCGGCAGGACGGGAGCCGCCGCGGCCAGCACCCCTCGAAAAGCTGTGGGGCGTTCGTTTCGGCCTCGATTTCGATAAGGAAGGCCACGGCAATTTGTATTTCGCCGAAGCGCAGAACTGGGAAGTCATCGAACAGAACGGGACGCGGCCGGTGGTCATCGAGAGAGCCTTCGGAAAAGGGAACGTCGTGCTGGTGGCGGATGGCCGGCTGTTCGGCAATGAATCCGTGGCCGATGCGCCGCAAACAGCGGTGCTGGCGCGCGTCATAGGCAGTCGCACGCGTATCGTATTCGACGAGTCGCACTTCGGGATCGTCGAGAGCGGCAGCGTGGTCGCACTGGCGCGCCGATTCCGGTTGCATGGCTTGGCCCTCGGCCTGGCGATCGTCGCGATACTGTTCATTTGGAAGAATGCGTCCAGCTTTCCGCCCGTGGCCAGTGCGCCGCGGGAGGAGAAAGTCTTCGGCCGCACGTCCGTGGCCGGTCTGGTCACGCTGTTGCGGAGGCACGTTGCACCGGACCGGCTCGCCGCCGCGTGCTGGCAGGAGTGGCTGAAGAGCCACGCGCGCGACATGGCGCCTGCACGCCGCGCGCAGGCGGAAGCTGCGCTGCGCAACCAAGCCGGCCGTCCCACCGAGGCGCTACGCGAAATCCAGACGATTGTGCGCGCGAAAGGAGCAATTTGAATCTAGATCAATTTCAAGCGGCCATCGAACGGGTCACCAGCGAGATCGGCAAGGTGATCATCGGCCAGCAGGATGCCATCCGCCAGTCGCTGGTGGTGATCCTCACGAACCAGCACGCGTTGATCGAAGGCGTGCCGGGCCTTGCCAAAACCCTGCTCGCGCGCACGCTGGCGCGCGTGCTGGGATGCGAGTTCAACCGCATTCAGTTTACGCCCGACCTGATGCCGGCGGACATCACGGGCACCAACGTCTTCAACCTGCAGCGCAACGAATTTTCGCTGATCAAAGGGCCGGTCTTCACCGCGTTCCTGCTGGCGGACGAGATCAATCGCGCGCCGGCGAAGACCCAGTCCGCGCTACTGCAAGCGATGCAGGAGCGCACCGTGACGATCGATCGCGAGACGCATTCGCTATCGCCGAACTTCACCGTTTTCGCCACCCAGAATCCCATCGAATCGGAAGGCACGTATCCATTGCCGGAGGCGCAGAAGGACCGCTTCATGCTGAAGATTCCGATGACCTGGCCGCAGCGGGAAGAGGAGTTGGACCTGGCTCGCCGCAGTCTGGATGAGCATGCGCCGGAGGCGGTGCTGTTGCGCGGCGAAGTTCACCAGTGCCTGTCCCACACCGAGCTGGCCGACCTGCGCGGCGCACTGCAACTCGTCGCGGTAAGCGATCAGCTTGTGGAGTACGTGGTGGAAGCGGTGCGGCGCACACGCACCGACGACAGCGTTCTGGTGGGTGCCGGGCCGCGCGCGACGCAAGCGCTGCTGGCGGGCAGCCGCGCGTGGGCCGCCCTTTCCGGGCGCGATTTCGTCAGCCCCGACGATGTGCGCGCTATGGCATCGCCAGCCCTCGAGCACCGTTTGCTGTTGCGGCCCGAATCGGAACTGGAGGGCGTGCGCACGGGTGAAGTTTTGGATCGTATTCTGCACGAGGTGCCAGTGCCGCGATGATCGTCCCGGGTTCCCGTATCCTGCTCGCCGCCGCGCTGGTCGTTTTACCCGCGGCCACCCTGGCCGGCATCATGCCCGGACTGGCGCTGCCCTGTGCGGGAATTCTGGCCGTCTGCTTCGCGGCGAGTGTGGTGGATGCGCTGCTAAGCCGGCAGCGCGTGGCGGCGCTCGGCGCGCACGCGCCCGAAATGGTCCGACTCACCAAAGACGTCCGAGCGGATGTGACCATCGCGCTGGAGAACGGTTCCGCGCGAGCGCTTTCGGTGCGGGCCGGGTTGGTGATGCCGGAAGGCGTCGCATCCGAGCGGCTCACGGAAAGCGTCACTTTACAACCCGGCCGATCCGCGCTGGCCTGGCCGTGTACGGGCACCACGCGCGGCGATCATGCGTTGCGCGATCTGCACGTGGAAACTCCCTCGCCGCTGGGACTGTGGCTGGCGCGTGCGCGCGTGCCGGTGGAGTGCAACTTGCGCGTCTATCCGAACCTGCGCGACCGCGCCACGGCGGCGCTGTTCCTGCGCGCGCCGAATGCCGGCATGCGCGTCCACCGCCAGGTCGGCAAGGGCCGGGAGTTCGAGAGACTGCGCGAGTACATACCGGGCGATAGCTATGAAGATGTCCACTGGAAGGCAACGGCTCACCGGCGCACTCCTGTGGTGAAGCTCTATCAGGTGGAACACGCGCAGGAAGTCTACGTGGTGGTGGATGCTTCCCGCCTGTCGGCGCGCGAACAGATTCTGGAAAGCTATGTGACAGCCGGGCTGCACTTGGCGCTGGCCGCCGAGCGCCAGGGCGACCGCTTCGGCCTGATCACCTTCAGCGACCGGCCTCACCGCATGGTTCGGGCGCGCAGCGGCATGGATCATTTCCGTTTGTGCCGCGAGACCATCTACAACTTGCACGCGCGCCGCGTGAGCCCCGATTTTCGCGAGTTGTTCACCAGTTTGCAGCTCAATCTGCGCCGCCGCTCGCTGCTGATTTTCTTCACTTCGCTGGACGATCCGCTGCTGGCCGAGACCTTCGCACGCGAGGTATCGCTGGTGGCGCGCCGGCACCTGGTGTTGGTAAACGTGATGCGCACCGCTGGGTCGCAGCCGCTTTTCGAAGACAATGCCCCGGCCGATGTGGAGTCGGCGTATCAGGCTTTGGCCGGGCAGATGCGCTGGAATAAGATGCACGAGTTGCAGATCGCGCTGCGTAATCGCGGCGTGCGCTTGTCTGTGGTCGATCCGCAAAACATCAAGGCGCAAGCCACCGCGGCGTATCTGGAGATCAAACGGAGGCAGTTGCTGTGATCCTCGACCTGCCGCGATTCGTCTCGACCGAGCGGGTCTACTGGAACGAACTGCAGGCCCTGCTCGACCGGTTGCGTCTGGAGCCGAATTGGCGCATGTCGATTCCGGAGATCGAGCGGCTGCACTACCTGTACGAACGCTGCTCGGCGGACCTGGTGCGCCTGGATACCTTTGCCACCGAGCCGCAGTTGCGCGCGTACGTGGAATCGCTGGTTTCGTGCGCCTATGCGGAGATCCACGAGACGCGCGCGCGGGCCGGGAAGATTCGCTGGGGCGCGTTCATTGCCGCCTTTCCGCGCGCCTTCCGCAGGCATCTGGGCGCGTTCCGACTGGCCGTGGGCTTGACGCTCGCGGGCTGCGCTTTCGGCTGGTTTGCCATTCGCGCCGATCCCGACGCAAAGGCCGTGCTCATGCCTTTTCCTGGACTGATGGGATCGCCCGCAAAACGCGTGGCCCAAGAGGAAAGCGCCGAGAGCAGGAAGACCGACCGCCTGCACGGCCACAAGGCTTCGTTCTCGGCGCAGTTGATGACTCACAATATTCAGGTCACGGTGACGGCGCTGGCCGCCGGTGTGACCTGGGGCGTAGGCACAATCATCCTGCTGTTCTACAACGGCGTGGTCCTGGGGGCGGTGGCGGCCGACTACGTGGGCGCGGGTTACGGGCAGTTCCTGGCGGGATGGCTGTTGCCCCACGGCGCCATCGAGATCCCCGCGATTCTGCTGGGCGGACAAGCCGGGCTGGTGTTGGCCAGCGCGCTCATCGGCTGGGGTGAGCGGGCTACCCGCGCGGAAAGGTTGCGCGCCGTGGCGCACGATTTGCTGGCCATCGCGCTGGGCGCGGCGGTCCTGCTGGTGTGGGCCGGCATCGTGGAGGCGTTCGTATCGCAGTATCATCAGCCGGTGCTGCCTTACAGTTTGAAGATCGTGTTCGGAGTTTTGGAAATGGCGGCGTTGTCCATCTTCCTTTCCAGAGTAGGCCGCACTTGACTCCCGCCCGTGCGTCGGCCCTGCGCATCGAAACGCCCGAAGGCGTGGTGTTCTCGCTGCGGCTGGCGTCGCCGGTCTTGCGCGCGCTGGCCTGGGGTGTGGACGCCTTGGTGCTGGCGGCCGCTGCGACGGTGATCGAGAAGGGCGCCCGCGTGTTCGCGATGCTCGGCACGGACTGGGCCACTGCGCTGACGGTGTTCCTTTACTTCGCGGCCTCCATGGCGTATGCCATGATTTTCGAGTGGTACTGGCGCGGGCAAACCTTGGGCAAGCGCATGCTGGGTTTGCGAGTGGTGGATGCGCAAGGCCTGCGATTGCGTCCCTCCCAAGTGGTGCTGCGCAATCTTCTGCGCGCTATCGACTTTTTGCCAGGGGCTTACCTGGTGGGAGTGACTACCTGTTTGGTGAGCCGCAAGGGCCAGCGCCTGGGAGACCTGGCGGCCAACACGGTGGTGCTCCGCGAAGCCAAGCTGCTGGAACCCGATGTGGAACAGATTGCGCCGGTCAAATACAATTCCCTGTTGGCCTTCCCGCACCTGGCCGCGCGCCTGCGCAGCCGCGTAGATCCGGAAGCGGTGCGCATCGCGGTGACTGCGCTGGCCATGCGCGACGGTTACGAGCCGCCCGCGCGCGTGGAGTTGTTCGGCGAGTTGGCCGGATACTTTCGGGCGCTGGTGGGCTTTCCGGAAGAGGCGGTGGAAGGGTTGACGGACGAGCAATATGTGCGGAGCGCGGTGCGGGCGATTTATGGGAGGTGACGGGCCATGTATCAGGTAGTGATCGACACCAATGTGCTTGTCGCCGCGCTGCTGTCCAATCTCGGGGCGTCCCACCGTCTGTTGCGGCTGCTGGGCGACCATCGATGGCGGATCAACCTTTCGGTGCCCCTGGTTCTCGAGTATGAACAGACACTCGAGCGTGTCTGCACGGGTGGATCTCTGAGCGGTAGCGACATCAATGACGTGTTACGCTTCCTTTGCGCCAATGCGAATTTGCGTCTCATCTTCTTTCTTTGGCGGCCCCTTCTACCCGACCCAAAGGACGACTTCGTCCTGGAATTGGGCGTGGAAAGCCGGGCCGATTTTCTGGTTACGTTCAACACCAGGGATTTCGTGGGTGCCGAGCGCTTCGGCGTTCGAGTAATCTCGCCGCGGGAATTCCTTGCGATAATAGGAGAGGCACCATGACTCTCAATGTGACAGTTCCCGACGCAATCTACCGCCAGATTGTCGATCTGGCTGCGCGGCAGCAGGTTTCCGCGGAGCGGATCGTGGCGGCGGCCTTGGCCGAACAACTTTCCGGCTGGACCCGTTTGGAGCAAATGGCCGAACGCGGCAGTCGCGAACGTTTCCTGGCCGCGCTGGACAAGGTTCCGGCAGCAGAACCCGCCCCAAAAGACCGGCTCTAGTTATCTCGCGAAGGCGCACTGGTCGCGCGCCGGCAGCCGACTAGCCGACATCAGGCCGCAGACAGTTTCGTCACGTGAAGCCGCTTCCGGCTTTTTTCCGCGTGCCAGAGGTCGTACTGAACCTGCTGGTTCAGCCAGCTTTCGGCGCTGGTGTCAAAGGCGATCGAGAGACGGATCGCCATCTCCGGGCTGATGCCGGCGCGCCCGTTCAGGATGCTGGACAGCGCCTTCCGGCTCACCCCGAGCGACTGCGCGGCATCCGTGACAGTCAAGTTCAGGGGTTCCAGGCACAGCTCCCTGAGCACCTCACCTGGGTGCGGCGGATTATGCATCTTCATGGTCACCTCAATGGTAGTCCTCGTAGTCTACGCGATCTACATCCTTCCCGGCACAAGTGAACGTCACGCGCCAGTTGCCGCTCACTTTCACGGCCCACGTGCCCTTTCGGGAGCCGCGCAGTTCGTGGAGATCCAAGCCGGGCAGATTCATATCGCGCGCGCCGGTTGACGCATTCAGGCGGCCGAGGATGAGCCGGAGCCGCTCAGCGTGTTTCGCTTGAATTCCCGACTTGGTCCCGGTGGCGAAAAACTGTTCGAGTCCCTTGTGTCGAAATCCCTTGATCGCCACGTCTACCAGTGTAACCTATGTGGTTACAGGTTGCGCCCGGTCGCGCGCCGACGCCTACGACCCCGCCTCCCCCCGCCCACGCGCGGCCTCACGCGCCTTGCGCACCTCTTCCAGCCTTTCGCCAATGCGCTTCTCCATGCCGCGATCGGTAGGCTGGTAGTAGCGCTTGCCGGCGAGCGAAGGCGGCAGGCATTCCATCCCCGTAATCGCATCCTCGAACTTGTGAGCATGCTCGTAGCCTGCGCCGTAGCCCCATTCCTTCATCGCCTTGGTGGGGGCATTGCGCAGGTGCAGCGGGACGGGTTCCGCCATGGTCTCCTGCACATCCGCCTGCACGGCGCTTAGCGCGCGATACGAAGCGTCGGACTTGGGCGCCACCGACAAATAAATCGCGGCCTGTGCCAGCGCCAGGTCGCCTTCACCGATGCCCAGAAAGTGCACGGCCTGCATCACCGCCACGGCCTGCTCCAGCGCGCGCGGGTCGGCGAGGCCGATGTCTTCGATGGCCATGCGCATCAAGCGGCGCGCGATGTACAGGCGGTCCTCGCCGGCCTCCAGCATGCGCGCCAGCCAGTAGAGCGCGGCATCGGCATCGCTCGACCGCACGGATTTGTGCAGCGCCGAGATCAGGTTGTAGTGCTCTTCGCCCGATTTGTCGTAGAGCAGCACCTTGCGCTCGATGGCGTCCTGGACGGCCGCTTCGGCAAGTTCGTGCGGCGGCGAAGCGGCTATGGCGGCTTCCAGCGTGTTGTAGGCGGAGCGCGCGTCGCCGCCGGCGTAGATGGCGATCTGCTCCAGCAGGGCGGGCGTCGCGGCGATTTCCAGTTCGCCCAGACCGCGTTCGCGATCGGCCAGAGCGCGCTGCAACAACTCCACGATCTCCTCGGCCGTGAGCGCGCGTAGCGCATACACACGCGAGCGCGACAGCAGCGCCGCAATCACTTCGAACGACGGGTTCTCCGTAGTGGCGCCGATCAGGACGATATCGCCGCGCTCGACATACGGGAGAAATGCGTCCTGCTGCGCCTTGTTGAAGCG
>PKYZ01000197.1:0-19008 GCA_003132865.1 Bryobacterales bacterium
TAATGCAGGTGCTCGGTTACAGAAAAAGTATGCGGCATTACGCTCTCAGCGGGCCGTGTCCGCACTCATGCGGACACATTTTTCCTTCGCCGATAGACTCCCGTGAGTATCCAGAGCGCGCCTGCGCCGAAGGCCAGGCGCTGGATGGTGCGCGCCCATCGGCCTTCGGCGCCACCATCGTAATTCAATTCGACCGTACACAAGCCGCTGCATCGCGGCTCGACCACTACCTGCCCCAACTTATCGCCGCGGATGGGAACTGGCCGGCCGTCCACCGACGCATTCCAGCCCTTGTCCCAACTCATCTGTACGCTCAGGATCTGGCCGGGGCGCAGATCTGCGGCCACGCTCGCGGCACTGGGCGCGCGCCAGTGAAATTCGGCGGGCGGATAGGCGGGATTCTCGAGCGCGTTGAGGTAGGGCTGCATCGCGATGGAATCGTACGCCGCTGGCGGGAGTTGCACCAGGTCGCCGGCCAGCATAACGTGGGCGAGAGAACGGGAGCGGCGCGGGACTTCGTAGATGACGTCGCCGCCATCGCGCCAGAGTTCGGTCATTCCCGCGAACTTTTCGGGATGGGAGATGGGGTGGAAGACCTCCGCACTGTCTCTGCCCCCGACGATCACGGCGTCGACGCCGTAGGCGCGCATCAGGTCGACGGCGAGTTGCTGCCGCTCGCCGNNATCGCCGAAAAAGATTTGGAAGATGACGTGGATAACCAGGGGGTTCGTGACACCGTTGTCGAAGCCGCCGCCGATCTGCGGGGAGTCGCTGAAGGCGTTGAGCCAGAAACCGATGCTTCCGGGCGCGAAGACGCGCGCGCCCGGCAGGTTCCGGTTCAGCCATTGCGCCGTCTTATACTCGATGGTGCGGTGGATGTCGATGGGCCGTTCCATCTCGCGGGCGGCGCGGCGCTGCCGCACAACGACGGGCGCGCAGGCAACCACGGCGGCCACGGCGGCGGCCACGGCGGCGCGGCGGTTCAGCCGCCCGGCCAGCGGCCAGACCGCGAACGCCGCCGCCAGCCAGAATGCCATGTCCATCTCCAGGTGGTAGCGCCCAGGTTGCGGCACCAGCGACAGGTTGAACCAGTAACCACCGAGCGCGGCGGACGCGTTCACGAGCAGGAACAACAGCGCGAACCGTGTGTGGCGTGGCAACTTCCACCGCGACACTATCCACGCGGCCAACAGGAAGGCCAGCGCCACGCCGGATGTGAACAGCCGCTGCCGGGCGTCGAATTCGTAATCGTGGGCCATCCGCGGCGCGTTGGCGCGGATCACCGCGATAGTGGCCGGAGAGAGCCACGGCACTGCCAGAGCGTACGCGTAGACGCAGACCGCTCCGATGCGCAGCCAAGTGGGAATCGGCTTCTGGCCGGACGGTAACCCGGCGAACACGTACGCGGCGATTCCCATGGCCAGCGCCATTCCGCCCAGCCAGTTGCTCATGGGCACACTGGCGATAGCCAGCGCCGCCGCCACCCAATAGCCGGGTTTGCGCTTCTCGATCGCCACGTGAAGCATCCCGATGGCCAGCGCCAGGAGACACAGGGACGCGATGTGTGGGGCTTCCCCGTAGACCACCAGGTCTTGGAGGCGGCGCACGCCGAACCAGCCTCCGGCATCGAAGCGAATCTCTTTCACCAGCAGGCAACTGGGCGACACGATCGAATAACCGGCGCCTGCAACGAACGCGCACACGCGATTTCCACACAGCCGCCACGCCATCCAGAACAACGTGACAGGACCGAGCGAGTAGAGCAGCGCGGTGACGAAGTGGTACGCCAGTCCGGGTGATACGCCGGTCAGGGAGAGGAACAGTCCACAAATCCAATGCAACAATGGCGGATAGGTATCGGCGTAGGGAATGCCGCCGTACCACAGCGGGAACCAGCCCATGTCGTTCCAGTGTTGCGAGGCGTAGCGTGCGAGCCCCACGTACGCGGCCTCGATGGAGCCCATCTGGTGCGTGTAGCCGGTGCGGAACAGGCGCAGCGTGATGCAGGCGTTGAGCGCGAACAGCAGCACCGNNTCCGCACTCATGCGGACACGTTTTTTTGACGCAGTCTTTTAGCACTCGATTACATTCACCGCCAGCTTGCCGAGCGACGTCTCCTTGTAGTGCGAGCGGATATCCAAACCAGTCGGCAGACCCGCCGCCTCACCTTGCGCCAGCATCTCTGCGGCGTCTTCAAAAGGATATCGCAACTTCACGGAATCGCTCATGGCGGCCGCCCCAGGAGCGTTCAATCGGCCTTCGCGCTCGATGAAACCGCCGCCCACCGAGGAGTACACTTCCTGCCGCAAGATCGCGCCAGCGCGGTCGAAAGCCGTAAAGCGCACGCCATTCGGATGGCCCGGCAGCACGATGTCGCCGCGAAAGAGCAGGTCGCGGGTTTCATCGAACGGCGTTGGCGGGCCGCCCATAAGAGCGACGCGTTGCTCTCCCGTGCGCTGCGTACCAGACCCTCGATACGTGCCGGATCGACCGGGCCTGGCTCTTCTCCCAGCAATCCCAGGACGACAGCGCGATCCGTGCCGTGTCCGCAACCGGTAAGCCCGAGGGAGCCGTAACGTATCCAGGCTCGGACCTTTCCGTCCTCATTTACTCTTGATTCTCAATTTACTCTTGATTCTCACGCTGCGCAGTTGGCACGTGTCAGTTGGGTTTTGGGGTGCCCTCTTGGCCAAATACCGCGCTCATTATTCCCATCGTGGCCGCGAGCCAAGGAATGACCTCGGCACAAACCTCATCCGCCAGTTGCGGCGAACATAGATTTTTTGAAACAGGAAAAACCGGAACGCCGCCTGCGCCAGCGACCACATTCCATTGTGCGCTGAATGGATCGCCATGAGTCGCGCTATTAAGGTCGCGCGTGAAACCCTTCATGGTCGGAAATGCATCTTGCAGCAACTCCTTATGCAGATACTCCCCCATCGCCTGAAGATTAGGACGCCTATTGTGTTTCCATCCCTCGTCCCAAACTTTGAATGCGCGCCGCCTGATCGTTTGCCGCGGGCCTCGATGGCGCGCGGCCGACAGAATCCAAATCGAGCTGTGCTCTATCGCCATCGCGGGGTCGGCGTATGCATATGAGCAGAGGAAAGGACTCGTGGTACCTTGACATCGGGATCCGTTGTGTCGACGCCGATATTTACGCCAGGTAACGAGCCCTATCTGGGGCGTAAGCTGCTGTTCCAGTTCGATAACTTGATTTCCTCATGCCTCGAACTGAACTCGAAATGCGCTCCGGCGTCTCATAGACGACTGCTGTCGGACCTGCAGCGCGCGCTATGCATATTGGTGCCGCAGACAATCACGCTGGCGCTTTCGATCCGCGAACTCCTTCGACAAGGCTACCTGTTTGGAGCAAAGGTGTTGGTCCGCCCCGTGACTGAACGAGCAGTCACCATCCTCTACCTATTTGGGTCCGACCGTGTGCGAGTTGGAGGGTCCGATTCCGATTTTGAATAACTCGAAGATGCTCGTATTCATTGCAGCGGGCCGCCCGAACGCGAGGTACTCATCATCGTGTCCCGTACTACCACAAACAAATTGCGCCACTCGGATTCCGGCAACTGTTGGATCGCGCGCATCACTGCGTGGTGGATCTTGTGGCGGTTCGGCTGGCGCAGGCGTACGATCAAAATCCCGTGGTGCGGAACGGTTTCGGAATTCGCTGAACCCCTTATCCGTGGTGATGAGAAGGCGCGCTTCCGTAGTTGCTACCCGCCACAGTTCCGGATCGGGAAGCCCTTGCGCGTGCGTTCCGCGAATGTCTTTCACATCGTTGCCGAGTGCACCCACAGCATCCACCGTCATGCGAGGGATGTTCTCATCCACAAGAATCCGCGTCCCTCACACGTCAACGGCCTGAAGGGGAGTCACCAACTCCTCGGCTAACTCAGCGGCATAGTCGAGGCAGGCCATGATGTCCTCCCGCGTAAGCGAGGGGTATTCCGCCAACAGATCCTCGACCGTGTCTCCGTTTGCCAGCATGCGGACGACCTGATGAACGGGAATGCGCGTCCCTTTCACGCATGCCTGCCCATGACAGATATTCGGGTTTATCGAGATACGCTCAAACGGCACGGTCCGGTGCCTCCTGCTTCAAGCTTACCGCCCGCAGGATCGCCTCCACCAAGCCGTCCACCGTGAACACCGATGCCTCGACCGTCACCTCAATCCCCAACTCGCGGGCGGTGGCCGACGTGATCGGGCCGATCGAAGCCGCCTTTACCCCGCCCACGGCCGCCGCGCCGGCGACAGCCACCAGATTGCGCACAGTCGATGAACTGGTGAACGTGACCCAGTCCGGCTTCTGCGCCGCGCCGAAGATCCCGGCGGCCGCCGCGCGCGCACCCTCGGGCACGGTCGTGCGGTAGGCTTCCACCACGTCCACCACCGCGCCCCGGCGCGCCAGTTCGACGGGCACCAGATCGCGGGCCACGGCGGCCCGCGGCAGCAGGATGCGCTGGCCCGCCAGGTTGTGTGACGCGAAAGCGGCGAGCATCCCTTCGGCCAAGTAATCCTTGCCCATCACGTCCACCTTCAAGTGCAAGGCTTCGATGGCGGCGCGCGTCGCGGGACCAATGGCGCAGATGCGCGCGCGCAACGCCCGCAGGTCTACGGCGGAGCGATCCAGGCGCTCCAGGAAAAATCGCACGCCGTTGGCGCTGGTGAAGATCAGCCAGTCGTACGAGCCCAGCTCGGCGATCGCTTGGTCGAGCGGTTCGTAATCGAGGGCGGGCAGTATCTCGATTGTCGGCAGCTCGATCACCTCCGCACCCAGCGCGTGCAACCTGGAAGAGAGCGCCTCGGCCTGGCCGCGGGCGCGTGTCACTACGATGCGCTGACCGAACAGCGGCAGGCGCTCGAACCAGTTGAGCTTATCGCGCAACCCCACGACTTCGCCGATTATGATCGTCGCGGGCGGCTTCAGGTCGTGCTCGTGGATCAACCCGGGCAGCGTGGCCAGCGTTCCCGCCAGCGTGTGCTGATCCGGCCGCGTCCCCCAGCGCACGGCCATGGCGGGCGTTTCGGGCGAGCGGCCGTTGGCGATCAAGGCGCGCGCGATCTCATCGAAGGCGGGGTCTGGAAGCGTATCGAGAATCTCGTACTGCTGCAGCGATTTGAGCCGCTCAGTCTCGTCATGTTGCACAGTCGCAGAACCTNNCGCACGGCCATGGCGGGCGTATCGGCGGCGCGGCCGTGGGCGATCAGCGCACGCGCGATTTCATCGAAGGCGAAGATGCCCATGAAGATGACCAGCGTGTCCGTCCCGCCAACCTTGCTCCAATCGATGCCCGCTGCATCGTGGCCCGTCACGAACGTCACCACCTTGGTGTGCTCGCGATGCGTGAGCGGTACTCCCGTGTACGCCGCAATTCCCAGCGGCGACGTGACCCCCGGCACAATTTCGAAAGCCACGCCCGCGGCGGCCAGCGCTTCGGCTTCTTCCCCACCGCGGCCGAAAATGAACGGATCGCCGCCTTTCAGCCGCACGACGTTCAGGCCCCGCCGCGCGCGCTCGATCATCATGGCGCAGATCTCTTCCTGGCTGAAGGCGTGCACGGATTTCTTCTTGCCGACGTAGATGCGTTCGGCCTGCGCGGGCGCCAGATCCAGCAACGCCGGGTTGGCAAGATGGTCGTACAGGACCGAATCGGCCCGCTCCAGCAGGCGGCGGCCCTTCAGGGTGATGAGTTCGGGATCGCCTGGTCCGGCGCCTACCAGGTAGACCTTGCTCATCCGTAGACGCTCTCCAGAATGCGGTCCGCGCCCGCCGCCAGCAACGCTTCCCCTAACTCGCGGCCGATGCGCTGGGCGTCCGCGGCGGGACCTTCGGATCGATCGTGCACCAGGTGGACACCATCCGGCGAGACGACTACGGCCTGCAGCGAGAGACGGTCGCCGGCGACGGTGGCGTAGGCCCCTATGGGGACCTGGCAGCCTCCTCCTAGGGCGGCTAGGAGAGATCGTTCGGCGGTGACGGCCGATTGGGTGGGGGCATGATTTAGCTGCTGACAGGTCAGGAGGCCTGACTGGCCGGTCTCGATCGCCAGCGCGCCTTGGCCTACCGCGGGACAGACGATATCGGGCGGTAGGATCTCCGCGATGCGGTCCTCCCAGCCCAGGCGTTTCAGACCGGCGGCCGCGAGCACTATGGCGTCATATTGACCTGCATCCAGCTTGCGCAGGCGTGTGTCCAAATTGCCGCGCACTGCCTCGATCCGTAGATCGGGCCGGACTCTGCGCAACTGCGCCGCGCGACGCAGCGAGCTGGTGCCCAGCTTCGCACCTGCGGGCAAGTCCGCCAACCGCCTGCCCACCAGGGCATCGCGCGGATCTTCGCGCGCCGGAATCGCGGCCAACACCAGACCCGCGGGCAACTCCGTCGGCAGGTCCTTCAGACTGTGCACCGCCAGGTCCGCGCGGCCCTCCAGCAGGGCTTCCTCGATCTCCTTGGTGAACAGTCCCTTCGCGCCCACCTGAGCCAGCGGCACGTCCGTGATCTTGTCGCCGGTGGTCTTTATGATTTCGATGCGGCTCGGGTATCCCAGGGCCGCCAGTTGCTGCTGCACCCAATGGGCCTGCCACAGGGCCAGTTGCGATCCTCGCGATGCGATGACAAGCATTACCGCTCCCTCACTGTCGCGGCTCGGTAAGATCATTGTCGCGGCTCGGTAAGGTGAAATGCCTTGCGAATGGCGGCGATCACGTGCGCGCCGTCCGGCCGCCCCGCCTGCAGCCGCAACTCCGAGATCGGACCGTGCGCCACTTTGTTGATGATGCCGCGCGTCAGCATCTCCCAGGCCTCTTCCTGCGCGCGCGTCACCGGACCAAACTTGCGCCGCACTTTGTCGATTTCCGCCTGCCGTATGCGCTCCAGTTCCTCCTGCAGGCTGATGATCGTGGGCGTGATTTCCTGCACCTTGAGGCGGGCCATCATGCGCTCCACCTCCTGCTTCACGATCTCCTCGGCGCGCTCGGCCTCCTTGAGGCGCTCGCGCAGGTTGGCGTTGACCACCTCCTGCAGATCGTCGATGTCGTAGAGGAAGACGTTGTCCAAATCGTTGACCGACGGCTCGATGTTCCGCGGCACCGCGATATCGATCAGGAACATGGGCTTGTTGCGCCGCGCGCTGATGACCCGCTGCATCTCGTCCTTGTGCAGGATGTAGTGCGGCGCGCCGCTGGAGGCGATCAGGATGTCCACCTCCGGGAGCATAGCCACGAAGCGCGTGTACTCGACGGGCGTGCCCTGGAACAGCCTCGCCATTTCGATCGCGCGCTCGTGTGTGCGATTGGTGACGAAGACGTGCGCCGCGCCGGAGCGCCGCAGGTGCCGGGCGGCCAACTCCGACATCTTACCCGCGCCCGCGATCATGACCGTGCGGTTGTTCAGCGAGCCGAAAATCTTGCGCGCCAGCTCCACCGCCGCATAGCTGACCGACACCGCCATCTGCCCGATGCCGGTTTCCGAGCGCACCCGCTTGGCCACGCTGAAGGCGCGCTCCAGCAGGCCCTCCAGCCATCCGCAGAGCGCGCCCTGCGTCTTCGCGATCCCGTAAGCGGTCTTGAGCTGCCCCAGGATCTGCGGTTCGCCCACCACCATCGAATCCAGGCTGGATGCCACCCGGAATAGGTGGTGGATGGCGTTCTGGCCTTCATGCCGGTAAAGGTACGGCTCGATCGAGGCGGGCGCCACCATGCGCGATTCCCGCAGAAACTCGTCCACCAGCGCCTGCGGGTCCACTGGATCGTCCGTGGTGACGGTGATCTCAACGCGGTTGCAGGTCGACAGGATGCAGGCTTCCGAGACGCCCGCGCGCGATTTCAGAGACTGCAAGGCCTCCGGCAGGGCCGGCTCCGGGAAGGCCAGGCATTCCCGTATCTCGACGGGCGCGGTCTTATGGCTGACGCCTGTGACCAGCAGTTTCATGGCTTCAGCAGCCAGCTTCCCAGCCGCGCATGCGCCACCCAGGTGACCGCCGACAACCCCACCACCACGATCACCATAATGGCGGCCTTGCGGCCCCGCCATCCGGCCGTGATGCGCAGAAACACCATGGCCAGGTAGCAGCCCCAGGTGATGAACGATATGGCGATGGCCGGCTGGCTGATCCATTGCCTCTTGTGTTCGATGAACGCCCACGTGGTGGCGGCGATCACCGCCAGCGTCATCAGCACGAAGCCCAGCGCCATGGACCGGGAGATCAACTCATCCAGGGTGCCCAGCGGCGGCAGGCGATAGTAGAGCTTGCGCGGCTTCTTCCGCTTGAGCTCGCGCTCCTGGAACAGATACAGCAGCGAGGCTCCGGCGGTGAACGCCAGCGCCGCGAAGCCCAGCAAGACCAGCGTGATGTGCACGTCCAGCCAGGCGTTACGGATTACCGGGCTGGTCCAGGCGTCCACCGGGTTGCCCAGCGTGGCCACCAGCGTCATGACGAAGATCAGGGGAAAGATAAACACGCTGAGGCTTTCGGTTTTGTAGCGCCAATAGACGAACAGGAACAGTGCGGTGATGAGGAAGGCGCACATGGAGAGCGTCTCGTAGAAGTTGGCGATGGGGCAGCGATTCGTGAGCACCCCCTCGTCCACGATGGAGACGCAGTGCAGCACGGCGCCGATGGAAAGCGCGGTGAGTGAAACCCGGAAGAGGTGCTCGCGTTTGCGGACCAGCGTGAGGATGGCGTGCAGCAGGCCGAGCGAGTACAGGGCCGCGGCTACGCGCAGCCAGATGACACTCATTTCAGCCATGAAGTGCGCCGTTCAAGGGTCGCTTGAAATAATAGTATAGCGTGGGGCGGCCGGGGGGTCGCGGGCACGGATGAAAAGGAGGGAAAGCGCAGAGATACCTGCCTGCGCTTTGCGCACATGCGTCCAGTGCCGCTGGTCCACCCAGGCGTTGTCGTTCTTCCTATAAGGCCGCGACCGCGACATCTTGATCTGGCCTTTCCGGCAGTATCTCAGCAGATCGTTGGTTCATTCGCGTGTCGTTGTCCGGAGGGATTTCGCGAATCCGAAAGAGCAGCCGTCCGCAGATGCGATCCGGCCCTTCTTGGGTCGCCGCCTGTCGGCCTCGACCGTTACGGCCGCGATCCGCATCGGCAGAGATCTTTCGTTTGCACCTGTCGCAAGTTGCGGAGGTCCCTCACCCAACCGGCTGACTGACGCTCGTCGGCTGGCACCACCTTTTTCAAGGGATAGGGCGGTTGAAGCTCTGGAATGCCCGCAGCAAAGGAATCGACGCGCTGGCAACGTAATCAGATAATTCACTCCTATTAGATGTGATTGCCCATTTCGGCCGATGAGCACATCGGATGGCAAGTTCCTGAGTGAATCATCAACCATCCGGTCGGCCTGACTTGGATGTCCGTGTGCCGCCTGAAATCAAAACAGTTCGAGGGTGCTCGTCACGCGACGAGCAACATAGAAAAGGAGTTTATGATCCCATTATCCCGTAAAGCCGTATCGAGGAAGTCCGGTTTCTGTCTATTCGCGCCTTTGTATCAGGGGAGCCGATGCCACTTCGCCCGGCGCGCTCGCGTCGCGAGACCCACGCCTGTGTCCATCGGAGAAAGCCAAGTGACAAGGCCCAAACGGCGCGCTTTCAGTATTTTGGCGGCATTGACGGTGCTCGTTTATGCGCCCTGCAAGGCAGACGTGCCGGCGCCGCTGGCGCCGGCATCCGTACCCGCAGGCTACTGCACCTCCATTTATAGCGAACTGTCCGGCGATCTGCAGGCGTTTAACACCCAACTGGCGACCCCTCCTGCCTGGACGCCCATAGCGGGCGGTCCCACGGCGTACGCAGCAACTCTGCAGTGGGCCAATAGCAACACGGGTCCGGCGATATCCGGTTCCAACTACTTGCCGAATGTTCTGGCCCAATTGCAGGAGTTGAAAGCTTTGGGTATCCAGGCCGTGTCGGTGCCGGTCCTGTTTCCCGTTTTGTATGAGCCTTTTTATGGCAGCGCGACCGCCCTCCAGCCGTACTTGAACTTCTATTCGCAGGTGGCCCAGGCTGTCAGGGCCGCCGGTCTCACACTCATTGTGGACAACGAGACCCTGTTTTCCAACGACATAGCGGCCGGTTGGAGCAACATGAACACGTTCTACGGCACGCTCACCTGGCCGCAATACATGGCGGCGCGCGCCCAAATGGCCGCCACGATCGCACAGACGATGCAGCCCGATTATATTGTCATCGCAAACGAACCCGATACGGAAGCCGGGCAGACAGGCCAGCAAAACTTGAACATCCCGGCGGACGCCGCGCAAATGATCGCGGGAGAGATCGCGGCCGTCCAAGCGCTGAACTTGCCCAACGTCCCCAAGCTGGGCGCCGGCTTTGGCACTTGGATGTCGCCTTCCGGGTCCTCCAGCCTGCTGGCCTACACCAACGCCTACATTGCCCTACCCCTGGACTACATCGATATCCATGTGATTCCGGTCAACACGGTACAGCAGAACAATTTCATCGGTAACTCGCTGACCGTCGCCAGTATGGCCGCAGCCGCCGGCAAGCCGGTCGCGATAAGCCAGGCCTGGTTGCAGAAGGCGATGGCTAGCGAAGAGAATGTTCTCTCGGTCGACGCGATCCGCTCCCGAGGGCCGTTCAGCTTCTGGGCGCCTCTCGACGCCTATTTCGTGCAGACCATGCAAGCTCTGGCGAACTACACGCAGATGCTCTATCTCGTGGCGAACGACGCAGCTTACTTCTCCGCGTACCAGACATATGGCGGAACCGGCGCCAACGGCGGGGACGCAAACTGCACGTGCACAACCACGAGTTGTTCGCCCAACGATATCATGCAAACCCAGAGTTCGGTGACGAGTACGGCCGTTTCGCAGGCCTGGTTCACCACCACCGCGTTTAGTTACTACGGCCAACTGGTCACAACGCCCGACACTACTCCGCCGTCCCTCCCGGCCAACCTGACTGGCACGCCCGGCGTCATCGCGGCGAACCTCTCATGGACCGCCTCTACCGACAACGTCGGAGTAGCGGGTTACAACGTGTACCGCTGCACACCGCCGGGATCGGGCCAACCCTGCGCGGGCGTCTGGATCGCCAACACAAGTCTAACATCTTTCACCGACTCTGCACTGACGAGTAACACGCCGTACAACTACCAGGTCCAGGCATTCGATTTGGCCAACAACGACTCGCCGCTTTCGACAACGCTCAGTCTGCAGACATACAGAACGTCGGCAGACTCCGCAACGAGTCTGGTGGCTACGGCGATTTCGCCCAAGGAGATCGACCTGAGTTGGTCTCCCCCCTCGAACACTACCGGCTTGAGCGAGTATTTGGTGTTTAGCGGGACCTCAGCGTCAAATCTGCAGCAAATCGCCGCCACGTCGCCCAACGTGGCTACTTACAGGAACGGGCCCCTCGCGCCAGGAACCGCCTATTACTATGGCATCGTAGCCGTGGAGCAGGGGATTGACGCGGCGATGTCTCCGCTCGCATCGGCCGCGACGCTGCCGCTGCCCAACCCACCCACCAACGTAGCGGCAGCGCCTACCCCCACTACGATCGCTCTGACTTGGCAGGAGAACCCCCAGCCTGGTGGCTTACCGGTCAGTTCGTACCAGATCTTCCAGGGCACCACGGCCGGCCAATTGACCAAGGTCGCGACGACCGCGGCCACCACCTACACGGCGAGATCCCTGAATGCCAATACAACCTATTATTTCGAGATTGTGGCAGGGGACACAAAATACGACTATTCGACGCCATCCGACCAGATGTCCGGCACTACGCTTCCGATGCCCGCCGCGCCGGTCAACGTCGTGGCAACGCCAAACAACGACACAGCAGTCACGGTAACCTGGTCCGAAAACATTCCAGCCAATGGTCTGCCGATTCAGTACTACAATATTCTCCGGGGGACGTCTCCCACTGGCCTGACCGCGCTGGCCAGCCGGTTGGCGTCTCCATTTATCGACGCCGGGGCTTCGCCGAACACTACTTACTATTACGCGATCCAAGCGGTTGACAGCGGCGCAGACGTCTCGCCCATGTCGGCTCCGCCAGCACAGGTCACTACGCCTCCGACGCCCGCTGCGTCGGTCAACGTCATGGCAACGCCAAACAACGGCACAGCAGTCACGGTAAGCTGGTCCGAAAACACTCCGGCCAATGGTCTGCCGATTCAGTACTACAATATCTTCCGGGGGACGTCTCCCACCGCCCTCGCCGCGCTGACCAAGGCGCCGGCGTCTCCATTTATCGACATCGCAGCTTCTCCGAACACTACTTACTACTACGCCATACAAGCGGTTGACACCGGCGGAGACGTCTCGGCCATGTCGGCTCCGCCGGCGCAGGTCANNCAGTCACGGTAACCTGGTCCGAGAACATTCCGGCCAACGGTGTGCAGATTCAGTACTACAATATCTTCCGGGGGACGACTCCCACCGGCCTGACCGCGCTGACCAAGGGGCCGGCGTCTCCATTTATCGACATCGGAGCTTCTCCGAACACTACGTACTACTATGCGATACAAGCGGTTGACACCGGCGGAGACGTCTCGGCCATGTCGGCTTCCCCGGCGCAGGCCGCCACGCCTCCGATGCCCGCCGCGCCCGTCAACGTCGGGGCAACGCCAAACAACGGGTCAGCAGTCACGGTAACCTGGTCCGAAAACATTCCGGCCAACGGTATGCCGATTCAGTACTACAATATTCTCCGCGGTACGTCTCCAACCGGCCTCGCCGCGCTGACCAAGGGGCAGGCGTCTCCATTTATCGACACCGGAGCCTCTCCGAACACTACTTACTACTACGCAATACAGGCGGTTGACACTGGCGGAGACGTCTCGGCCATTTCGGCTCCGCCGGCGCAAGCCACCACGCCTCCGATGCCCGCCGCGCCGGTTAACATCGGGGCGACGGCAAACAACGACACAGCAGTCACGGTAACCTGGTCCGAAAACATTTCCGCCTATGGTCTGCCGATTCAGTACTACAATATCTTCCGGGGGACGTCTCCCACTGGCCTTACCAAACTGGGCTCCCGGATCGCGTCTTCATGTATCGACACTGGAGTTTCTCCGAACACTACGTACTACTACGCAATACAAGCGGTTGACACTAGCTACGACGTCTCGCCCATGTCGGCGACGGTGCAGGTCACCACGCCGTCCTAGAACCTAAACAACCCGCCGCTCGGTAACGAGAAAGGCGCCGCACGCCCGAAATCCTGTTTCTATTGGCGGCCACCGGGAAGGCGCGTGTTCGCCTCACCGTCTGGCGCGGTACGATGGCGAACGGCAAAGCTCTAGGCTTGAACCGAAGGGCCCACAGACAGGTGCGGCATACGCAAAAGGGGCCGGCCGCCGTCAATGACGAACGCTCAATGGGCACAGCCTGGGATCTCTTACACAGTGCTGAGGCCGCTCGATCTTCAGCACGTGCAGCGGATCATTTTCGTGGGCGATCCGAACCGTCTCCCGCCAATCGGTGCCGGCCGCCCGTGCGCCGATCGAGTAGGCACGTTACGGAAGGGGAAATCCTCCAACAGAGCAGAAGTGAAGGCGCGGGCGGCGGCAATGGCGTAATCAGTGAGTCTCGCAGAATATGGCGACAGGCCGCTGGGCGGACCGCTGCCCATAATGTGGGGACTCTCAGTCCGCGCGGAGTCTCTCCGCGCGGCATTGGCAGGGCTGTTGGAGATTTCCAGGCTGGACGGGAGTCCCGCGCAGGCCGAGAGTCTGCCCAACCAAGGCTGTCACGGTATTTTGCGAGGCTCAGAAGGCCCGGAGGCGCGCCCAGTGAACCAAAGTCGACAGTCTCGGCCCGCTTGCGAAAGAATGCGCGCCGCCTCTCTGTTCGGCATGTGTGGCAACCTGTATAATCTTAGCCCTGGGAGCATTCGTGATGAAACCCTCGCGCCGTCAGTTCCTCTCTTTGCCAGCCCTCGCCGCGGGCCAGACCTCTTCCGGCCATGCAACGAAGATCGTCTGTGTGGGCGGCCATCCGGACGATCCCGAATCCGGGTGTGGCGGCACGTTGGCGCGCTATGCGGCGATGGGGGCCAGCGTCACGATCGTTTATCTCACACGCGGAGAGGCGGGCATTCCGCGCAAGTCGCACGACGAAGCCGCCGCCATTCGATCGGCCGAGTGCGAGGCCGCCTGCCGGATCCTGGGGGCCAAGCCTGTCTTCGCCGGCCAGATCGACGGCGCCACCGTGGTGGACAGCAACGCCGCGGAATCGCTGCGCAAGCTGATCTTCGCCGAAGATCCCGACGTTCTGTTTACGCAATGGCCGATCGATACGCACCTGGACCACCAGGCTGCCAGCACGCTGGCCTTTCGCGCCTGGCTGGCCGCGCGCGGCCGATTCGAATTGTACTATTACGAAGTCGACCTCGGCGCGCAGACCATGGGCTTTCATCCCACCGATTACGTGGACGTGAGTGGCGTCCGCGATAAGAAAAAAGCGGCGCTGTTCGCCCACAAGAGCCAGGACGGCGAGCGCATCTACCGCGAATTCCACCAGGCGATGGAGAGCTATCGCGGCCGCGAGTCGGGCTGTGAAGCCGCGGAAGCCTTCGTGCATCTGGCGCGCGTCCACAGCACCACGAAGCTGCCCGGCCTGGGGGACTGATCCGGCACGGCTTTAGCTTAGCAGCCCGTGGTGAAAACCGCTCCCTGACGGTCGCGGCTCGGTGTGCGGCCGTGTGCCTCATTCGGAGCCGCGACCGTTAGGGAGCGGTTCTTGGGTGGAGGCAAGTGTCACCGTCTTAGGTGAAATTCACTAGCTTAGCGGGCCGTCCACCCGCCGTCGATGAGCATGGTGTGGCCAGTGATCAGCGACGCTGCCGGGCAGGCCAGGAACACCACCGCGCCGGCTACATCCATCGGCTCGCCGATGCGATGCAGCGCAGCGATGCGCTCCACGACGTCGGCGCGGAAAGCCGGATCGGCCAGCGCCTCCTCGGTGCCCGGCGTGTGGATGAACGTGGGCGCCACGGCGTTCACCGTAATGTTGTATTTGCCCCATTCGACGGCCAGGCATTTGGTCAGGTGGGCAATGGCGGCCTTGGTCATGCAGTACACCGACTCGGTGGGCAGCGCGGCAAAGCCCGCCTGCGATCCCATGTTGACGATGCGCCCGCCATTCTGCCGGATCATGACGCGCGCCGCAGACTGACTGGCGAAGAAGGTCCCCTTCAGATTCACGCACAGCGTCAGGTCGAAGTCGTCCTCGCGCACGTCTTCGGCCGGATTTCCGGGCGCAATTCCGGCGTTATTGACTAAAATATCGAGCCGGCCGAAATGCGCGGCGGCGCCGTCCACCGCGCGCTGGATCTGGTCGAGGCTGGTGACATCCATTTGTAGCGGCAAAGCGCGCCGCCCCAGGGCTTCGATCTCCCGCGGCAGATCGCCGTGGGCATGCACGTCGCGCAGCCCCAACGCCACATCCGCGCCGGCGTGCGCCAGGGCCAGCGAAATGGCGCGTCCCAGGCCTCGGGCGGCGCCGGTGACCAGCGCCACCTGCCCGTTGAGGTCAAATTGAGGGAATCCGTTCATGTGTGGTCCGGCTGTTTACTGAACTCCCAACTGCCACGCCACGAAGGTGAGCTCCAATGTCGAATCCTCGATGATCTTGCTCAGCGGCGTTCCTCCCGAATGCCCGGCCTTCGTGTCGTGCAAGATCATGACCGGCCGCTCCGAGCTGGTGGCCCGCCTTGCAGCCGCGCGGTCATTTTGCGAGCTTGTTCCGGAGGCACCCGCGTATCGGCGTCGCCGCTAGTGATGAGCACCGCGGGGTACTTCGTTCCAGGCCGCACGTGCTCGTAGAGCGAATATGCGTAGAGATACTTGAATTGCTCCGGATCGGCGGCATTGCCGTATTCCAACAATGCGGGTGGATTGTTGTTCTTCGTGTACTTGTAATACCGCACCATGTCCAGATCGGGATGCCAGCACACGACGGATTGGAACAAATCCGGACGCTCGGTCAAAACGGCGCCCACCAGCAGGCCGCCATNNCGGCGATGAAGTCGTCGAAGACGTTCTGTTTCTTATCCAGCATGCCGGCGCGATGCCACTCCTCGCCGAACTCCCCGCCGCCGCGAATGTTGGCCACCGCATAGATTCCGCCGTGCTCGATCCACCACGCGGCGCTCGGGTTGAAATGCGGCGTGATGCTAACGTTGAAGCCGCCGTAACCGTACAGGATCGTGGGCGTCTGGCCGTCCGGCCGCAGTCCTTTCCGATGAATGACGAACATCGGAATACGCGTGCCGTCCTTTGAGGATACCAGACTTGTTCGGTCTCGAAGCGCTCCGGTTCGAACGGTACCGCGTCGCGATACCACAGGGTTCGCGCACCGGTAGAGGCGCTATACCGGTAGAGCGAATACGGCATCGTGTAGGAGGAGAATGAGAGCAAGCCCTCGTCCCGATCGGCGCGTCCATAGATTCCACCCGAGCCGGGCCCGGGAAGAGCCACCTCGCCCAGCGGCGCGCCATCCAGCGAGTAGACGCCGATGCGCGAAGTGACGTTATGCAGACGATTGAAGAACAACTTGCCGCCGATCACGGCAAAGCTTTCGATCGCGTCATCGCCCGCGGGCACCACCGTGCGCCATTTGTCCTGCCCCGGATCGCGCAGATCGATCTTCAAGATGCGCGACCTGGGCGCTTTCCAGTTGGTCTGGACCAGCAGGAAGTCTCCGGCGAATTGGGGATCGAACCTCGCGTCGATACACGTGATTAAGGGCCCCAGGCATCGTCAACGATCACCGTCGCGCCAAACTGGGACGCTTGCACAACCGCCTCAACCTCGCCGCGATCCTGACCGCCTGGGCGGGTTGGTTCCGCGAGAAGGAAATCGACGGTGCCTTGTTCGTAACCGTCGCAGCGCTGAAAAAAAGCGTAAGTATCAAAGACGGCCTGCAAGCGATCTTTTGCCGCGCGATGTTTGAGGAGTTCCTCCCGGACAGCTTTCGGCACCAGCACGATTGAGAAAAGGAAGCTCAGCTTGGGCACAAGGTCCAGATGGTCGAGAGCAATGACACACGAACTGTCGATCGTACAGCGGCGGGCCCGCATTCGAATCTGGTTCAATCGGAGGGTGCCAGGATCAACAGGCCCAAGGCAAGCGTACCTAAGGCCAAAAGGGCATTCTTTGCATTCTGCTGGACGTTGATGGTTTTGAGATGCTGCACAATCCCGATCTCCGCTCCGTCCGGACTGGCTGGGTTGATCTCGACAAGGTTGGGCCCAAAGTATGGTTGAAGCTGCGGTACGAACGCTGGGTACGACATTACGATCATGTGTTTGTGAAGAGCCATGCCGGCGTTGACTTCCAGGCGGCACGCCTCTGTGAGGCCCGCTCCGACGACGCCCAAAAACAACTTCTGCGTCATTCAGCTTTTGAGCAGCTTCCGGATCTAGAAGAGTTGCGAGACCTTGGCGAGTATATGCAGGCGGCACGTATACGGTGAGGCCATTTACGGCTCCCAAAGCTTGGAGACGAAGAGCCGTGACCTGATCGGCGGCATCGCCGTATGAGATGAATACTTTCATATCGTCCCCCTCAATTCTGACAGGCAGTACACGGTGTTAACGTTGACGCGAGGAGACTGGATGAGATACTCCACCATATTTTTCGCCCTGCTTGTCGCTTCAATGCCGTCCGCTTGGGCTACCGACGCCGTGGCGGCCACTCCGCCGATGGGCTGGAACAGTTGGGACTGCTACGGCACCACGGTGACCGAGGCGGAAGTGAAGGCCAACGCCGATTACATGGCCCAGCATCTCAAGCAGCACGGCTGGCAGTACGTGGTCATCGACATCCAGTGGTCCGAGCCGAACGCCCAGGCGCACGGTTACCGCCCCGGCGCGCAACTCTCCATGGACGAGTACGGCAGGCTCATTCCGGCGGTGAACCGGTTCCCATCCTCGGCGGGCGGCCGCGGCTTCCGGCCTCTGGCCGACTACATCCACGGCCTAGGACTGCGCTTCGGCATCCATATTATGCGCGGCATTCCCAGGCAGGCCGTGAAGGCCAATCTGCCGGTCTTCGCCGGCGTGCCGCAGATGGCGCGCGCCGCCGATATCGCGGACACCGCTTCCGTCTGCCCGTGGAACAGCGATATGTACGGCGTCGATCTGAGCCGTCCGGGCGGGCAGGATTACTACGATTCGATTCTGAAGCTCTATGCCGATTGGGGCGTGGACTACATCAAGGCCGACGACATCGCGCGGCCCGCGCACCGTGAGGAGATCGCCGCATTGCATCGGGCGATCGTGAAGACGGGGCGTCCCATCGTGTTGAGCCTGTCGCCGGGGCCGGCCATGATCAAGGACGTGGCGTTCCTGCAGGACAACGCCAACATGTGGCGCATCTCGGACGATTTCTGGGACGACTGGAAGGCGCTGCGGCTGAATTTCATACTGATGTCGATTTGGAGCGGCATGGGACGGCCGGGCGCATGGCCCGACGCGGATATGCTGCCGCTGGGCCGCATCGGCATTCGCGCGGAGCGCGGCGAAAACCGCATGACGCGATTCACGCGCGACGAGCAGCGCACGCTGATGAGCCTGTGGTCGATCGCCCAGGCGCCGCTGATGTTCGGCGGCGACCTGCCCAGCAACGACGATTTCACGCTATCGCTGGTTAGCAACGATGAGGTGTTGGCGGTCGATCGGCACGGTGCGCATGGCGGCGCGTTTGCCGAGGGTGGCGACAGCGTTGTCTGGACCGCCGACAGCGTGGGCGCGGACGAGAAGTACGTGGCGGTGTTCAATGTGGGCGAGGCGGGGCCTATCGACATTCGCGTCGATTGGGCCGCTCTCAAGCTGCCGGAGAGGTGCGTGCTGCGGGATTTGTGGGAGCGGAAGGATATCGGTACGATTCCCGGCGGGTACACGTTCCGCGTCAGGCCGCACGGGTCGGGAATCTACAAGATAAAGGCGGCCCAAAATTAAGGCCCCGGCTGGGAAGCCGGGGCCATGCACTCAGAGGGTTGGCGGCG
>PKYZ01000197.1:19013-25295 GCA_003132865.1 Bryobacterales bacterium
CCGCCAGGGATGCTGTCTGTATGGGTCCAATGTAACCTATTCAGATCTGGTTGTCCAGTGTTTTTTGAAAGATTTTTCGAAAATATTATGGCGCACCAGTTTTGTCGAAAAGCTCCACAGTTCGAGCGCTCCGCGGGGTGGTAGAATCCACCGCATGGAAGATCCGAACACAGCCCGCAGGCAATTTCTCAAATCGGCAGGGGTGGCGCTGACCACTTCCCTTTTCACCGGCAACGTCAGGGGCGCGAATGATCGGGTGGCCGCCGCGTTTATCGGCATGGGGCGCATGGGCACCGGCAATCTGGATTACGCCATGCGGCAGCCCAACCTGCAGGTGGTGGCCGTCTGCGACGTCTACCAGCCGAACCTGGACGATGCCATGGCCAAGGCCGGGGCAAAGGGGCACAGTCCCCGTGCGGTCCACGATTTTCGAGAGATCCTGGCGGACAAGTCCATCGATATCGTGAATATCTCGACGCCGGATCACTGGCACGCCTACATGACCGTGGAGGCATGCAAGGCGGGCAAGGACGTATACGTGGAAAAGCCCGTGTGCGTGGTGGTCGAAGAAGGCCGGATGATGGTCGAGGCCGCCCGCAAGTACAACCGCGTGGTGCAGGCCGGAACCATGCAGCGTTCGGCGGTCCACTTCCAGCAGGCCTGCGACATCGTGCGGCGCGGCGAATTGGGCAAGGTCACCTTTGTGCGCACGTGGAACTACGGTAATTTGCCCGCGGAAGGCATCGGCAACCCGCCGGATAGCGATCCGCCGCCCGGCCTCGATTGGGATATGTGGCTGGGCCCCGCGCCCATGCGGCCTTTCAACCGCAACCGCTTCGGCGTGGACCCCAAAGAATTCTCGAATTTCCGCTGGTTCTGGGATTACGCCGGCGGCATGATGACGGACTGGGGCGTGCATTGGCTGGACATCGTGCAGATGGCATTCGACGAGGCCATGCCGCGCTCCATCGCGAGCATGGGTGGCAAGCTGTGGTTCACCGATAACCGGGAGACGCCCGATACGTTGCAGGTGACCTACGAGTATCCGGGTTTCGTGGCCACTTACGAGAACCGGAACGCCAACGGACAATCTATGTTCAACAAAGGCGGCGGCATTCTGTTCCATGGCAGCGAGGCGACGCTGTACGTGGATCGCGAAGGTTACCGCGTGATACCCGAGGGTAAAGGCGGCCGGCAGACGGAAGTGAAGTCCAGTTCGAGCGGCAACGCGAACCACTGGGCCAACTTCCTGGAATGCGTGCGCACCCGCCAGCGGCCGGCCAGCGATATTGAGAAGTGTTTTCGCTCGACCTCCACGTGCCTGCTGGGCAACGTGGCCCTGCGCAGCCGGATGCGCCTGGACTGGGACGAGCGCGAATTGACCGTGGCGCAGGCGCCGGCGCGCGGCTTCCTGGCGAGGGAATACCGGGCGCCTTGGAAGCTGGTGGTGTAAGAGAAGAGAGAGCCCGGCGATTGAGGCAGTAACGCTCCACCAAGGGAGCGTGAGGATTTGTAGGCTGGATGTTTGGTCGTCCTGGCAGGAAAACAGGCGGACCGAACTCCCTCTTTCGCCTTCACAATAAGCCGGGAGCGGGTAGAATAGTGGATACGATTGCTCCAAAGTATTGAAAACAGGGCGAAAAAGTTCTGGCTCGGCTTGTGACCGGAAACCGGTCAAAGTTGGGAAGAGGGCCAGAGGCAGCCGATCTGATTCTCTTTCAGACGGTTATGTTACCGCAGGCAGAGATCCGGTCGCGAGCAATCCCCGGACAAGCCTGGAACTCTTCTGTAGTAGCCTTTTTCCAGCTCTTTCCTCGCCCGTCAGGTTTGATTGCGGTGCGTTCTGCGGGTGAACTCGCTTGGCAATCCTTCTCGGCCCCGCGAGCGATGACCCTCGGAATTGGATCAGATTGGCCGCATATGTAAATCTCCTATCGCTCCAGCTATTGACCCACGGCCGGCGATCCGATGAGCAGCCTGAGGTGGACGCACCAGACCACGGCCAAGATCGCTGGACAATTAGATCGGCTGGGCATCCGGGTCGGCGCCCGTACGGTCGCCCGATTACTCGACAAACTGCACTTCTCGCTCCGCGTGCACTGCAAAAAGATCGCCGCGGGGAACCGCTCGACACGCGACCAACAGTCCGCCACATTACCCGGCTGCGCAGTCGATTCTGTCGTCACCGCAATCCCATCGTCAGTGTCGATGCCAAGAAGCGGGAACTGTTGGGCAATTTCAAGAATGCCGGCCGGAAGTGGCAGCGCATCCCCACGCCGCTAACCGCGGTTCTGTGTTCGTCGGCGTCAGTCACGAGACCTCCGCCTTTGCCGTCACTTCTGCCGCTGGTGGCGCCGGGAGGGATGCCGGCGCTACCCCAACGCCAAACACTTGCCGATCCTGGCCGACACCGGCGGCAGCAATTCCGCCACGCATGGTGGTTGGAAGGACCAACTCCAGCAGCGCCTCTGTGATCGCCTGGGGCTCACCGTCACCGTGGCCCACTATCCCACCGGCGCCTCCAAGTACAACCCGATTGACGCCGCCTGTTCAGTCAAATCAGCGAGAACTGGACCGCCGAGCCTCTCACCGGCTACGGCAAGATCCTCGGTCTGATCCGCAAAACCACCACTACCACGGGACTCAAAGTGCGCGCCTACCTGGACACGAAGGACTACCCGCTCAAAGTCAAACCGTCTGCCCAAAGGTTACGGGAACTTCGAATCACCCGGCACACAACCCTGCCAAAGTGGAACTACACCATGCTTAGGGTCGAACTTGGCTATGAAACCCGCCACCTGCTTGGCGGGCGATTCCGCGTAGACAGGCTTGGCACTTTGCTTCACTGTTTCACTTTAATTAACAAGCGCCGCTCTGCCACAATTGTGAGGGGGATCAAATGACCGCTGCTTACGACGCCATCGTCATCGGAACCGGACAGGCCGGCCCTTCACTGGCGGCGCGCCTGGCCAAGGCGGGGTTAAAGGTCGCCATCGTCGAGCGCAAGTTGTTCGGCGGCACCTGTGTCAACACAGGCTGCATTCCTACCAAGGCCATGGTCGCCAGCGCTTACGCCGCCCATATGGTTCGCCGCGCAGCCGAGTTCGGGGTGGATGCCGGCGGAGGCTCAAGCGTCGATATGCGGCGGGTGAAAGCCAGGAAGGATGCCATATCGGGGAAATCCAGGACAACGGTTGAGGCATGGCTGAAGAACATGGACAACTGCACCGTCTATGAGGGCCACGCTCGCTTCGAGTCGCCCCAAGAGGTAAGCGTCGGACCGCACCGGCTCACCGCCAAGCGGATCTTCATCAACGTGGGCGGGCGCGCGGTGGTGCCGCAAATGCCCGGACTGGATCAGGTCGAGTACCTCACCAACAGTTCCATGATGAACGTCGACTTTCTTCCCAGACACCTGATCGTTGTGGGCGGCAGCTATATCGGCCTGGAGTTCGGACAGATGTACCGGCGTTTTGGAAGCCAGGTCACGATCCTGGAAATGGGGCCGCGTTTGGTTCAGCGGGAAGACGAAGACGTGTCGGCGGCCATCCAGGAGATCCTCGCGCGGGAGGAGATCGACGTGCGCCTGAACGCGAAATGCATCGGCTTTTCCAGGCGCGGCGCAGAGATTATGGCGCACGCGGACTGCGCGGCCGGCTCGCCGGAGGTTGGCGGCTCGCATTTGCTGCTGGCGGTTGGCCGGCGCCCGAATACCGATGACCTTGGGCTGGAAGCCGCCGGCGTGGCGGTGGATGCCCACGGGTACATCGCGGTCGACGATCAATTGCGCACCAGCGCACCGGGCATCTGGGCGCTGGGCGACTGCAACGGCAAAGGCGGGTTTACGCACACCGCCTATAACGATTTCGAAATTGTGGCGGCGAACCTGCTCGATAACGACCCGCGCCGCGTGAGTGACCGCATACCGGCTTACGCACTGTACATCGACCCGCCGCTGGGGCGCGCCGGCCTGACCGAGGCGGAGGTCCGCAAAACCGGCCGGAGCGCGCTGGTTGGGAAACGTCCGATGACCAAAGTCGGACGCGCCGTGGAGAAGGGCGAATCGCAGGGCTTCATGAAGATTGTGGTCGACGCGCAATCGAAAGAAATCCTGGGCGCCGCCATTCTGGGCACAGGCGGCGATGAGGCCATTCATTCGATTCTGGACGTCATGTATGCGAAGGCGCCCTACACAACCATTCAAAGGGCGGTACACATCCACCCCACCGTTTCCGAACTCATTCCCACCATGCTGGGCGAACTCCAGCCTCTTGCCGGCACGGGCGCGTAGGTGGAAGTACAATAGGTGGACCAAGGAGGGAAAATGTCGGTATACGTTTTGGCATTTCTGATTGGCGTGGTTGCCGGGCTTCGTGCGCTGACGCCGCTTGCCGCAGTCAGTTGGGCTGCCCGCTTGGGTTGGCTCCATCTGGAAAATACCCGGCTGGCGTTTCTGGGCTTTGCGGCTACGCCGTACATCGTCAGCGTGCTGGCGATTGGGGAGCTGATCAACGACAAGCTGCCCAAGACGCCCAGCCGGAAAGCGCCCCCGGGGTTCATAGCCCGGATCGTGACCGGAGCATTGTGCGGTGCCGCTATTGGCGCGGCCAGCCAGTCGCTGTTTGGTGGTTTGGTGGCGGGCGCGATTGGCGCAGTCGTGGGGACGCTGGGCGGCTACGAGTTTCGGTCCCGGCTGGTCAGAGCCATCGGCGGGAAGGATCTTCCGATTGCGCTGCTCGAGGATGTGATCGCGGTCGGCGGCGCATTTTTGATTGTCTCGCGGTTTGCGTGAAGCTAAGAGCTGAAAGCTGATGGCTGACAGCTTCTAAAACACGCGGCGCTTCAGCCTCTCCACGGTGAACGTCGCCGTATCGGCGACCGCCATGACCGCCATCACGCCCGCCTGCACCGGGTCGCTGACCACCAGGTCCGCCGCATCCGGGACGCTCCCCGCCATGTTCAGACTGATCACCAGCAGACCTTCCTGACGCACCTCCCGCACGGCCTGCTCGATCTCTCCGCCCATCAACGATCCCGCCAGCACCAGCGCCTTGGCCCTGGGGAGCCGGGCCACCGCGCGCACCGCGTCCGCCAGCGCCTGCTCTCCCACCAGCGGGATCGTATCCACAGAGATGTGCTCGCCGCGGATATTGTGCCGGTCGGCCTCCGATACCGCGCCGATGGCCACCTGCCCCACCTGCGCCCCGCCGCCCATGATGATGATGCGCTTGCCGTAAATCTTCTGCAGCGTCTCGACCACTTCGACCTTGCGCACAATGGCCAGCGCCCGCAGATCCGCCGCCAGTTCCCCACCGCTGCCGGGCAACGCAATCTCGAAGTAAATGCGCGCTTCGACGGACCCCTGATCGATGATCTCGACCGACGTGATATCGCCCCGGTGCCGCGCGATCACGCCCGTCAATTCATGCAGAACTCCCAAACCCGCATCGGCATGGATCATCAGGCCGATATTGTCGTTTGTCATAGCAGGCGTCATGGCAGCGTATAAGTAATCTTATCGCCATCCACATGGGCGAACGGAGTGAGCGTGTGCGGCCTCCGGCTGGCCGCGGTCATGATGTGCTCCACAGGAATGCCGCGCACGCTGAGCGCATCGGCAATGAGCGAGCGGTGGCAGCGCCAGGGCACCGCCTCCGAACACATGATGGCCGTCGGGCGAGCGCGCGAAAGCTCGATGAGCTGCCGCAGCGCCGCGGCGAATTCCGGCGTCTGCATGTAATCGGCAAATCCGCGAAAGCTGAGATTTCTCCAGCCGGTATTCACCGAATCGCGCCGCGCGTGGCGCAAGCCACCCAGCCCCTGCATGTGGACGTATTCGATGCCGGCCGCCCGGAGCGACTCGGGCAGCGCCTCCCGGTTGAACTGCGGGTTGTGCCGCGAGCGGGGGATCGTGCGCACATCCACCAGCGTTTCGACGCCATGCGCCGCTAGAATCCGCATGAACTCCTCGATGGGATGCGTGGAATGCCCGATGGTCAACATCACCCAACTGGTTTCTTGAAGCTCAACGGCAAGTGGATGCGCAGCACGCGCTCGCGATGCCGCTCCTCTTCCAAACTCCGGGTACGCGCGCGCAGCAGGTCGCTAAGCGCCACCATGCCGGTCAGCTTACGTTCTCTATCGTTGTTCACGACCGGAAAGCGCGTCAGCCCGGTGTCCGACATGCGATGCGCCACTACCCGCAGCGGCTCGTCCGGATACGCAACCACCGGGTCCCTGTGCGCCGGTTCCGTGCCATTCTTCGCGAAGCGTTCCAGATCC
>PKYZ01000735.1 GCA_003132865.1 Bryobacterales bacterium
ACTTTTGGGACAGGAACCAATAATAACGGACTAATCACCGGTACCTGTAAGTGCGCCGGAGGCAGCTTCGAACGAGGCGCCAAGGGCGGTATTAAGCTCCTGAGCCTCGGGAACTACGTCATGTTTGCAGCCGCCATTAGCCCCCAGGGTGTAATCGTGGGATTGCTCGAGGACCCCAACTCGGCCTACATTGGCTTCGAGCGCAGCCCAAAAGGCAATACCGGCACCATCTCGGGCACCGTGGGGGGTTACCGCGATCAACGCATCGGGTGTGATCACGGGTGAGGTCGGGGTGGCGGGATCGGGGCCGCTGGGATTCGTACGGGTCCCTAAAGGACCTGTGGTGTCGTTTACTCCGCCGGGCAGCACCTACACGGCTCCAGCCGCGATCAATTCGGCGGGCACGGTAGCCGGATACTTCCTGGATGCCAGCCAATATACCCCCGGCTTCTCGCGAGATGCCGCGGGGAATATCACGGTGTTCGACTCGCCCACTCTCGGGCTGCCCTATACATATATCACGGGCATCAACAGCGGTGGCGTGATGTGCGGAAGCTCGGATGAGGCGCATTCATCCTGGTCCCCTAGAAATCGAGCGTCAGTACAATGAATCCCAGATGAGCGAGCGTAGCGGCAAGAGCCCGGCTCTCACCCTGTCGAGGGTCAGAATGCGGAAAGATCAGCACAACCGCGGGCGCCGGCGCATCGAGCCGAGCAGGAGCATATATGAAAGCCGTCAAAGCGGTCATCTCGGGGGCATGCTCCAGCCCGAGAGACGCTTCGAGCTTGTGCAAGATGATTTGGCGCTGGCTCTCGATCTCCGGCTTGCCTGTTGATCGTTGCGACGCCAGACCGCCGCAAGTTCGCCGTGCGGATCACGTCTTACCCGGAAGTGGATATCTCCGTGTCGTTCGACTGGAGCGCCACCCCAGCCGAGGTTACTGAGCGGGTACGAGCGGCCATGGACGATTGGCGCTCATGGGTGGCGTGACATTCCAACTCCCGCCCGTTGGAACCTGGTTCTGGATCTCCAAAACGGCGAACGTGTAAGTTCAACGACCTGATTCGGCTCCTATTATCGCGTTCGGTGGGCCATCTTACGCCGGTGTCGTCAGTGGCTTGCCCTTTGCGGCGAGCAGAATGGCCAGGAACTTCGCTGGCTTGGCACTAGCATTCCGCGACACGCCGTGGAGTTGGCCGGAAGTTTCCAGGAACATCTGGCCCGTGGTGTAGGTTGTCTCGGGTTCGTTGCCCACCTTCGACCGGATCTCTCCTTCCAGCACCTAACCCGGCATAGCCGGAACCAAACAGGTTCTACTATGATGCCTGAATGGGCTTGACGCTGCTGACGGAACGCTACGCTCCGCAGATGGCGGGTGTTCTCTCGTGCTTCGACCGCCTGCTGATGTTCGGTACGCTTCCCAAGGTCTGCTTTGCCGACGGGATGACTGCGTACCTGTACAAGCACAAGATCCGGATTTTCGACTATCCACGCTTCGCCGAGCCCTTCCGGAACCGACTGCGGGAGAACGCCGAGAAGCTGGCGGCTGACAACGGCATCCAGATCGAGCACATTCGCAAGAAAAACTTCCGCAAGGAAAACCGCGTCAAACAGATCTTGGCGCAGCGGGGCGAACAGCCCGGCTTGGTGTGCATCCTCTCGGCCATGGAACCGTGCGCCACCTACAAGCCGTGGTATGACCGGGAAACCGGCAAGACATATCTGAAGCCGGAGGACGGCAAGTGCCTGCACTACTACTTCTACTTTCTGGACGAAGAACTGGGGCTCGGCTACCTCCGCGTGCCGACCTGGTTGCCGTGCCGGCTGCAGGTCTACTTCAACGGCCACAACTGGCTGGCCGCGCAATTGAAAAAGCGCGATATCGGCTACCGCATGCTGGACAATGCGTTTGTCGAGATCGACGATTGGGCCCAGGCCCAGCGCATCGCGGATGGATGGCAGGCCAAGCGGATTCACTGGAAGCTGGACGAGTTGGCGAAACGCTTCTGCCCCATCTTCCGCGACTTCGGCGTCGCCTACCACTGGAGCCTGGACCAGTGCGAGTACGCCACCGACATCGTCTTTCGGCGGCAGGCCGAGTTGCAGGCTATCTACGGCAACCTCACGCGCACCGCCATCCATACCGTCAAACCGGACAACATCGCCGCATTTCTGGGTAAGAAGTTGGTCCCCCAATTCCAGGGCGAGATGGGTAACCGGTTCAACATCCGCATCGAGGGAACGCGGATCAAACACACCATGGGACCGGTGTCCTTGAAGCTCTACGACAAGTTCGGATTGATCCTCCGCATCGAGACCACGGTCAACGATGTCTCCTTTTTCCGGCACTACCGCAAGGTAGAACATCGCGACGGCACCAGCGAAACCAAATGGGCGCCTATGCTGAAAACCGTCTACAGCTTGCCCGCCCTGCGGGAACTGCTAGTGGCAGCCAACCGGCGTTATCTGGAGTTCCTCTCCACCATTGACGATCCCGGCGCAGGCATCAACAAGCTCACCCGCGTCTCCCAGACTGTCCAGCAAAACGAACGCTCCTATCCAGGTTTCAACTTCTTCGATGACGATGACCAGATGCTATTTGAAGCCCTAGCCCGCGGCGAGTTCAACATCAGCGGATTGCACAACAAGACCCTACGGCCTCACCTCCCTGACAAATCCAGCGGCCAGGTCTCCCGTCTCCTCAAACGTCTCCGCCTCCACGGTTTCCTCAAGAAAGTCGGCCGCACTTACAAGTACTATCTCACCACCCTCGGCAAGGAGGTGATCGCAGCGGGTCTCAACCTCAAGGAGATCTTCCTCGTCCCGCAGTTGGCCTTCGGCCACGCCCAGTAGTTCCACATTTCCTGCCCGATTCCGACAGGATTTGAGAATAAAGGTACTAA
>PKYZ01000601.1:0-127 GCA_003132865.1 Bryobacterales bacterium
TGCGCGACATGATCCAGAATCACCTGTCGCAGGTGATGGCCACTATCGCCATGGAGCCTAGCGCGACCTTCCGTCCCAACTCCGTGCGCGACGAGCGCTCCAAGCTGCTCCGCTCCATCCGCGTGAT
>PKYZ01000601.1:196-19612 GCA_003132865.1 Bryobacterales bacterium
TGGCGCTGGGCCGGCGTGCCGTTCTATCTGCGCTCCGGCAAGCGGCTGCCCAAGCGCGTCACCGAAATTGCCATCCAGTTCAATGCCGCGCCGCTGGCCATCTTCAACGGCGAGGAAACCACTACCGCGCCCAATCTGCTGATCCTCCGCATCCAGCCGGAAGAGGGCATTTCGCTGAAGTTTCTGTCCAAACGTCCCGGCACGGGCATGAAGCTGCGCCCCGTTTCCATGGACTTCAATTACGGCTCCAGCTTCGGCGAACGCTCGCCCTCCGCATACGAAACGCTGCTGCTCGACGTCATCATCGGTGACGCCACTCTCTACACCCGCCAGGACATGGTGGAAGCCAGTTGGGCCGTAGTCGACGCCGTCCAGCATGTCTGGGACGAAACCAAGTTCGACTTCCCCAACTACGCCGCCGGCTCCTGGGGACCCCAAGCCGCCGACGACATACTGGCGCGCCGCGGCCACGTCTGGAGGCAACCCTGATGGGCACCGCCGGCGGCACCATCGCTCCCGAGCGCATCCTGCATGACATGGCGGACCTTTGGGTCTCGCTCGGCAAGCAGGGTGAAGGCGATGCCGGCGTGCTGCGCGCCTGCTCCATGACCCTGGTGGTGGCGGCCGAAGAGTCCGACGACGCGCAGGCCATCGGCGAGACGCTGGCCGCCCTCATGCCCGAACATCCCAGCCGCGCCATCGTGCTGCGATTCCGCGCCGAAGACCAGCGCGCTCTCGCGGCGCGCGTCTTCGCGCAATGCTGGATGCCTTTCGGACACCGCCGGCAGATTTGCTGCGAACAAATCGAAATCACCGCTTCCGATGCTAGCCTACCGGATCTGGCCGCCGTAGTGCTGCCGCTCACCGTGCCCGATCTGCCCGTGATCCTCTGGTGCCGCAGCCCGCGCCTCTTTCACCTCCCGGCGTTCTCGCAGCTTGCCGCCATCGCGCAAAAGGTCGTGCTCGATAGCGCATCCTTCAGCGACCCGGCCGCGGCCCTCCATCAGATGAGTGGCATGAGCGGCGCGGCCGCTGCAGGCCCCCTGCTGGCCGATCTCTCCTGGACCCGTCTGACCCGCTGGCGCGAGCTGATCGCCCAGATTTTCGAAAACCGCGCCCAATTGGCGATCCTGGCGCTGGTTTCCGATGTCTTGATTTCGTACCGCACCGCGGCCACCCCGGCCACCGCCTTTTATCTGGCCGCCTGGCTGCTGGACGGTCTCGACAAGGTTGGCGCCCACCCGCGTGTCCATTTCGAAACCCAGGCCGGCGAGCCATCCGGACGGCTCAGCCTGGTGGAGCTTCGCGCGCCAGACAGGCCGGATTCGATCGCCTCGATTTCGCTCGCCGAAGGACCCGCCGCGGAGGTCAAGACCGGCGGCCTGGTGAGCAAGGCCCTGCTGCCGGCCCTCACCGACTACGCTCTCATGCGCGAAGAGCTTGCCATTCCCGGCCGCGATCCCGCGTTCGAGCGCGCGCTCGCCGCCGCCGCCAAACTTGCGTTATCGTGATCCTTACACATGAGCGTGCAGTGGTTCACTCGCCAAGGCCCGCGCGCGGCCGCCGCCGCTTGCGCGCAACATATCAGCGCGCTGCTGGAACAGGCGCTGGCCTCCCAGGAACACGCTACCCTGGCCGTCTCCGGCGGCTCCACGCCCAAGCTGCTCTTCCAGAGCATGGTCGCCTCCGGCTTCCCCTGGCAGCGCGTGCATCTTTTTTTCGTGGACGAGCGTTGCGTGCCGCCCAACGATCCGGAAAGCAACTACCATCTGGCTAACGAAAACCTGATCGCGCCCGCGCATATCCCGCCCGCCCAGGTGCACCGCATTCACGCGGAGATCAAACCCGAAACCGCCGCGCAACAGTATGTAGACGACATCCGCAACTTCTTCGGCCTCGAAGAAGGAGAGCTGCCGCATTTCGACGTAGTGCATTGCGGCTTGGGACCGGATGCCCACACCGCCAGCCTCTTTCCCGGTGAAGCGTCGATCGAGGACCGCGAGCACATCGCCGGCGCGGTCTACGTGCAGAAGATGGGCAAGTGGCGTGTTACCCTGCTGCCCGGCGCGCTGCTCGCGGCGAAGAATAACGTGTTCCTGGTGACCGGCGCCGACAAAGCACCGGGTGTGGGCAATGTCTTCCATCAGGAATTCGATCCCAAACATTACCCCGCACAATTGATTTCGCGGCAAGGTAAGCGGGTCACCTGGTTTTTGGACCAGGCCGCCGCTGCCGAACTAGCCTGACCCCGTAGTAGAAGTTCCTAGCAGGTGCCTCCAGGATAGCTCAAAACACAACTAGCTAGATGGAGATGTTATTTGTTAACAGTACCTTAGCGCCAACCTTTCCGCCGCCCAGACGCCGGTTTATAAGCTCCTCTACTCCGCGCCCGACCCGAGCAGCCAAGGGGCTGCACCGGTAGCGATGTTCGAGGCCGTGCCCGGTTTGTTCTACTTCTTGAGCGCGACTAACGGGAACGCAAGCGGCGGGCCCTCATTTGGCCCTTCCATCTTCTCCCTAACTCTGGCCAACGCCGGGTCCCCCAAGCTGATCTATTCGCTCCCGTTTAACGACATCTCGGAGGCCTTCTTAGTCCAGGCGGCGAACAGCAGGCTCTACGGGGCGGTGTTCAATCACTCATCAAAGGACAGCTTTTGCTACTCGGTCTCCACCTCCGGGCGGGGTCTGCAGCAGCATCCAACGGGCAAGACGGGATCGTTGTGGACAATGATAGCGGCGCCGGAGGGGCTTTACGACAGTGTTGGGACTTACCACGCCGCAGGGCGGGGAATCATTTGGCTTCGTGCGGATCGACGAAGGCGGCAAGGTGACCCTGCTCCATGATCTCTCTCCAAGCGTGGGCGCTCCGGTCGGGGCGACCAGACTGGTTCTAGCCGCCGCCAATCTCTACGGCGTCGGCAGCCAGAGCAACCTAGGCTAGGAGTGCCGCCGTTCTTCATCTTTCGCCTCACACAGTCCGGCGGGTACTCGAAACTGCTGACGTTCCCGTCTGCTTATGGCGGAGCGGCTGTCTCCCTGATCGCCGCCACCGACGGCAACCTCTACGGCACCTTTAGCGCCTATGGCACCAGCGGCACAGGGGTGATCTACCGGCGACCCTGTCGGGGCGGTTGCAGGCCATGGCGAGCCTTCCCGCAAAGGGCGCCGATGAAGGCATGTTGGACCCAACTGGCTGGTGGCGGCTTCCGACTATGCGCTCTACGGTTCCACAGTCCACCACGCCATCTTCCGCTATGATCTGGCGACGCCCGCGCTGACCCTGGCCTATCAAATGAACCAGTACAACCTGCAGGGCAGTTGTGCCCCCTGCCGATTCGTCCAGGGCATGGATGGCAAGCTCTACGGCACCCCCGCAATCGGTGGTCCGGGCTGCCGCGGCCCAGGCCGTCGGTTGCGCAGTTGGTCCCATCGTCGGGCGCAGCGGGCCAGCAGGTTCTGCTTTGGGGAGGGCACCTGTTAGGCGCGACCTCGGTGACCTTCAACGGCGTTGCCGGCGGCGGCGTTTCAGGTGAATTCGACGCAGGCGGTGATGGCCACCGTGCCGGCCGGGGCCACGACGGGCCCGGTGACGATCACCACGGCTAACGCTAACGGTTCCGTCACGACCAAGCAAAGCTTCACGGTGGAGTGATTCGGCGCCCCGGCCCGCCGGCGCTAACTTGGCGCGCGCCTGCGCGATAACAAGTACCCCCGCCGCCTTCGTCCACATCCGGGAAAAGCGATGCGCCAGCCTCCGATGATGGTGTGCCTGGTTTGGCGGCCCGTGGTAAGACCGCTCTCTGACGGTCGCGGCTCTGTAACGCACTGAATCTACTGAGCCGCGCACGTCAGTAAGCGGTATTTTGGCACTTCTACCGCGGGCTGTTAGCCCAGTCTAGTCTGGTGCGGCTGCCGCTGCGGCGCGCAGCAGTTCCGCGACGCTCCACGCCTGCGCGATGCAGCCGCCGGGGCGATGCGGCGCGTCGCCATCGAATACTTCGGGAACTTGGCCGAGGCCTTCCTGCGCGGCGTACCGGCGTAACTCCGCCAACCATTGCCGGGCCTGTGCCCGAGCTTCGCGCGAATGGCCCTGCACGTAGAGGTATGCGGAGATAAACGGTCCCATCAACCAGGGCCAGACCGTGCCTTGGTGATAGGCGCTGTCGCGGCTCCGGGGATCGCCCTCGTACCGGCCGCGATACCGCGGATCGCCGGGGGCCAGGCTGCGCAGGCCGTAAGGCGTCAGCAGATGCCGCTCGACGGCGTCCACAATGGCTTTGGCTTTATCGGGCGGAAGCATCTGGTGGAAGAGGCTCACGGCGAAGATCTGGTTCGGCCGCATGGAGGCATCGCGGACATCTCCATCGACGACGTCGTAGAGGCACTGCGCCGCCTCGTTCCAGAATAACTGCGGGAAACTGTTCCGCGCGCGATCGGCAATTCCACGATAGTGCCGGCTGTCCGCGGCGTAGTCGTACCGGAGCGCCAGGTCTTCCATCACACGGAGGGCGTTATACCAGAGGGCCTGGATTTCGACCGGCTTGCCGCGCCGCGGCGTCACCACCCAATCGCCGATCTTGGCATCCATCCAAGTCAACTGTACACCTGGTTCGCCGGCATTCAGCAGCCCGTCGCTGTCTGTGTGGATGCCGTACCGCGTGCCACGCTCGTGCCAGGAGATAATATCGGCGAGCACGCCATAGAGATGGTCGCGGACGAAATCGTAATCCTGCGTGCAGGCTGCGAGCGCGCGCACGGTCTCGAAGAACCAGAGCGTGGCATCCACGGTGTTGTATTCCGGTGTTTCTCCCGCGTCGGGGAAACGGTTGGGCAGCATCCCCCGATCCACACACCCGGCGAAAGCCAGCAGAACGCTTTTGGCCACATCATACCGGCCGGTCGCCAGCGTAAGGCCCGGGAGGGCAATCATGGTGTCCCGTCCCCAATCGCCGAACCAGTGATAACCGGCGATCACGGTGGTTTGGCTGCCGCGCTGCACGATGAATTGATCGGCGGCGCGCGCCAGCAGCGGAACGAAGGGGTCGCTCGAAGGCGTGGATGCCAGCACCGCCTCGCGGCGCTCGATTTCGGCGGCGCGAAGCCCGGCGATCAAGCGCGCCGCTGGCCGGTCCGTCGACGCCAGGATCGAGGCGGAGGCGTCGCGGTGCAAGTCGAAGACCAGAACGAGCGGGTTGAACAGGTCCTCGCGGAAATCCAGGCCGCGCTCGCGCTCCCGGTCGTACTCAAAATTGCGGAACCAATATCCGGCCGGCTGAATGTCCGCGCCGGAGTGGCTCAAATAGAGCGACGGAAGGCAAGGATACGGGGTAATCTTCACGGAGTTGGCGTCGATTTCGAAGCGCGGGTCCAGCGCGCTATTCTCATGGGTGGCGCCGTGGTAATCGCGGAACGCGATCAGCGGCCGCAACTCGAGCGTGCAGGCGGCGGGGATCGCGCCTGCGGGCGCGCGCAGTTCGTACTGAATCGCGGACGTGTTTTCGCCGTAAAGCATGAAGACCGACTTCTCGAGTTCGAGTCCTTCGATCTCGTAGACGAAGACGGGGAAAGGGCCCTGCCGAAACTCCTTCAGAAGCAGATGGCCCTGGGGATGAACCACACCCGGATAGCGGTTCGCCGATAGATCGTGCCGGCGCCCATCGACGACCAGGGTCTCCTCCAACTTGGCGAGCAGCAGCATGCGGCCCACGGGAGGTTTGGTGGCGGCGATCAGCAGGCAGTGATAGCGGCGCGTGTTTAGCCCGGCGATGGTGGATGACGCGAAGCCGCCCAGTCCGTTGGTCTCCAACCATTCGCGGCGGAACGCTATTTCCGGATTTTGGCAGACCTTGCGATCGAAGTGGATCATGGCGGCGATCTAAGAAATCAGCCACAGATGGGCGCAGATGCACCACGGACAAAAACGGGTTTGGGTGGTGGGTTGTGGGTGTCCGTGGCTAAATACTTTGCCTCCAGGTTCCAGGGTATCCGATTCAAAAGACCTGTGATGACATGGACGCTGTTGGGGCTGTTTCGCGCTCCGGACCGAATGGATCCGACACCGTCTGAAATTCCACAGCGATTGATTCGACAGCTCTTTGATCTGGATGCCGGCTATGCGGAGGCTCTCTGGGCCCTGGATCAACCTCCGGGAACCCTGGATGTGAAGGCCATGCTCCGCGATACGCTGGCCGCTTTGGAGCAGTTACCGGAAGCCTCCGCCCGATTAAGGAAGAATCTTCCCCGGCGGCCGCATCCCGGCTTGGCCCGTCTGGAAGTCGCCGTTCGCCAGAGTCCGCTCCCGGCGGAAGCCTACAACATGGTCCCAGGCCGCGCGGCGGCGCAAGGACAAGCGATTCGGAGCGTCCAAAACGGATTCGGTAAGGACACGCCGGCCAAGGCCCGCCGCGACGCATTGAGCAATTGCCGGCGCGGCAGGCATGTGCCTGCGCCACGGAATGGTAGAGCGTCACGTAATCCATGACTTGCCGCCCAATCCGGCGCGAGGAACGGCGAGCCGGCGAAGATTGGTGAGACATTTCACAGGAATGACGCCCGAAGACAAGCCACAACGAAGCCGTCTAGTGTATACTAATCTACATCGGCTACGCCAAATGGAAAATACCGGGGCGCGGGGCGGCGGCATGAGTTACTCGCTAAAGCCGCGCGGATTGTCATGAAGGAGAAGGGGGTTATGAAACGGAGATGGAGCGTCTACGCGCTCTTCGTGAGTGTCTCTTTGTTCCCTGGCATGGCACATGCCATCGATTGTTCGGGCCTGCCGACCCAGTTCACCGGGAACGAGTTCCCTACCGGAAACTTTTTCAGCAATTTCGACAATTCCTGCTACCTCATCCCTTTCGCATCAGGCAGCGGGTCGCAAGCGGGCGATTTGAACAGCCTATATTACAAAATTTATTACAAGGTTGACCCCCGCTACCAGCTCATCATTCTGGGAGATTTCCCGAATACACGGTACTTCTCGATCACGGTTTACGATGCCCATGGGGCTCCGGCGCAATTCATTTTGGATGCGAACATCGTGCCCTTAACCTCCGGCTTCATAAACCCATACCAGCCAGGAGTTGCTTTCCTGAACGGGCAGCAGTATGCGGTGCCCGTCGATTTTGGAGGCACTCCGGGTACGCTCGAGACCGGCTGCATGATGAACGNNATGGACTGGAATAGCGATCCGAACGTCTTCCGCGCGAATCCCAACTTCGGGCTTCACATAGTCGATACGCCCCAGCACACGAATCCAAACACGGCGGGCGCCTTGATCATCCGGAACTATTTAGACATTACTCCGAAAAGCTACCAGACACNNCGGGTTGCGCGTATCCCGCTGCTTACGCGATGAACACCCTTCAGATCCTAGCTAGTAACGGAACCACGGGCAATGCGTGGCTGGACGGCGCTCAGGCCTCCTTGCATAAGCAATATGAGTACGTTTGGCTTTCCCAGCTTTGCTATGCGGCCAACCCGCAGAACAGTCTTGCCTGGGAGCGCAAAGCGGAGTATGAGCAGGGCGCTATTCCGGATGGCAGTTACGTAACCGTGAATATTCCAGCCGGCCTGCCGGCTAGTCTCGCCGGGGAGGGGAGAGTGATACGGTTCCGCTTTCGAATACCCTCAACGCCGCCCACTCCCTGCACAAACGGCTGCTCCAGATCCGGGAGCGAGGAACTGCGATACATGAGCCTGTCGTTTCAAAATCCCAATGGAATTACTCTCGCCAGCCTGGCGGACCAGGCTTTCACCCAAGACCCGAATGGTTATGTAACGCTGATCGTGGGAACCGGCGCGAGCATTCCTTCGTGGGTAACGGCGGCTGATGGTTATACGTTCCTGGATCTGACGGCCCTTTCTGGGTATCAGCAGCTCCAGTCGTTGAATTTTCGGAACATTCTCCCTTCAGGCACGTTCAACTGTTCCGGTGAGGCGGTGCCCTACCACACGGACGAATATACCCCCGCCGGCGGCCAAATGGGCGAGTATTTGCCAGTGGCGGACTTCCCAAACTCCGCGAACCTGCCACAGGTTGCGGTCCCGCTGGTGCAGCCGGATAACTGCGGCGTCTTTCCAAATGGCCCGGCGGCAGCCGCGCCGGCCTGCGGAGTCGGCACTCCGCCACCGGTCGCCATTTCCGCCGTGACCACGCAATGCGCCACGCAAGGTTGCAACCAGGTAGTCGCGCAGCCCCAGCCGCCGATGATCGTCGTCGGCGGCGGCTTTGGGGCTTTCCCGAACGGCCTTCCTTACACGGGGAATTCGAACTATCTCGAAATCACGGACACCACGCAAAACTGGAGTGCGGGTTATGCCGGGGACCTTTGTACCGTAGCCATCAGCGGATGGGCCGGCGACATGATCGAGCTAGTGCCGAACGTAAATCAAAGCGGAGTGTGTCCGCTGGCGGCCGGGGACCAGCTCACTGTGACAGTCTGGAATCCGCAGTCGATGGTTAACGCAACGTTTACCGTCACAGTCGCATCGAACTAATACTATGCTTCGCAATTACTCAGGACTGCGACGCCGGCTCCCGGCACATCGGGCAGCGGCTATGCGGCTAAGAACTTTCATGAAAGCGCCGAAAGCCGGATTGTGGTGTCTCACAGGGCTGCTGGGGGCGCTGTGTGCCCCGGCTTATGCTTCGGTCCAGATTTTGTCCACGACGCCGACGCTTAACTCGCCGCAGGTCATCGGCACGTCCATCGTCTGGACTGTGACGGCCACAGACAGCAATCCCGGCCCTCTGACTTTTCGTTTCAATGTATCTGGGCCGGGCGGGTCCTTTACTTTGGCGCGGGACTTCAACGCAGGTACGCTCGGCTCCGGTATCTGGACCTCCCTGCCATTCACGTGGACCCCAACCCAGACCGAAGGCATCTATCAAATCCAGGTGGTCATCAAGGACTTCACGTCCGGCGAAACTACCTCGCAGACAGAGCGCTTCCGGGTGCTGCCGCTGGTGAGCGGCAGCACGCCCGTGGCCGTGCCGACCGCCAACCCTCTGGTGGCGTTGTTCAGCGCGCCTTCATGCGCCGCTGGGAGTTCCATGCGGGCCTGGTTTCAACCACAGTCTCGGAACCCGGCCCCGACCACCACGAATTGGGTGAAATGCCATCCCCCCGCCACCATGACGTTTGAAGTAGCCGGCATGTACCCCAATACCAAGTACAACATGTTCTCCCAGACGCTTACCGCGGGTAAAACAGTGAACGGACCCCCTCTGAGTTTTACGACCGGCGCGCTTCCGGCCACCATTCCCTTTCCTACTTTTCAAACCGTCGTTCCGCCCGGCGGACAAACCGACACCGCGGACTCCGTTCTCCTGCTTACTCCGCTCCAGTTTGACAATAAACCCACCTTTCCCGCCGTGGCGACTAACTTATCGGGCAATATTATTTGGTACTATTACCCGAGCGCCCCTGGTCATTTCCAGGTTATTATGCGGCCCCTCCCAGGCGGCGCGTTTCTCAGCCTTCAAAGTGGCAAGGCCTGGAATCCGGCTACGGTGGAAAAGCAAATCTTGCGCGAGATCGACCTGGCCGGCAACACGGTACGGGAAACCAACACGGGCGCGCTCCAGCAGCAACTGCTCGCCATGGGGGCAACCGACGGGGCGGCGTGCAACGCTTTTTCCAGCCCGGCGCCGGTCGGCGCGGCGTGCCTCGGCTCTTTTCACCATGATGCCATCCAGACCCTCCCCAATGGCCAGACCGCGCTCTTCGCCGACATTGAAAAGATTTTCCCGCCTGGGACCCAAGGGGACGCCAGCGGCCTTCCGGTCGACATCGTGGGCGATATGATCATCGTCCTGGATGCCAACTGGCAAGTTGCGTGGTATTTTGACAGCTTTCAGCACGACGGCGGCGGCGGGCAGTTGGACATCAATCGGCCGGCGGTGTTAGGGGAAACTTGTGTAATTAATCAAGGGAGCTGTCCGCCGATGCTCCTGCTAGGCCCTGGCATCGCGCCTTTTGCGAAGGATTGGCTGCACGCCAACAGTCTCTATTACCAGCCGCAAGACGGCTCGATCATCTGGTCTTCGAGACACCAGGACTGGGTCATGAAGGTCGACTATCAGAACGGATCGGGCACGGGAAACATCTTATGGCGCATGGGACTGGACGGCGACTTCGCCTTCCATAACATCTATAACGACGCCTGGCCGTGGTTCTCGCACCAGCACGACGCCGGTATCGAAAACAACGGCGCAGGGCCCCTGACGGTTTTCGATAACGGCGATACGCGGGTTTCCCCGCCGCCGGTTGGGTTGGGCAGCGGTAACAGCCGCGGCATGGCGCTGACTGTGGATGAGAATGGGCTGCAGGTTACGCCAATCCTGAGCGTGGACCTGGGGGTCTACGCGCAGGCGTTGGGAAGCGCCCAATTGCTATCCGACGGTAACTACTTCTTCCTGGCGGCAGACGTACTTCTCGCACCAACGACGGTAGTCAGCGACTCGATCGAAATCCTTCCTACTGCCGGCACGGACACCGGCACACAGGTCTTGAGCCTGCGGAGTACGCAGAGCTACCGCGCCTGGCGGATGCCCAGTTTGTATACGCCTCCCACTACGTAGGAGCCCGCGGATTACGCTTCGCAATCCATGAAGCAGTACCCGATCAGGTGGCACGCATTCATGTAATCAGCTTTGCCAGTTTGCTTCCGGCGGCCCGCCATCACATGTGAAAAGTGAGAGGCGAGGCGGGAGCTGGAACGGCCACCATGGTCCGCACGAGGTCGCCCGTTTGCCGCCACCACCCGCTTAGGACCTGGCCGTCATGATGGGTGCGCAACGGGCGCCAATCGCTCCCGCCGGAGACCTGCGCCACGAAGGGGTCGACAGCCACACTCCGGGTGTCGAGCCGAAGCCCCACGCGCAGCGCTTTGAGCACGCTCTCTTTTCCGCTCCAAAGCAGGGCGAGAAGCCGCAAGCGGTCCGCCGAGGATGCCTGCGCCAGGAGTTCCCGTTCTTCGGCGGTGAAGTAATCGGCGGCGAAGGCGTCGCTGCGCGGCTCGACGATTTCGAGATCGCAGCCCAGCCCCACCGTGGGCCCTGCGATGGCGCAAGCCGCCCGGCCCTCGCGGTGGCTGATCGAGATCGTGACGGGCGCGGGTGCATTCGCCAGGAAGACCTCCGGAGCGCCGCTGGGGGCCGGGCGTATTTCCATGCGCGCGAGGGACCGGGGATCGGCGGGCAGATTCAGGTAAAGGGACACTGCGCGTTTCGCCGTCCAGCGCCCCAGCCGCCAGTCGTCGCGGCGCTTGGCGAAGCGCATGCCGCTCAGGCGGACCCCTTCACCGGCGCTCAGCCAATCGTCTTCGGCGGGCAGGTCCGCGGAAGTCTGTTCCAGCCAATGGACATCCATCCCCGGCGCCACCCTAATCGCTACGCGACAACGGCGTGCAGTGCTCTCAACGGCTCGACGTCCACCGCATCGGGGTGCGCCACCATTTTGTAACCGCGAAGCTGCACGTAGCGGTTTCCGGCCGTATCCACCACCTCCGCATCGAAGCTGCCTTCGCTTGAATCGGGTGTGATCACCGCGTACAGCGGCCCTTCGGCCAGTTCCGGCGCGCGCCACAAGCAGACTTGCTCAACGTGCAACGGCAACCCGATGCGGCCTTGCACGGCGACCTCCCGGAGCGCCGCGGCCTGGAAGCACAACTCGATCAAGCGGGGCGCCATCACGAGGGGACTCTCGGAAGGATGGTGATGGTTGGGCAGACCTTTGGAGAACTGGCCCACCGTCCGGTGTTCGTCCGGTTGTTCGTTCAGCCAGGCCCGCTCCAGAACCTGGTACGCCGGTCCGTGGAAGAAGACGCGATAGATATCGGCGGCCTCGACCGTCGATCCGGCCGGCACGCCGAGCGCCGGTGCGGCTACCGTCTCGGGCCGCTCCTTCGTCAGGCGCACGCGCGCCGTGAAGTGCGTGGTCACTTGCGGCTCAGTCTGATTCGGAAGGGAGCGGCTGCCATTCAGCCGGCAATCCGCAACGACGGATTCGCCCTGCGGCCGGAATACCGCCTCGATGGTGACAGTGCGCGGCTCGCTGCGATAGAACTTGAACGGCGCCAGGAAGTTCACTTCCTCGATGGCCGCCACGTGCCAGCCGGGCAACATGCACAAGGCGGTTTCCGCAAAGGCCTCGATGCCCATGACGCCGGGCAACACGGGCTTGCCTTCGATCTGGTGATCGTGCAGGAACGGCTGGATCGCCGGGTCCAGTGTCGTCTCGACGGTCAGGCCGCCCTGCAGGCGCATGCCGGCGATCTTGCCGATCATGGGTCCCTGTGCGGGTGTGGCGGTGGTGTCCAGACCTCCGGTCGCATCCCACTCGTTCATCAGGATGCCGAGATCCCGCGCGACAACCACTTCGCCGCACGTGCCGCCCGCCGTCAATTCGCGGCGGATCCAAGGAATTCCCGCTTCCGGCGGCAGCACATCGATGCCCGCGCGCGCCATCATCTCGGGGATGGAGCCGCGCGTGGCCATGCCGATACCGCCCCACGCCGTCCAGTCGATGGCGATGCCGCGCGTGGCGGGCCGCGTCGTGCGGAAGCTGGAAGCGATCTTGCACAGCAGGTCGTTGGCGGAGCTGTAATCCGCCTGGCCGGCGTTGCCGAAGCGGCCGGCGATCGAGCTGAACGCCACCGTCGCCCTGAGCGGCATGTCGCCGATGGCGTGCAGAAGGTTGAACCAGCCGTCGGCTTTGACGTCGAAGACCAGATCGAATTCGCGCGGATCCTTGTCCGGCAGGAAGCGGCTGCGCTCCGTGCCGGCGGCGTGCAGCAGAACGTCGATGCGTCCGCTGCGCTCGCGAACCTCGCCGACGATCTTGGCCACTGCGTCCGCATCCGTCAGATTGACGCTGTAATAGTGGGCCGTACCGCCGGCTGCGCGCACCGCGTCGATGGCGCTCAAGGCCGCCTGCGCGCGCTCCAGGCCCGCCAGTTCCTTTTCCACCAGAGCCGGCGTAGCGCGCTCGCCGCGGGCCTTGATGCGCGCGTGCAGATCGCGCATCAGACCTTCCTTGTCGCTGGCTTTGCCGCTAGCCAGGCGCCGGAGGTCCGGATTATCCGGATCGGGCTCGGGGACCAGATCGAGCAGATAGAAAGTGCCGCCGGATGCGGCTGCCAGGTCGGCGGTGATCGCGGACACGATGCTGCCAGCCGCACCGGTGACAAGGAAGACCGTGTCTTTGTTCAGCGCGAGACCGGGCTGTCCGTCCACGGCGGGCTGTTCTTCGAGGCTGACGCTCCAGCGCAGCCCTCCTTTGTAGCCGATTTCGATTGCGCCGGGATCGCGGAGGGTCTCCGCCACCAAGGCCTCTGCCACCTCCGAGGCGTTGCGCTCCGCTTCGAAATCGACCGTCTTGACGAAGGCTTCGGGGCGCTCCCGTTTGTACGTCTTGGTGAAGCCGGCCACCGCGCCGCCCATCGGCGCCACAGCGCCGGCTTCGTCGTAACCCTGCTGCCCGCCGAGCCGCGTCGCCGAGACGAGGAAGGTATCCGGCGCCGCAATTTGCTCGTAGAACGCGCGCATGGTGGTGTAGAGCGATTTGACGCGCACCCGCAGGGCCTCGCGCCAGGCGGCCAGGTCCATCTCCCGCAGGCTTCCCTCGTGGTCGAGCGCGGGCAGCCAGTAGACTCCGTGTACCGGGCCGGCAACTGGCGTGCCGTCGAGCAGGAGGACTTCCACGCCGGACGCCTGCAGCCGCTCGGCCAGCGCTTCGGTCACGCCGCCTTTGTCCGGCATGATGGCGACGCGGCGACCGGGTCCTAGGGTAACGGTGGTCGGCTTACAAAAGGCGAGCGGCGGGCGCAAGCTGGGCGCCGGCACGCGGCGCGGGATCTGATTGGCCGCGTCGAAATCGGCGAGGACTGTGCGCGCCGGTGACGCGAGGGGCTGGGGGCTAGGGGCTGGGGGCTGGCGGTCCAGGTCGGGGCGTTTCTCGTACACAAACCGGATCACATGCGCGAGCGTGGGAAAATCGCGCAGCTTGCGATTCTCGTCGCGCGGAATGTTGTAGATCGCGCGGACGGATGCAAATAGATCGGCCTGCTTGACCGTATCGACTCCCAAATCCGCCTCCAGATCCAGATCGGGATCCAGCATGTCTTGCGGGTAGCCGGTCTTCTCGGCGACCAGCGCCAGCAGCCGCTCTTTGACCGGATCGCCGACCGCAGGCGCGGGGGGCTGGGGGACCGCCGCAGGCGCGGGGAGCTGGGGGCTAGGGGCTGGGGGCTGGCTGTCGAGATCCGGTCGTTTCTCGTACACAAACCGGACCACATGCGCGAGCGTGGGGAAGTCGCGCAGCTTGCGATTCTCGTCGCGCGGGATGTTGTAGATCGCGCGGACGGATGCAAATAGATCGGCCTGCTTGACCGTATCGACTCCCAGGTCCGCTTCAAGATCCAGATCGAGATCCAGCATGTCGGATGGGTAACCAGTCTTCTCGGCAACCAGGGCGAGTATGCGCTCTTTGACTGGGTCCGTTGCCACTGGCGCGGGGGGCTGGGGGCTGGGGGCTGGGGGCTGGTGCTTTACTTCCGGCGCCGCTTTCGTCTCGACGACCGGGTGAGCCTGCGCCGCCTGCGGCGCGCGATCCTTTACGCGTAGCGTGCGCTGTACCACTTCCAGATCGGCGGCTCGATTGCCCGCGATCCGGCTCAGCCACGCGCTCCAGACGCTCGCATCCGCAATGCGCGAGGCATAGCCCAGCGCATGGGGGCTGGTCCTTACGCCATCTTTCGCCGCGATCCAACGCAACAGCGTCATGCTGACTTGCGAGCCAAACCCGGCGCCCAGGCGCAAGGCGTACTCGACAGGATAGCCGCCGCCCTTCGACAAATTCAGATTGCCCAGTTCGGGATCGACTTCCTTGAAGTTGGCCACCGGCGGAACGCATCCGGTTTCGAGCGCTTTCACCGCGACCACATCTTCGATGCCCGTGCCCATGGGGTGACCCGTGAAGCCCTTGGTGTTGGAGATCACGATGCGATCCGCCTCGGGGCCAAACACGCGGCGCAGCGCGTGGATCTCAGCGGAAGCGCTGCCGCCGCGCGCGGGCGTGTACGTCTCGTGGGAAACGAAGACCGTCCGCGGGGCTGCCTCGTGCCGGCGGAATCCGTTGTGCGCTTCGGCCTGGGCCACCAGTCCTTCCATCACCTGGCAGATGTGCTCGGGATCCAGCCGCGTGCCGTGGAAGGCGCTGTTGGCCGTCACCGCGCTGAGCACTTCGCAGATGGGCCGGATGCCGCGTTCGCGCGCCGCTTCCGCGCTCTCGATCACCATCGCGGCGGCGCCCATCCCCATGATCATGCCGTGCCGGCGGCGGTCGAACGGGGTGGCGGCTTCTTCGACTATAGCGTCGGTGGCCGCCGCTCCGCTGGCCAGGAAGCCGGCGCCGAACCATTCGATCAGATTGTCGGTGGTGATGTCATCCGCCGAGACCACGATTACCCGCCGGCACCGCCCGGCGCGGATCCAATCGTTGGCCAGCGCCACTGCCTGGGTAGTGCTCGCGCAGGCGGCGTTGATTTGCGTGTTCGGGCCGCGCGCGCCGATGAACTCGGCGAACTGCGAATGCCCCATCGATAAGATGTGGAACAGGAAGCGCCGGTCGAATTTGTATGGCTCCCGTTCCAGCTCGGCGCGCAGGTCGTCAATACGCCGGGCCATCTCCTGCCCCACGGTGGAGCGGCCCTCGGCTTCCACCAGACGGGCGTACATGCTCTCCAGCATGGCCAACTGGTCGCGGCGGGCGCGATCGGCGTAATAGCGCGACATCTCAGCCGCGAAGGAATCGAAGCCGGGGAAAACGCAGGCAAAGATCACGCCGGTATCGTCGCGCATGGCGTCCGGCAATCCCCAGCGCTCGGGCAATTGCGTGCCTTTGCTGGTGGTCTTGTAGCGCATCACCAGCGGGATGCCGGCGTCGCGCAGGGCATCGAGGCCCGCCCCGATAGCCAGTTGCGTGGCACGGTCCAGGGCGGCCAGGCGCTCGGCGGAAACGCCAAACTCCTTTTCCAGATCGAAATCGCCGCCGCGGCCCGCCAGCTTGATGACCTCCGACAGGTTGTTGATGGATTCGAAGGTCGGCCCGCCCTTGTCGCTCTTGAGCAGGCGCGTGATGTGCTTGTCGAGCATGGCGCGGCGGAAGCGGGTGGGAATCACGTCAATGCATTGTTCGCCGCGCAGGATGCGGGCGATGTTGCCGTCGTCGAAGATGCGTCCGGGTCCGGGCAGGCCTAGAGCCGCTCCGGTGATGGTCACCGGCAGACGATCATGGGACAGGCCTCCCGGCCTGTCGTCACAGGCTGAAGCCTGTGCCACATGCTGGGAGGCCTGTCCTACACCCAAACCTGCCGCGTAGAGACCGCACAACGCCTGGTTGAAGGCCGGGATGTCCCCGGCTTTCGGATGATTGGTGAAAACCGCTAACACATCGGGGCGGTCGCCGAGCACGTCCTCGGCAAATCCCTGCAGCGCCTTCTTCGGCCCGACTTCCACGAAGACGCGCGCGCCGGCATCGTAGAGCGTGCGCAGGCCCTGGATGAATTGCACGGGCGAAGCCACCTGCCGCGCGAGGATATCCAACATCTGCGGTACGGCTTGGGGCCCCATCGGATAGAATTCGCCGTTCACGTTGGCCACCACCGGGATGTGCGGCGGTTCCAAGTGCAGGCGCTCCAACGTGCGTCGCAGCGGCTCGCTGGCCGGCGCCACAATCGACGTGTGGAAGGCGTGGCTGACCGGCAGCGGGACCGCGTTGTAACCGGCCTTTTCAAACAGTGCCATGGCCTGCTCGACGGCCTGGCTGGCGCCGCCGATCACGGCCTGGGTGTTGCTGTTGAGGTTGGCGATCACCACGTAGCCATCCACCGTCCGCAGCACGCGCTCGATTTCACCGAGCGGCGCAAACACGGCCGCCATACGGCCGTTGTCCACCATCGAAACGCGGGTCATTTCGCGGCCGCGGGCGCTGACGGCTTCCAAGGCGTCTGCAAAGGGCATCGCGCCCGAGGCCACCAGCGCTCCGTATTCGCCCAGGCTATGTCCCATGGTCATGTCGGGCTGGATGCCGTATGCCGCCAGGAGGCGTGTCAGCGATAGATCGGTCGCCAGCACGGCAGGCTGCGTAATGGCGGTCTGCCGCAGATCCTCTTCGGCCTGGGCGACGGCGGTGGCGTCGGCCGGGTTGACGAAGACAAACTCGCTGAGCGGCTTGCCGAGCAGCGGGGTCATCACGCCATCCGCTTCGGCAAAAGTCGCGGCGACGATGGGTTCGGCCGCGCGGAGTGCGCTCAGCATGTTCGCGTACTGCGAGCCTTGGCCGGTGTAGAGGAACGCCACCTTGGGCGCCGGACCGTGACCGCGGAAGATGCCTTGAGAGCGGAGTGCCTTCCATTGCATCGGCTGGTTGGCCGCCAGCGCCTTGAGGGCCTTGGCCGATTTGTCCGCCAGATCGGCCGCGTCGGCGTAGTCGATCGCGATGCGCTCCGGCGCGTGGAGGTCGGATTCAGACGGCGCGGCCGGCGACGGCGCGCGGCCTGCTTCGGCAGCTTTCTGCACGGAGCGCAGACGCTCGGCCAGGTCGGCGTCCGATGCGCCTCCGATCACCAGCGCGCCGCGCAAGGGGGCTTTGGCGAGGTAGGGCTGGACTCCAGTCCTGCGGCCGGCNNACCTGGAGGTCTGCCCCACTGACCCGCTTGCCATTGCCGGTCAACCGGTGCGGAATATACTCCTCGAGCACGGCATGGAAATTTGTGCCGCCAAATCCAAAGGCGCTCACGCCGGCGCGCCGCACGCCATCCGCCACCGCCGTCCACGGTTTCAGCTCGCCATTGACGTAGAGCGGCGAGTGCGCAAAGTCGATAACCGGGCTGGGGTGCTCGCAATGCACGCTGGGCGGCAGCACCTTATCCCGCAACGCCAGGGCGGTCTTCAGCAATCCGGCTGCGCCGGCGGCTCCTTTGAGATGCCCGATGTTGGATTTCACCGAGCCCAGCGCCACCGTGCCGGTGGGGACCTGAAAACTGCTGAGCACGTCGGTGAAGCTTTCGACTTCGACCTCGTCGCCCACGCGGGTGGATGTGCCGTGACCTTCAATCAGCGTCGCGGTAGCGGGCGACAATCCCGCATTTTCCCAGGCGCGCCGGATGCACAGCTTTTGGCCGACCGGGTTGGGCGCCGTGATACCCTTGCCCTTACCATCGCTCGACCCGCCTATGCCGCGCAGCACGGCGTAAATCTTGTCGCCGTCACGCTCCGCATCGGCCAGGCGCTTGAGCAGGAAGATGACTGCGCCCTCGCCCATGACGAAGCCATCGGCGCCATCGGCGTAGGGCCGGGTGCCGGTCGCCGAGAGCGCGCCGATCTTGCAGAACTTGACGAAGGTCGGGGCGCCCATGTTGCGGTCAATGCCGCCGGTGACCGCCACGTCAAAGTCCTTCGCCACCAGTCCGTCGACCGCCGCATTGAAGGCTGCCATGGCCGACGCGCAAGCGGCGTCGGTAACAAAATTAGGACCGTGGAAGTTGTAGATATTCGCGATGCGGCCGGCGATGCAGTTGGCCAGTTCGCCGGGCATGGAGTCTTCGGTAATCTCGGGGAGGCGGCTGCCCATCCGCTGGTGTAATTCGCGGGTAATATCGCGCCGCACGGCTTCGGGCAGCGCCGCAAAACTGGTGCTTTCGGCCAGTTCGTGGGCGTATTCCGGAAAGTAAACGCGGAACGACGTGAGGTAGTGCCTCTCGCCGGCCATGGCATTACCCAGGATCACGGCCGTGCGATCGGTGTCGATCGGCCGCTGGGGATAGCCGTAGTCGTCCAGCGCCTGACGCGTGCAGGCGATGGCCCACTTTTGGGCTATATCCATGGCATCCACGACGCGCGGCGGCACGGCCATGCGCCACTTGATCGGATCCCATTCGTACTCGCGGACCCAGCCGCCAATCTTCGAATAAGTCTTATCCGCAGCGCTGGGATCGGCGTCGTAGTAGCGGGCCGGGTCCCAACGGTCCGGCGAAACCTCGCTGATGCTGTAGCGGCCGGTCTTCACGTTTTGCCAGAATGCCGCTACGTTCGGGGCATCGGGCAGAATCGCACCCGCCCCCACAATCGCGACCGCTCGATACGCGGTGTCTTCCATGATGACGCTCCTTGCTAAATAAGAATGTGGGGCAGGACTCCAGTCCNNCTGGAGGTCTGCCCCACAAGGCTACGCTGCCGGTGCAGCCTGCTTCGCCACCCGGCCGTACAGTACGTCGCCTACATAATCCATATCCGCAATTAGTCCGGCCTGCGCCCGGTGAATCGCAGGCAATCCCAAACCCGCTTCAAATGCGGCCATTTCCGCATCATTCACGCCGCCGGCTCCCGTGACCCAGCGCAAGCCTTCTTCG
>PKYZ01000518.1 GCA_003132865.1 Bryobacterales bacterium
GCCTGTATACCCGCGTCTCCACGAACGACCAACAGACCATCCCGTTGCAGATCCGCGCCCTTCGGGAATACGCCGCCCGGCGGGGCTGGACAATAGCCTTGCAGGTGAAAGAGGTCGGTTCCGGTGCATCGCAGCACTCATCGCCTTCATAGAAGAGCACTCGCAGGGGTGTTCCCGCGCGAACGGACGCGCGATTTGAGAGGAGATCAATCGAAGACAGGATCAAGCCGCCTGTAGTCGGCAGGTCCGGGAAAATGACCAGCACATCAATCGATATGTACGATGCCGCGCTGCAAAGCCGTCACCACTGCCTGCGTCCGATCTTCCACGCCCAGACGGCTCAGAATCACGCTGACGTGGCACTTCACGGTGGCCTCGGTGATCCCCAGGAGCCCGGCGATCTCCTTGTTGCTCCTTCCGCGCACCAGCAGCCTAAGGACCTCGCGTTCCCGGCCGCTCAGATCGGAATTCGGCGTGCGCGCCGCCAGGCTTTGCGCGACCGGGGGCGGCAGGAACCGCATGCCGGCGTGCACCTTGCGCACTGCATCCACCAGATCCCCGTGCGACATGCCTTTCAACAGGTAGCCCTGCGCTCCGGCGGCCAGCGCTTGGTGAATGTCTTCGTCGCCTTCGTAGGTTGTCAGGACTACGAACCGCGCGTGGGGATCCCGGCTGCGAATCGTGCGAATCGCCTCCACACCGCCCATCCCCGGCAGCCGCAGATCCATCAATGTGACGTGCGGTTTATGTTGCCAGAACAGCTCCGTGGCCTCCTGGCCGGTGCCGGCCTGCGCCACCACCAGCATGTCCCGCTGCGCATTGATCATCGCCGTCACTCCCAAACGCGTCACGGGATGATCGTCCACGACCATCACTCGGATCTTTTCCTCCGCGCTCACGCGCTTCCTCCATTCGCCGCCGGGGTGGACGGCCGCTTCGTCAGCGGAACGTCCACTTCCAGATGGGTTCCCTCTCCGGGACCACTGCGCAGAACGAACTTCCCTCCCAAGTGCTCGATGCGCTCCCGCATGCCGATGATGCCGTAGTGCCCGTTGGCGGGCGAAGAGGCGGGGTCGAAACCACGGCCGTCGTCGTCCACTTGCATCTTCAATTCCCGCGTCCCAAACGACAGCCGCAACTGCACGCTGGTGGGCGCCGCATGGCGGACGGCGTTCGAAAGGGCCTCGCGCGCCACCATCACCAGATCGTGTTCGATGGCGTGGTCCACCGCGCGCTGCTTGCCGGCGGTACCGAATGCGATCGGTATGTGCGACTCTTGACTGAGTTGCTCGGCCAGTTTCGAGACGGTAGCGGTCAGCTCGCCCTCGGTGGCCGGCGACTGGCGGAGGTCCCAGACTACGCGCCGGGCCTCCTCAATGGTTCTGCGTATCTGCGTCCGCGCGCCCTCCAGCAACCCCTGCTTCATGGCCGGATCCGCGTCGCCGAGAGTGGCGGACGCTTCCAGCAGCGCCGACACGCCTCCACAGCCCTGAATGATCGTATCGTGCAGCTCGCGCGCCATGCGATTGCGTTCTTCCAGAATGCCTTCGAAACGGGCGTGTATCTGCCGCAGGCGGAACTGGTGTACGCCCAGCGCCGCTGCCGCCGCCGCTGCTATGCACAACGTCAGGAACCACGGCGTGGCGTAGAAATGCGGTTTCCAGTCCATCTGGACCGCAGCCTCGGCCACGCTGGCCGGGGCATTCATCTCGTATGCCGCCACCCGGAACCGGTAGTGTCCGGGCGGCAGATTGGTGTAGAACGCCAGCCGTCTGCCAAACGCCTCAGTCCACTCGCTGTCGAAACCCTCCAGCTTGTACCGGAAGCGCATGCGCTCTTGCGATCGCAGCCGGATGGCGCTGTACTGGATCTCCAGCTTGCCGTCGCCCGGCGGCAGTTCCAGCTTCCCATTCGTAGGCAACGTGCGGCCGTCCGCCACTATGCGCTCAATCACCGCGGCGGGCGGGTTGCCGACCGTCCCGTGGCCGGGCGTGATGCGAACCGGTCCTTTGTTGCTGGGAAACCATACCTCGCCGCTGGCAGCCAGGCATCCGGCCGGCTGGGTTCCGCCGTGCATTTGGGTGGTTTCCAATCCGTCGGAAATGCCGTACAGCGTCACGGCCGGGCGGGCACTCGGACTTTCCGCCACGCGCTCCAAATCGCGCCGCATCACGGAGGATATGCCGTTAGGCCCGCTCATCCAGAACGTGCCGGCGGGATCTTCCAGGATATGATAGATGCTGTTGTTGGCCAGCCCTTGCGCCCTGGTGTATACGGTGAGCTTGCCTTCTTTCCAGCGGAACAGGCCTGCGCCGAGGGTCCCGAGCCACAACGCGCCCGACGGATCCTCATGAATGGCCCAAACTCTCTCCTTCTGCAACCGTTCGACCACCGCATCGCGCACGAACGCGTTGTCGTGCAAACGGCTCACGCCATGGTCCGTGCCGATCCACAGATCGCCGTTCCGGTCTTCCGCCAGCGAGCGAATGCTGAAATAGCACAGGCCTTGCTCCATCCCGTAGTTGGTGAAGTGCCCCTGCCGCCAGCGGCTCACGCCTTCGTCGGTGCCGATCCACATGCTGCCGTCGCGTCCCTGGTAGATGGCACGAATGAAATCGTTGATCAGTCCGTCCCGCTTGGAGTATTGTACGCTTCGCGATCCCTTGATGCGCCACAAACCATGCCCGTCTGTCCCCGTCCACAATACACCGGCCCGGTCGCGGAACAGGTTGCGAATGCGGATTTCAGACAGCGGGCCCGCGAATCGATAGGGTCTGGCGGTTTGTCCGGAATAGCGATAGAGGCGCGTGCTGGCGATCCACAGGCTTTTGTCGACATCCTGATAGATCGTGCTGAAGTCCGATCCGGCGGCGCCGGGCAGGGGGAAGGTGCTCACCGGCGTCGTGCTCAATCGCATCAGCCCGGTCTGTGTCCCCACCCAAAGATTACCTTCATGATCCTCGAGCAACGAGAGCACCGTGTCGCTGGGGAGATAGCCGGGCGCCCTCAGCCGCGTAAAACGGCCCGCCCGGTAAAAGAAGATACCCTCGCCGATGGTGCCGATCCACAGCACGCCATCCCGGTCTTCGCGCAACACACGGACGGTGCCCGATACTTCCGGCATCCGGTTGAAGCGGCCCGTCCCGTCGGGATTCAGCCGTTCCAGACCCGAAACGGTTCCCACCCACAGCACGCCGTCGCGGGTCTGTAGAATGGATTTGACGCGGGCACTCGATCCACCCTCCAGGGGGTACTCCACGGTGCGGCCGCCGTCCAGCATCAGCAGCGAAGATCCGCCGACCCACAGCCTGCCGCGGCTATCCTCGCGGATGTCGTGCACGGCCACCGCGGGTACGCCCGCACGTCCATCCACACGCGACAGGCGATCGCCCTGCAAACGAAACAGGCCGGCATCGGTTCCCACCCAGAACTGCCCACCGCGATCCTCGAGGACGGTGCGCACGAAGCCATTAGACAGGCCTTCCTCGCCGGAGAACCGCCGGAAAGTCCCCCGCCGGTAGCGCACCACGCCGCCGCCTTCGGTTCCGATCCAGAGATCGCCGCTCTTTGAAACGAGCAGGCAGAAGACGCTGTTCTCGCGGAGGGCGGGGGTATTTTCACGATTGAAGACGACCATCTCGGCGCCGTCGAAACGCACCAGCCCTCCGCTGGTGCCGATCCAAAGGTAGCCATCCGGTGTCTGGGCAAGGGCTTGCACCGGCTCCTCGGGCAGCCCATCTTGCGTCTGCCAGATGCGGCGCGAATAGCCTTCCAGGCCCCGCTGGGGAACCGTCGCCGGCAACGCGAGCGAGGGGCACAGCAAAAGCGCGCAGGCGAGCCGGACTGTCATTCCATGAGCAGCGTAACAAAAGGCAGGGACGAGCGCACGCGGGTTGCCTCGGGTCGGCAACAATTCAACAAGATGGGTATGTGCTTGACTCAG
>PKYZ01000940.1 GCA_003132865.1 Bryobacterales bacterium
TGGTGATCGACGATTGCTCGCTGGATGCCACGCAGGCCGTGGCGCGCGAAGCGGGCGCGCGCGTGCTGGCGCTGCCGCATCACCTGGGACTGGGCGGCTGCGTGCAAGCGGGCTATAAGCTGGCCTTCGAACTGGGATATGCATACGTCATCCGGGTGGATGGAGACGGGCAACATGACGCGCGCGATATCCCGCGCATCTTTGAAGCCCTGCGCACGTCGGGCCGCGAGATGGTGATCGGATCGCGCTTCGTGAACGGGAATGATTCCAGCTCCGGCGCGGTCCGCGGCCTGGGCATCCGCTTCTTTCGCATGGTGCTGCGCCCCATCCTGGGACAGCGCGTGCACGATCCGACTTCCGGTTTCGTGGGGGTGAACCGCAACGCGCTGCAGGTTTTCAGCAAGAGCTTTCCGCTGGAATACCCGGAGATCGAAGCGCTGGTGGTGCTGCAGCGCAAGCGATTCCGCTTCCTGGAGATTCCCTGCCAGATGCAACCGCGCACCACCGGCCGCTCGTCGATCACGGCCTTGCGGTCGATCTACTACATCGTGCACGTGCTGCTTGGAGTATTCGTGAATGTGCTCAAATTCGACCAGCGGGCGCGGCGTCCCGCCAAGGGTTCTATCAAGCCGGGGAAATCGTAAGGGAGGAGATCCATGGACCGCCTTTTAAGTGTGTTGACGGTTTTGAGCGGCCTGATGCTGCTGTTCGTGCTGGTCTCGGTGCGGCGCGCGCACATCCGCGTCGAATATTCGGTAAGCTGGTTACTGGCCGCGACCGCTCTGTTGATTCTCTCGCGCTCGCGCGGCATGCTAGAAGCGGCGGCGCACACGCTGGGACTTTCCGATCCGCCGTTGGCCCTGTTGCTGGTCGTCGGCTGCGTGTTTCTAATCATGTTTTACCGGTTCTCTGTAATTATCTCCAAGCTGCGTGACGATAACATCGCGCTGGCGCAGCGTCTTGCAATCCTTGAGTTTCACTTACAAACCCTGCGGGACGGCCAGCCGCATGTCTGAAGCGCGCGGCATCTCCGAAGCGCGCCACCGCAAGGGCCACGCGAAAGGAAAGCCGCGCGCCTCGGAGAAAGCCGCCACGGCGGCGCGGAAGCCCGGCACGCGCTGGTGGATCTACACTGCCGCCGCAGCCGTGGCGTTGTATCTGGCGTTTCAAGTGTACGCGCCCGCACTAAGCGGGCCCTTTGTCTTCGACGACACTTTCCAGCCCTATCACACGCCGGGTTTTCCAAGTGCGCTGGGCGCCTGGATCAGCGGTGTCCGGCCGCTGCTCATGTTCAGTTACTGGGTCAACTATCAATACTCCCAAACACCATTCGGCTTTCACGTCATTAATATCCTGATCCACTTACTTAACAGTTTGCTGATATTCTTCATCACCCGGAAGCTCGCGCAGCGCGACTCGTCCGATTGGCTGCTCCCGGCCTTCGCGGCAGCGGTTTTCCTGCTCCATCCCATCCAGACCGAAGCGGTGTCCTACATCGCCGGCCGGTCGGAATCCTTGAGCGTGTTGTTTCTCCTAGCGGCGTTCACCGTCTTCTTGTACAGGCGCTCGCCCGCGGTCTCCTGGAGAGTTGCCATCGCAGTGCTGGTGTTGTTCTGCGCCGCCGCCGCCACCAAGGAACATACCCTGGTGCTGCCCGCCCTGCTGCTGCTGACGGATTACTACTGGAATCCCGGCTTCTCATTCAGCGGCATCCGACGAAACTGGCGGCTTTACGTTCCCATCGCTTTGGGCGCGGCGGGCGGCCTGGTGCTCGTCGCGAGAATTCTGGCGCACAATGGGAGCGCGGGCTTCGGCCTGAAGGACTTCACCTGGTACCAATACTTCTTCACCCAGTGCCGCGCGTTTTTCGTCTACTTGCGGCTGCTGGTGTTCCCGGCAGGCCAGAATCCGGATTGGGAGTATCCGGTGTCGCGGAACATTATGGATCACGGCGCCATCTTCGGACTGGCCGCAATCCTGGTGCTGGTGGCCGCCGCCATCTACTTCCGGCGGCGCTATCCTCTGGCGTCGTACGGCTTCCTGGTGTACGTGCTGCTGATGGCGCCCACGTCCTCGTTTGTGCCGATCGCAGACCCGGTCGCCGAGCGGCGCTTGTATCTGCCGACGATCGGCATGCTGCTGGTGGCGATCGCGGCGCTCCAACACATTCGCGTGGATCGCCGCAAGCTGGCCGCCGCGCTTGGCGGGATCGTGCTGGTGCTGGCTTTCCTGACGTATCAGCGCAACCAGCTTTGGGCCAGCGACATCGCCATATGGGAAGACGCTGCGCGCAAATCGCCCGGCAAGCAGCGCGTGCACTTTCAATTGGCGCACACTTACTACACCAACGGCCGTTGCAACGACGCGATAGCGCAGTATGCGGAAGCGGCGCGCGTGCAGAAGCCGGACTACGGCCTGCTGGTGGATTGGGGTTTGGCCTACGATTGCGCGGACCAGCCCGATCGGGCGGTGGCCAAACTGCGGGAGGCCGCGGCGCTCGACCCCACCGCGCATGTCTACTCGCAAATCGGCATGGTCTACGCCAAGCGATCGCGCTGGCAGGAGGCTTTGGATGCGCTGGCGCAAGCCGAGAAGCTGGACGCCAGCTACGACATGATCTACGACGACCGCGGCGGGATACGCGCCAAGACCAACGATCTCGCCGGAGCCGCGGCGGACTATCGACACGCGCTGGCGCTCAATCCATCGAACGTTCATGCCCGTGAAATGCTGCAGATCGTCGAGCGGCAAATGAGTTCCCGGCAGTGACATGCGGCCGCTGCGCATAGGGGTCAACGCGCTGTACCTGATTCCGGGCGGCGTGGGCGGCACCGAGATCTACCTGCACGAGTTGTTGCGCGCGCTGGCGGAGATCGACGCACGCAACGAGTATTTCGTTTTCACAAACCGGGAGACCGGGCCGGACCTGGTTCCGCAGCAGCCGAATTTTCACGGCATGCCGCAGCGTTTGCGCGCCCGATTCCGGCCGGCCCGCATTGTCTGGGAGCAGACCGTGCTGCCGCTGGCGGNNGCTGGCGGCCGCGCGCCTGGGCCTGGATGCGCTGCTCAATCCGGGCTTCACCGCGCCGGTCTACTGCGGGTGCGCGGCCGTGACGGTGTTCCACGACATGCAGCACAAGCGCCATCCGGAGCACTTCCGCCGGCTCGACCTGCTGTCCTGGCGCATGCTGCTGTTTGCATCGGCGCATCGGGCCACGCTGCTGTTGGCGGATTCCGATGCCACGCGCGCGGACGTGCTGCGCTACTACCGTCTTCCGGGCGGGAAGGTGCGGGCCGTCCGGCTGGGCGTGGACCAAGTGTTCTTCGGGTTGCGGCGCGCGCCCGAGAAGCTTCTGCTGACGGTCTCGACGCTGCATCCGCACAAGGGCCTGGATGCCTTGCTGCAGGCGTTCGCGCAGTTCCGCCGCGCGCAGCCCGGCTTCCGGCTGGTGATCGCCGGGCTGCGCGGTTTCCACGCTGCGGCGTTGGAACATTTGCGCGACGATCTTGGACTGACCGGCGCGGTCGAGTTCACCGGCTGGATTCCGCGGGAGCAGCTTTACGATCTGTACCGGCGCGCCTGGGCGTTCCTGTATCCTTCCACGTTCGAGGGATTCGGCATGCCCGTGGCGGAAGCTCTGGCCGCGGGTATTCCCACAGGCTGCTCGAACATCGAACCGCTCTCCGCCATCGCGGGCGAGGCGGCGCTGCAGTTCGAGCCGGGCAATGTGGAGGCGATTTACAGCGCGATGACGCGGCTGGCCGCGGATGAACCGTTGCGGGCGCGGCTCGCAATCGAAGGCCCGCGGCGCGCCGCCGCGTTTTCCTGGACAGCTACCGCGCGCGCGACGTTGGATGCGATCGAGGATGCGATACGTGTGTCGCCTTGAGCGGGTCCTGGAGGACCCGC
>PKYZ01000637.1 GCA_003132865.1 Bryobacterales bacterium
GAAAGATTGGCCGGTCAATCGGTAAGAACGCAATCACCTCCTCCGCGGCTGCCGGAAGATAAGACCGGACTTCGGCGGAATCCAGTATTCGGCGGCGGTCGTGACCCGCGAACCGTCCGGCTTGGATCCATGCATCCGGGAAATGTCTTAGCCGCGTAGCGCCGAATAGAAGGACTCCCCCGATCGTTGGCACAATCCGGCCCTGGTAGCTGGCCGTTAACTTGAGACTCTGCAGCCCGTGGAGCGTCAGTTTCCGGATGGGCTTGAAGTACTCGGAAGCAGCTCGGAAGTCGATGGCTTCCGAGTTCAAGTCCGGCATCGGTTGCTCGTCGAACGAGGAAAACTGGTTGTAGCGCCGCATCTCCTAGATCAAGGATGAGTCAGCCCGGCGGTTCGTTGAACCCACGCGAACGAAGACGCCCGCCGCCGGGCCGAATCGATTGAGGTAGTGCGGCCGATTGGGGCTCGGATAGATCTCAACTGCAAGTACCTGAGTCTTTCGCCAAGGCAGCACCTCCATGGAAGGAACCAGCTTGGGGGAGATGCTATCCGCAATCAGGCTGGCGAGGCGCTCTTCTTCCGCCAGTACGTCAGCGACACCTTTGACCTTCCTGGTTCCGTCCTCGACTCCAAGCACGATGACGCCACCTGAAGTATTCGCGAACGCCACAATAGCTTTCAGAACGCCTTCCGGGGAGGAAAGATCGCGCTTGAACTCCAGCGTCTTGCCTTCGTGCCGGCTGACGAGGGTCACTAGATCCACAACTCTGCATTTTACTCGGAAGTGAAGCTGCGTGTAAACTTCCGAGTATCACAGAGCGAATGGCGTGCGAGCAACGCGCCACTCAATCCGCTGTAGTGCCGCGCGCGCGCCGCGCCTTGGTCGCGGGCCAATCGCTCATGCGGCTATGGAAAACCGCAGCGTGTCGGGTCCGGGCGGCATCTCTCCGTGCTCGATTTCTTCGGCTATCACGCGGAGGGCAAGGGCCTTGGCCTTTAGCGTGGCTTCTTCGGAGCTCGCGCCGTACACCGTCACGCCTGGCAGTTCTGGGATGTCGGCAATCCATCGGCCATCGGTTTCGCGCAGTAACCGAATCGTGAGTTGCATATGCCTGATTCTACCATTTGCCTGCGCGCGGCTCTGTATCACGGCCGGCGCGCCCATCTCTACTGCGCCAACGCCTCCACCGGCGCCAGCATCGGCTGCTTGTGCTTGCAATCCGCGTTGGGACATTGCAGCACCGGCCCGGCCTTCAGCCACTTCTCCACCATGTAAGGACCGCCGCACTCGGGACATTTCTCTTGCACCGGCTTGCCCCAGGTCACGAAGTTGCAATCCGGCCAGCGGTTGCAGCCGTAGAATGTCTTGCCGCGCTTGGAGCGCCGCTCCACCACCTCGCCCTCGCTGCACTCCGGGCACTTCATGCCGATGGTCTTCTGCTTCACGTGCTTACAAGTAGGATAGTCGCCGCAAGCGGTGAACTCGCCGAAACGGCCGGTTTTCAGCACCATGTTGCTGCCGCAAACCGGGCACTTCTCGTCGAGCGGCACATCGGGTTTCTTCTGCGTGCCGCCGATGGGCTTGGTGGTCTTGCAGTCCGGGTAGCCGGTGCAGGCGAAGAAGGTGCCGAAGCGCCCCTTCTTCAGCACCATCGGACGGCCGCAGTTCTCGCAGTATTCTTCGTCGCCCTGCTCGGTCAAGTCCACCTTGTCCACGTCCGGCAGATCGACGGTAAGCTCGCGCGTGTAGGTGCAATCGGGATATCCGGTGCAGCTCAACGAACTGACAAGTGCATTGCTTGCCGCGTAGGCCGGCTTCAGCGCGATGTGCTTATCCGCTACGCTCAGGTTGATGTGGTTCTGCGGTTACCTGTCGCCGATCTTCCGTGTTTCGGCTGCAAGTGTCATCGTCCAGAATCCGTGCGGTCCGCTCAGCTTCGACCGGCACGCTGCCGAGGGCGCGACGGCCCTAACGCGGCGCGCTTCTGATCCGGCCTTCGTCGTGCGAGGGCCGTGCCCGTACCTCCCGGCCGTATTCTCACCGCAAAGTGGGGAGGCGGCGCGCGGCAGTCGCCGCTCTCGTTACCTCCCCCTGCCGGCTAGTAACAAGTTTGCTTGCTGAGCGAGCATGTGATCCTGCCGGCTCAGCTGGCGCCAGCCGCACGGGAACGCGGTACGTCGATTGCAACTACGTGCCGCGCGAGCTCGGCAATCAGATCCATGATCCGGCACTGAAGCGTGACAACCCGGGTGTCGGGTTCCGGCCGGTCCTTGGGCGTGCCGGAGCTTCGGTCATGCGAATCGGCCGAAATAAAACCGACCAGTTCGGATGTCTCCCCGAAATTCCTTGGTCGCACAATAGGCGCTACAATCCACGAACCATCCGGGTCTTTGTCAAGTGCTTCGGAGTTCCGGTCTGTTTCTCCAAACATCTGATGATGCTGCCATCGTGCAAACGGGTCGTGACTGAACCTCGCAGTCGTATAACGGCAATAAATGTCTTGTCCGTTGCTCCAGTACTTATTATAAGCTCCGCGGCGCTCTTTGCCTGGCGCCCCAGCCCCGACCTTGGTCAGGGAGTCAACGATTTCAAATCCATCCAGTGCGACAGCCCCAGCGGTGGCCCTGTGCGCCGCACTCGCCCTGCGCCAGATCCTGACGCATCGGAAGCCGCACGTCCTATGCAGAAGCGCATCCATCAGAGCATACATGATGTGATCGCGGAAGTCTGGATTGCGGAGCTTACCCTTCGTCCAAATCTGCTTGCGATCGATTCTGTCTAGTGAATGATAAAACGCACTGAGAAATTCTCTCGCTCGCCACGATCCGGACTCATAAACATCGCTTGCCAAGAGATTGGAGAGACGAAAGACCTGACCACACGAGGACCAGAACCATTGCTCAATCTTCGCCTTCGGTCTGTGTTCGGACCTAGGATCGGACGTAGGCTTCAGCCATGTTACCAACACGGCCTCCGTTTGCCCGCCCGCGCGAACCGGGCAGGCAAACAGTGGGCCAGAGATTCCATATCTGTCGCACCCCTTCTTATTGACCCGGGTACTCCCTATGGTGCTTAGCGCCAGTTCTGTGTCGGGGATGAAGAAGTTCCGACGCTCTTGAAAAACCTGCATGGCCAGGCTGGGCTCGTCGAATCGCCAGCAGAAGGGATCGGTATCGTTTGCGTGGTGCGCTATTAGAACTTTCCTCTCGTAGTCTATCTCGTAGAGGAGAAAATCGTGGTTCATCGTCCGAATCAAGCGCGAGTGCTGCAACAATTCCGCGAACTCATCTGGACGATTATAGTACCTCCCCAGGGGCTCCGACGCCCGCCTCCGCCGCTCCGACTGAAGATAGATTTGGCCAAGATGTTGTGCGACCTTGCCGACGACATCAATGTGGTCTTGGGTGTACGCTTCCTCAAGGTCAGACTCGAGGTTCAACACACCCACCCGGCGGCCATCGGCCACGATGGGATACGCGAGCTCCGACCTTACGGCGGAATCGCAGCTTAAATAGCGGGCGTTGACGTATCCGGCGTCCTTGAGCTCCTGGGCGTCATTTGATATTTTCTTGATGTAAATGTAATCCTGCCCAGTCATGGCATTAATCTGCAGGAAAACAGTGTGGATCACGGAACCGGGGTAAAGTGGAGGTGGATCGATGTGTGGCGTCTCGCGCGAAGACACGACGGCCACCCTTATCAGTCTTGGATCGACATCGCTTTCAATCATGCACACTTCTCCGCGGATTGAGCCCGTGAGCGGGACCGTTTCATTCAGCACAAACTGCGCGGCTTGGTTGCGAGTGGTCGAGAAGTCCTTCATCCCAACCCCGTTTGTTTCATACTTATGCTTGGTGACCCTGCCCGCCAGTTCCTTCAGTATCTTCACGACGTGCTTGGTGTGGCCATCGCTCGCCTTTCGATCGACCTCATAGGTTATGGTTTCGATTGATAGGGCATCCTTGAGGTAGGCGCTAAAAGCTTCGTCCGCCTCCGGCCTGGGCATGATCGCATAGTGTGGACCAAACTTGGTTCCGAAGCGCATTCTTGCCACGTCCATGAGAGCTAAGAGGTCGCTGTCCTTGAGGCTATGGCCCACGAACAAAAAGGTCTTCCACGTCAGGAGCGCCCGTAAGCACTCGTTAAATTCCAGATTCTCGTAGGTGCTGTTACGATAGTCGGTTCGCCCAATACGGAGTGACTCGACGTCGTGTACCGAGCCATGCAGCTTAACGACGGCGAATTCCCTTGAACGGATCGCTTGAAATACCGCTGCGGTGTTCCTCCAGGTGTAGCAGGGCTTATTGCGGCAGGCGGCCTCGAGAAGTGTATCGAAGTTTGTGGTGATCGCTAGGCTGAACGGCAGCCGCGCAATCGATTTATGGATATCATTGGGCTCAGTCACGCTCAGGAACACCTTCTTCATATACGACTCGAAAACGGGTTTGGGGAGCTTTCGTTGCAGCATCTCAGCGGCCAGGAGGAAGTCGTCCTCCTTTAGGAATTTCTTTGCGCGTCTCCAATCCTCGGTGGGCAAAAGCTTTTTCGCATACGCCAGAAGGTCCACCAGCAGGTCGCGCCAAAGAGGCAGGCCAGAGGGTACGGACACGCCGGCCCCGACGAAGACGACTGCCTCGCCCGCAGCCAGCGCAGCGACCAACGGTTCATCGATCATTGGGATGTCCCTCCTCAATTCGCCCTAGCCAAACATTGTACTCGATTCCGTGTCACAGGACTTACCCCCTGAAGATTGTGGGACGGGTCGGCAGGAGATCGAGGGCCGGCTAGAGTCGGCCCGCGAGGG
>PKYZ01000378.1 GCA_003132865.1 Bryobacterales bacterium
GAAATTCTTCATGAGGATGGCGGTGGCGCGATCATTCACGTCCCACAATCCCGCAACCACGTTGCGCGCGCCGGCGCTGAGGAATGCCCAGGAGAATCCCGTCAACCCTTCGCCATGGTAGGTCCGGCTGCCGGCCGTCTGACAGGCCGAAAGGGTGACCAAGTCCGCCGTGAGAGGGTACTGCAGAATCTCTCGGGCGTACAACTTCCGGCTATCCGGCTTTCCGGCCAGCACAATCGCCGAATCGAGCGGCGACTCCGGATTCGCCACCGCATGCGTCGCGAAATGCAAGGTCGAATAGTTTTCCGGGTGGGACGCCCGGTAGGCCGCAGGCGTGGCCGCGGACGAAACATAGACATCTCTCTCCGACTTCGAAAAATGATTCTCGACGGCTTCCAGCTCGGCTTTCACGTTGGACAGACGCTGGAACTCCGTACCATCGAACCCGGGATCTCCGAATACCAGCAAACTTCGTGCCGGAAGGTATTCGGATCTGCGCAGAAGGCCCATTGCAGGGGCAATCGAAACGGTCGCGTCCTTGATCCAATAGTGGCGGCCGTCCGCCGCCGGCAAGGACTCGAAGTTGAGCTGATGCAGAGCGCCGTCCGGTTCAATCACCACATGGCTGTCCTTCGGTACGCGATAGTGCTCCCCCAGCAGATTTGCGAAAAGCCACCGGCCGGCCTCATTACCGGTCTCAATGGGGTTTTCTCTGCCCTGGATCGCGTCGTTATAGCGGCCCACTTGAGACGCGATCTCTTCTTCCTTCGGGAGCGCGAAGCTATGCAGTCCGGTGGAGTCGATGACCNNAATCGCTCCCGAACCACTCGCTTCCCGTTCGAGCGATTTCAAATCCGCCGTCGGGTCGTTTTTGCCGTCCCGGTGCAACTTCTCCTCGAGCACCCGCGCGCGGCAGGACTCCGCCACCCGGAACGCGCCGGCGGCATCGCCGCGATCGAACAGGAAGTCGACGTAGTTGCGATAGAACTCGATGAGGCTGGAAAGGAAGGAAAACTTGGATTCGTCCTCCCGGAGCTTTGCGCGCTCTTCGTCGGTTCNNCGTTCGGCTTTGGAAGCTTTGCCCCTCTCCCGATATAACGAGGCCAAGCCGGCGCGGCAGCGGAACGTAGCGACCGGATCGCCGGCGCTCCGGCTGGCTGTCAGCGCGACGGTGTAGGCCTGCTCGGCCTTCGAATACTCATTGCGCGCCGCTGCAATCGCGGCGGATTGGATCTTGTGGGGCAGGAGGGATTGTGGACTTTCCAGTTGTTGGGCCAATGCGATGCCTTGCATGTTCAGATCTTCGGCCCAAGCCAGGTCGCCCTTCTTGAGCGCGATTTGCGAGAGATCGTCAAGGATGTCGGCCAACCACTTTTGGTCGCGGTCGGGATGTCCAAGGAGCCGAGCCTTTTGATAGCACTCGGCCGCCCTCGTGAGATCGCCCAACTGATACCAAGTCTCACCAAGGGGAACAAGCAATCGCATCTGGTAGACGCGATCGTGTAACTTCTCCGCTAATGCCATAGCCTCGTCGAGGTTCTTGACCGCACGGTCGAGATCGCCCAAATCGAGAAAAGACGCGCCAAGGTTCGNNAATACCTTTTTTTCGAGCCAATTCACCCGCGCGTCCAAGCCAGTAGAGCGCTTCGTCGTATCGGAAACGGCCCAGATTCAGAACTCCCAAATCGATGAGCGTATAACATTCGATCCCAGAACGGGAGCCTTCGACGGCTAAGAGCGCGCGCCGGAAGCTGTCCTCCGCATCCGACATCTGGTCCCTCCGTGACTGCAGCATGCCACCGATCATATAGATCTTGCCGAGGATGCCACGCGCCGTGGGAGGAACGGCGGCGCGGGCTTTTACAAGGCATTCCGAGGCGAGAGAGTTCTCCTGTTTGCGGAGGTGCAGCATGGCCAGGTCCGACCAGCGGCGGGCCTCGTCCTCGGAAGACGGCGCGGAGGTTTCGAGAAGGGGGACCTCTTCATTGAGCCGATCGAGCTCGAAGAGCGATTCGGCCAACGCCAGGCGAAAGCGCCAATAGGCGCGGGACTGAGGCCGGCCGCGCCACAGGCGATAGCCGGACTCGGCCACGGCGCGGGCATTTTCGAAGTCGGCATGATCGTAGGCAGTCTCCCAGGACTCGACCGCTCGGTCGCCTACGTTGAGCAGAGAGGCCGCGAGGACGATAGCCAGACTGAAGTTCCAGATTTGTATCACGGCAATCTCGCCTTGGAAAACCGGACGGCGGGACCGGGCCGCCGCTTAAGAGGCGGTGGGCGGGTATCCCATCCCACCGCTGCCGCCTATGCCAACGTCGAGAGAGCCTCCGAACTGGCTTCCCAGGGCGAGCCGCAGCATGGTGAGGCGCTGCTGGTGGCGCTCTTGCGGATGCACCCAGGTCCACTCGGCATAAAAAATCGTCCCGAGGCCCTTGCGGTAAATCGGTTCGGGGATCGGGCCGGGTTGGAGAGTTGTGTCTTCGTCGCGTTCGCCCAGGAAGAACGCGCCGCTCGTTTTCTGGTCCGCATCGAAAGCCGG
>PKYZ01000018.1 GCA_003132865.1 Bryobacterales bacterium
TGCTGGTGCCGGGCGGGTAGTGGCATACCGTCACCGCCATCCCCAGCCGATCCGCCAGGCCCTGCAGATGGACTTTCCAGGCGCGCAACCGCGATCCGTTGCTGCCACCGGCATCAGCGCAAATCAATAGCCTGCGGGCCTGTGGGTAAGCGTTTCGTCCGAGCAGGCGCCACCACCGACGAATGCTTTCGACTGCAAATTCCGCCGTCTCGTGAGTGATGCCTACGTTGACGACAGCTTCGTCGCGCGTCACGTCGTAGGTCCCATAGGGGATCGCCTTGCCCCTGCCTGGGTCCAGGAAATCGTGGACGGCGACCGCCTCCGGTTTGCCCGCCGGCNNATTCCTTCTTTTTCGTGTCCACACTGACCACCGGGTCCCGGCGGCGGACAAAATGCCGGACTTGATCGTTGAGGTAGCGAAACTGCGCGTCACGATCAGGATGTTGCGTGCCCTCGATGGTCTTCACGTTGGCTTGCAGCGAATAACCCAGTTCCCGCAGGCAGCGCGCGACCGTGACATGTGAGACCGTGTAACCTTGACGCGCCAACTCATCGGCCAAATTGCGAGTCGATTTGTTGGTCCACAGCAGGTAACTCATCGGGTCACCCGCGGTGCTAGCCTCAACCAGCCGTGCCAGCACTCGCTTAATGTGCGGATCAGCCTCCTCAACTGGCTTGCGTCCACCGCCCAGGGCACGAATGCGGCCGGATTCCGGGCGCGAGGGTAAGCGACCCGTTTCCAGCTCGGCCATGCCTTTTAGAATGGTGGGCCGCGACATGTTGGTTAGCCGCGCCAGGCGACTGACCGCCCCGCGTCCTTCGGCCAGCGCCTTCTGAGCGACAAACACCCGCCCCTGCGCCTCATTCAACGTGCCCAGCACACGCAGCCAGTGTCGCTCTGTCTCCGGAAGTCTCGCTTTCGTCGCCATGGCCGTATAGTCTCGCACTGACGACAGAATAGCGAGGAAACATCCACTTTGTAAAGTTTATTTCTTAACAGTCCCTAAGCCAAGACCAGAGTCTAGGATCGACGTTAACGACAACGCCGCGAGAAGTCCGCAAACCGTGGGCCTCTCGGCGACTGTGATCAATCCGATAGCCAGCTACAGCCCGGCCGCGCTTAACTATGGCACGGTGAAAGTGGGCACGAGCGTCACTAAGAACGTCGTTCTCAAGAACGACGGCACCACGGTGCTGACCATTGACAGCATTGCCATCACCGGGGCCGACAAGGGGGACTACTCGCAAACCAACAGCTGCCCAAGCTCGCTGAATGCGGGCGCCAGTTGCCTCATATCGGTCACCTTTGACCCGACCACCACGGGTACGCGAACGGCAGGCCTGACCGTCACCGACAACGAGTTCGGCGGCAAGCAAACCGTGCCGCTGACGGGGAAGGGAAGCAACAACTAGGAAACGAATAACGGACGCTGTTACTCATCTCCCGAGATAAGAGGAAGCGTTGGAGGCAGCCTGCCCGGCTGCCTTCTCCAGCGGGGCGAAACACGCCACTCGGTTTCGCCCTTTATTTTTCGCATCGCGCAGGGCCGACTCGGCGTCATGCAGAGTAGTGTTGGCGTCCAGGACGCCATCTCGAACCGTGCTGACTCCCACGCTGACCGTCACNNATCGCAGCGGAGCCGATCTTCAGCTTGTCGTTGGCAACCCGGACGCGCAGCCGGTCGGCGGTCAGCATGGCCTGATTGAGCGTGCAGTGAGGGGCGACAATCAGAAACTGTTCGCCCGCAAAGCGGCCTATGGAATCCTTGGGGCGCAAGGGCGAGGACATCTTCGGCGCCAGCATTTTTACTACCTCGTCGCCGGCGAGGTGCCCGTGCGTGTCGTTGATAGTTTTGAAGCGGTCGATATCGGCGAGGAGCACGCTCATCGGCTGGACCTCGAGGCGGCTGCGCGAAACCTCCTGGCTTAACAGTTCGAGGATTGTATTCCGGTTGTAGAGACCGGTGAGAAGATCGTGCGTGGCCTGATGCTCGGTGGTTTCGCGCGCGGTGGATAAGCTGCGCTCGAGGCCAAGGATTCGGCTTCCCACGCGCAGCCGAGCTCGCAACTCGGCTGGGTCGGGCGGCTTTTTCAAATAATCGTCAGCCCCGGCATCCAGACCCTCCAGAAAATCTTCTTTTAGATTCTTCGATGTGAGCAGGACGATGTACGTATAAGCCGCGCGGCNNGCACCTCTTTGATGACCTCGAGGCCGGTGAGACCGGGCATCATCCAATCGAGGATCGCCAACTGCGGAGCATCCGGCTTCATGAGATCGCGCCTGGCATCGACGCCGTTATGAACGATTTCGGCCTGATATCCCCATTTTGCCAGCAGGCCGCTGAGCAGCTTGCACGAGATCTGGTCGTCGTCGGCAATGAGAACCTTCGACATTCTATTTTCCCGACTGCCCTTGCGCTTGCGCCATGGCGGCGCTGTGTTCAGGCGGCGAAGTCGGTGGTGCGGACTCCGGAACGTAATACTCGACGCGGTTTCGTCCGCCTTTTTTGGCCGCGTATAAGGCCAGGTCGGCGGTATCGACGGCCACGTTCACGTCCAGAATGTCTTCTCTTACAGCGCTGACTCCGACGCTGACGGAGACTGGAATGGCCAGCTCGCCGACCGTCGCCTTGTCATCGGCGACGCACGAACGTAATCGCTCGGCGACGGCCAATGCCTCGTTGAGTGCGCAATTCGGCGTGAGAACGAGAAACTCTTCGCCTCCAAAGCGCCCGACCGCATCGTAGGTTCGCAATACGGAGCTGATCCGCACCGTGACCTGCTTGATTACTTCGTCTCCGGCGGGATGGCCGTAGGTGTCGTTGATGGACTTGAAGTGATCGATATCGACCATCATCACGCTCATCGGTTCGCCGGAGCGTTTGCAACGCGAAGCTTCCCGCTTCAGCAGCCCCGTTATTGCGGCGCGGTTGTAGATACCGCTCAGAAAATCGTGGGTAGCCTTGTATTCGGCATCTTCAAGAGCGGTTACCAGGCGGCGTTCGAGTTCAAGGATGCGGCCGCCGATGCGAAGCCGGGCGCGCAGTTCTTGGGCGTCAAAGGGCTTTCTTAAATAATCGTCCGCCCCAGCCTCCAGGCCTTCGACGAGGTCAGCACTGTGTTCCCTGGAGGTCAGCAGCAGAACGTAGGTATAAGACTTGCGGTGGGCCGCGCGCAGTCGCTTGATGACCTCTACCCCGTCGAGGCCCGGCATCATCCAGTCCAGAATCGCCAATCGTGGAGCATCCGGCTTCAGCAATTCGTGCAGCGCGTCGACGCCGTTGTACACAATGTCGGCCTGGTATCCCCACTTGCTCAACAGGCTACCAAGCAGCTTGCACGAAATGCGATCGTCATCCGCGATCAGGACTCNNCACGCTTTTTCGAGCGCTGCCATGTTTTTTTGTAGCTCCACCAAAGCGTCCGCGGCGTTGCCAATCTCGCGGTTGCGGCCCATGGTTTCCAGCGCCAGTGCCGCTTGCGTTGCCTCGTTGCCGAAAATGCTCACCGCGCCTTTTAACTTATGCGCCGAGCGTTCCAGTTCAGCCGCATTCTGGCTGCTCACTGCCTGCGAGACCTGTTGCAGAAGGGAATCGGAGTCGGCCTGAAAAACTTCAATGAGCTCGAGGAGCAGTTGCTCATCGCCCTCGAGTCGGCTCAGAAGCTCGGCCTTATTCACCACCTCGGCATCCGCCTTCTGGCTGTCGAGAGCCTCGTTTGCAGGGATCGCGCGCGGAGGCGCGGTTTCCGCGGGAGGTTCGGGCTGTCCGGCCGTTTTATTGGCGCTTTGCCGGGCGAGCACCGCCAGAAGTTCCTGGCGGTTGATTGGTTTCGAGAGATAGTCATCCATTCCAGCCTCCAAACATTGTTCGCGATCTCCGGCCATGGCGTTTGCGGTCATGGCGACGATGGGCGTATGTCTTCCCATGGGTCGTTCTTGCTGGCGAATCTGTCGCGTGGCCGCCAGGCCATCTAATACGGGCATCTGGACGTCCATCAGAATTAAGTCGTAATCATGCTCCCGCCACATGGCTACCGCTTCCGCGCCGGTGTCCGCCAAAGCTACCCGATGGCCGGCTTTCTCCAAGAGCGCCAGGGCAAGTTTTTGATTCACGGGATTGTCCTCGGCCAGCAGGATGCGCAGCGGATAGATCGTGGCGGTCTCACTGGCCGCGGGCAGCGGCCCAACCGTTTCTTCTTCCGGTTTGCCCAAGACTCTGAGGATCGACGTCAGCAGGCTGGAGGGTTTGATAGGTTTTACCAGGCACGCTTTGACTCCGAGTTCGCGGCACTTTGCCGTCGCTGAGCCTTGATCGGCAGAGGTCAGCATCAAGATGGTCGCGTCCTTCAATTCGGGGTGGGCGCGAATCTGGCGAATCACTTCAAAGCCGTTCATCTCCGGCATCTGTTCGTCGAGCAACACCAGGCGATACGGGGAACCGGAGGTGAACGATGCTTGCAGCTTGTCGAG
>PKYZ01000384.1 GCA_003132865.1 Bryobacterales bacterium
CGGCCGCTGCCGGTGGGCAACGCCGATCGCGTGGTGGTGCTCAGCCGCGGAGGCAGTCCCCTTTTCCCCTATCCCGAATATCGCGCCCTCCGGGACCGCAATCAGTCGCTCGACGGCCTGGCGGTCTCGGAGCCGGAAGAGTCCGACNNCCGCCGTGCTCGGGGCGCGCACCTCCTTGGGCCGTTGGTTCACGCGCGAGGATGAACCGGCGGCGGTCATCAGCTACCACGCATGGCAGCAGCTCTTTCATGGCGACCCCGGCGTGCTCGGAAAGACCATCCGCTCGGAATCGCACGCGTATACCGTGGTCGGGGTCGCGCCGCCGGAGTTTCGCCGGCATCTACGCGCCGCTACGCATCGATCTTTGGGTGCCCTTACGCTACTGGGCCGGCAATGATGCCGATAACCGCCGTGCCATGGTGTTCGGCTGCCTGAAGCGCGGCGCCGGGGTGTCGCAGGCCGCCGCCGAGCTGAACGCCGTCGCCACCCTGATCCATCGCGAGAATCCGGACCTCGCGAAAGATGCCCACGCCCCCCTCGCGTTCGAACTGGTGCGCGGCATCCCCAACCCTGTGGGCCGGCGCCAGGCGATGCCGGTTGTAATTCTGCTGATGACGGTCGTCGCGCTGGTGCTGCTGATCGCCTGCATGAACGTTGGGAATCTGCTGGTGGCGCGCGGCATGGGCCGCCAGCGCGAGATCGCCGTTCGATTCGCGCTGGGCGCCGGACGGGCGCGCGTGCTGCGCCAGTTGATGACCGAGAATCTGGCGCTGGGCCTCCTCGGCGGCGCGGCGGGAGTGCTCGTCGGCTACGCCACCAACCGCCTGCTGGTGGCGGCGCTTCCCATGCTGCCGTTCGGCGAAGCATTCCGCATCGACCTGCCGCTCGATTTTCGCGTGCTTCTTTATAGCGGCTCCGTCGCTCTGCTTACCGCGCTACTCTTCGGACTCTTGCCGGCCCTGCAATCGAGCCGCGGCGACCTGGCGGCGGTGCTTAAAGGCGCGAACGTCGCCGGCGGCCGGCTGCGGCTGCGCCTGGTGATGCTCACCGGCCAAATCGCTCTTTCGCTCGTGCTGCTGCTGACCGCCGGGCTGTTCGCGCGCCTCATCGTACACTTCCACAATCTCGATCCGGGTTTCGCCAGCGCGAATCGGATTTACGCTCCCGCCTTCGTGCCGGCGCCGCAGTTCACACCCGCGTCGGGACGGGTGATTTACGATCAGACTCTCGCCCGCCTGCGCGCGCTCTCCGGCGTCCGCAGCGCCTCGCTCACCACGCGGCTGCCGATGTACGCCGCGGGCATTGCCGGCACGTGCGTCGCGCACGAGGGGGGCCATCCCACGCCGGCCACCAGCACAACAATCGATCGCGGCTTTCTCGACACGCTGCGAATCCCCCTGCTCGAAGGCCGCGACTTCGCGAGCGCCGACGAGGTGGATGGTCCGCCGGTCGCCATCGTCAATCAGACACTCGCGCGCCGGTTGTGGCCCAACCAGCCCGCCGTCGGCCGCAACTTTCAGGTGGGCTGCGACCATCCGCGGACCCTGCAGGTCATGGGCGTGGCGCGCGATTCGAAGATCCGCTCCATGAACGAGGTCACGCTGCCGCACTTTTACCTGCCGTTCTCGCAGGCGTACCAGGGCGGCATCGTCTTCCTCGTGGTGGAAACAGCCGGCGACGCCGGCCCTGTGATGGAGCGCGTGCGCCAAACGCTGGTCTCCGCCGACCCCGATTTCCGCACCTACGGCGTCCGCCGTCTCAGCGATTCGCTGGACGCCTCCTTCTGGCAGGCGCGGTTCGAACTCTGGGTCCTGGGGATCCTCGGGGCGCTCGCGCTGGTGCTCGCCGCGGTCGGAATGTACGGCGTGCTGGCGTACCACGTCACGGCGCGCACGCGCGAAATCGGCATCCGCGTGGCCCTCGGCGCGCGCCCGCCCGACGTGGTCCGGCTGGTGATCGCCCAGGGCTTGCGGGTGACCGCCGCGGGTGTCGCCATCGGCTTGCTGATTTCCGCCCTGGCGTCGCGGCTGCTCGCCACGCTGCTCCAAGGCGTGAGCCCCACGGACGCGGTCACCTGGTCGGCGGCGGTAGCCGTGTGGATCGCGGTGGCCCTCGTGGCGTGCTGGCTGCCGGCGCGGCGCGCCGCCCGCGTCGAGCCCCTCGTCGCGCTCAGGCACGAATGAGGCGGCGCAAGGCGAGGACGAGCCAAATAGAGGCCGATATTGCCTGACATCAGGCGAGTAGGGACCGTCCAGCTTTGCGGCTGAGGCGGGCACTTCAACGAGACGCGCGTTTCCCTGCTCATGTGGATTACTTCCCGATGCCGTCAACCGACCGGAATCGACTACTTCTGAACCGGACTTCTCGAGCTCGCTACTGAACCGGAGCGCGATCAGCTTTCAGCGTGTTTTCCCGAGCGTGACGCCACTCGGGCGGGTGGCACCACCCAACACGCTCCGCCGCGCCGAGAACCGGCAAGGCGCACCAAAAAAGCACGGTCGGAAATCGCAGCTACACCGACAGCTCCGACGTATTCGCGCGCGGTGCGGCGACCGTTTTCGTTCCAAATGTCCTTCTGTTTAAGGGCTGGAGGGCCAGGCTTAACCTCAAGCGTGGAGCTTTGCGCCGCATCCTGGCCGTCTTCCGGTGGTGTCTGACCTAACGCGATGGTCGCGAACGTCCAAAAACAAAGAACGGCCAGGCGCCGGCATTGTCTGCGAACTGCTAAACATAGTGATCCCCACTTAGCGAAATTGTCTCTTGTAAGTCAACCTGACGCTGAAGATCTCGTTCTGGTCCCGTGTCGCCATTGCCCCCCATTGCTGGTTCAACGTCCACTCGGCGCGGATAATCTGAGTGTTCGGAGCGTTCAGCGCCGTCACGTAAGTGAAGGTCATATTGCTGGAAATCCGCTGTTGCAGGGTCAACCGCGCCTGGGGCAGGTCCGATCCGCTTGTAAACGCGGGGTCCACCCTCAACTGGCTCACGCCAAACATTCGCTGCAGCCTGCCTGCCACCGGGTCGGCCAGTGCCTTGCTCACCACCGCCGATTCGCCCATCTGCGTAAAACTTTGGGGTGGGTCCGGCGGCTGATTCGCGAGAATGGTCGGATCCGAAGTAGGCGTCTTGCCCGTAGCCAGCAGGTCCACGATCTCCTGGAACTGCAGCGGCGGATCGGATGTGTAAGTCAGGTTCATGTTATCGATCGGGCCGGTCACTTTCAGCACTACCTGGACGCCTTTGGCTTCACTATTCAGACTCAGGTTCAACACCGGTTCGATACGTACCGGATTGTAGAACGAAATAGTTCCCGTATTGACTGTATAAATGGAATTAAAGAAGACCAGTTGACCCTCGGTAATGGTCACGCGGCCGAGCAAGCCGGGTTGCGACGCCGTTCCGCGAATTCGCAGATCCGCGTCCGCCTGCAGGTTCTGCGCCATGGAAGCGGTAACGGCCATCGAAGTCGCCGTCCGCACGCGAACGTCGAGCTTCATATTGCTGAGCAGGGGCGAAGGGATGCTTGGCGAATCCACTGGCGTTGGCGCTCGCGACAGCATGGAACCGATATCGCTCTCCGGCGCATAGGTCACACGAATGATAGTCACCAGGCCGGTCACCGTGCTGGATTCCGCCGTACCCGACAGATTGATATTCGCATCCATCACCGCGCTGATACCTTCTTGCGGGCGCACGCGTACATTCGCCGTATTCGCGCGTAGCCCGAAACGGATCTCGTCCCGATAGGCCACAAAACCGGCCAGAGTGAGTTTTCCACCCCCCGATTCAGCCGTAAGATCCCGGAACGAGGCGCTGTTGCCGTTGAACTGCACCTCGCCGTTCGCGTGTGAGATGCCGTTGGGGAACTGCATGTAGCTTAGCGATGCGTCGTGCAGTTCAAGCTTTCCATTCACCAGCGGATTCGGCAGGTCGCCGCGCACGGTGGCCGCCAGCACTACGCTCCCCGACGAAACCACGTCGCGATTGAATTGCTTCGCAACCGCCAGATTGCTATTTGCCTTAAGAGTGATGTTCAGCGCCTGTCCATGAATTGAGCCTGTACCCTGCGCTTGAAAATCCGTCTCGGGGCCAGTCAGATGGAGCCTCTCGATGCGGACAACTCCATGGTCCAGAGACATAGCAATCGGTCCCTGGTTTTGAATCGCGATCGGACGGCCCGCCCGCTGCGCCGGGATCGTGTTCAGATTCACGCGCGTGATTTTCAACGATCCCCTCAAGTCGTCGATTTTGGTGACCGGTCCGTTCAGCGTGCCTTGTCCGTCCGCCACGGCATCGAAGGTGGGCGACTCACCGCCGGATTGCAGCAAGGGTTCCAGGCCGCTCCACGTCACGTTGTGGAATGTCAGCTCCGCGTTGAGTGGATAGTCGCCGCTCAGTTCCGCATGGCCGCGCCCTTGAATACTGGCCTGTGCGAGATTCGAATCCAACACGAAGTTCAGCCGTCCGCCGGTGGTATTTGCGGTCAGCGTCAAGTCGCCAAACTGCTTGCCCTTTAGCGCGACGCTCTTGGCAGCAAGGTTTCCGTCCAGGTGCTGGAACAACACCCGCGTCCCCTCCCGCCGGATCGTGGCAGCCCCGTTGGCTGCCATCTGCAGTGTGCCGGCCAATCCTGGCCGGGCTTTTTGGACGTTGCGGATACGCGCCAGATCGATACCGCTCGTGTTGAGCCGGAAATCGAGATTGCCGGCTTCCAGATCGCCGGCCGCATGATCGTATTTTGCTGTGAGAGACAGGTGGGACGGCCCCGCCACGATCTCGAAGTTCGAAATATCGATGCTCTGCGCCCGATAGTCGACGCGCGCCCGCACATGATCGATGGGCTCTTCGTACAGAACCGCATGCGCCAGATCGAGATCCACGTTGCCTTTCGGCTTCTGCATCGTTCCCGAGAAGTGCAGAGTGCCGGACAACGCGCCCTTTGCGGGAATATCGGTGCGCTTCGCAACCGCCAGCACGCGCTCGATCGGCAGATTGGCGATAGTAGCCTCCGCATCGGTTGGGTACTCGGGCGCTAGTCGCGTGTTACCGCGCAAGCTGATTTTCGATCCCGCAAAGTCGGAGTTCACGTCGTAACGCACAGTCTGCTGCTGCGTGCGTGCCGTGGCATTGACATCGCCGTAGCTCTGTCCGTCGAAACGCAGACCGCGCGCCGATGCGTCCGCGGTGACATTCGTCATCTGAAATCCTTTTTCCGCGAGGTCGCCGGTTACTTCGGCCTGCACTTGCACTTCGCCTGACGCATTCGGCAATTGCTTCTGCACCGTCCGGAACTGCGCCAGATTGATCTGGCTCGTGTTAATCCGCCCGTGGATCTGGCCCGTGGTGAAGCTGTCCCGTGGGTGTTGCAGTTCCGCGCTCAGGTCGATGCGGGCCGCTCCGGCCGTGACGAATGCTGCCGGGACCGTAATGCGCTGGCCGGCCATATTCACCTGCGCCTGAACCCGGTCGAACGGTTCGCCTTGAATCGTTCCATTAGTCACCGACAGGTTGGCCGTGCCGAGCGGATTCCCCACCGTTCCGCTCACATTCACCATCGCGCCCAACGCGCCCGAGAAGCCTGTGTTCGGGCAGCCTGCCAGAACCAGAATGTCCGCAAGGTCGCCATTTTTGACGGAAACGTTGGCGGAAAGAGGCTGGTTGGGCGTAGCTTTCCAATCCCGCAGTCCTACCGAAGCCGCGAACTGCATCTGCATTGCTCCCCGGGTGAGGCTGCCATTCGAGACAGCGGCGCTCGCGCGCGAAGCGGAGGCATCCAGCCCCAGCGAATCGAAGCGGCGTCCCTCCGCGTTGAGCCGGCTTGCGTCCAGATGAGCCGTGATGTGCGGCGAGGTCAGATTGCCTGTCACCACGCCCGTCAACGTAGCTTGGCCTCCGGCATCCAGGGTCACTGGTGGCTTGGTGCCCGGCACCGCCGCGAGTAAGTCATTGAGGTCGCGCGTCGTCAACTTCACGTCCAGCCTGTTACCGGGCGCGCTCAGTGTCAGCCGTGTATGCGGCAACGCGATATAAGAATCGCTGACGTTTATGTTGTCCGCCGCACCGCTGTAATCCGCATTCAAACGGCCGGACATGGAGATGCCGCGCGATCCCGGCGCGATGGAGATCTTCGCATGCGCGGTGAGACTCTTGGCGCCAGGTAAATTCAAATCGCCCGCGGCGGCGATGGGGCCCGATGCGATGCCCGCATACGGAAAGTTCTTCTGCCCCATTGCGCTTGCCGCCGCCCGCAGGTCCAGATGGCGCAGGGTGCCGTTCAACTGGTAACGCGCGCGGTCTTCGAGCGACGCGCTGCCCGCAAGTTCGCTGCCAAGCGCACCCACCCGCAGGTTCGCCAGCTCCAACCTATGCGGATCCAGCCGCACTCCGGAATGCAGACTCACGCCTGTAATGCGTGTAGCGCCCGATTGAAAAGATACTTCTTTGGCCTCTATGTTTCCCGTCACCAGGTAATTGTTGTTTTTGTCGAGCTTGGCTGTCCCATTCAAAGCGACCGTGCCATCCGGCCGCGCCGCGACTTTCGCCAGCCGCCCCAGTTCGCCAACGGCCAGTTCGGCCTTGAACGCCAGGGTGCCGTTCCCGGTGGCGTCCCTCAGCTTTCCCGATGCCTCGACCGTCGAGTGCCCGAGGGCCAATTGCAGCCGCGTCACCTGGATCGCATTGTCCGCGACCGTCGCATTCACGTCCAACTCAACCCTGGTAAGCGGCCCGCCGCTATCGATCGTGAGCGGGAGGTCCCCGCTGTTCTTCAGATCGGCCAGCGCCACGTGTCCGGAGATGTGCGCCGAAGTCTTCGGATCGCGCAGATTTTCCACCGATGCGTCGATCAGCAACTCGGACACAGCCGTGGATACCTTAGCGCCGCGCACTTCGATGCGATCCCGTCCGAGAGTGATGGGCAGACTAACTGTGAACTTAACTGGCGTATTCCGGCCGGAAACCGCATACAACGGTTCCAGCGAGATTTGTCCATGGTAGCCCTGTTTCAAAACGCTGTACCACAATTGCGCGCGCAGATTTTCGCCGCGCACGTTAAAGGCTTGCTTCTGTGAGTCCAGCGTAAACAAGCCATTGGTCAATTCAAAATGGCCAACCGCGAGATCCACGACCGATTCCAGCGCCGTCGTGTTCGACTGAGATACCTGCTTGGGCGTCGGAATGTTAGTGGTCCCGTCGGGGAATACCACGATAGTCGCTTCCGGCCGCTCCACCCCTAGATAAGACAGGTTCAACACGTGACTCAGGCTGGGAACCAAGCTGAGATCGAGTCGAATGCGGGCGGCGCGCAGCCACGGCGCCGACCCCGCCGGCTCCTTGCCATGAATGACAAAATTCGTCGCGATGGCGCGCAGGTGCGTCCACTCAAACGTGAACGACCCGATCTCTACCTTGCCGCCCGTGCCCTCTTCCGCCGCGGTGACGATCTTCCGCTTCACATACTCCCGGAACCAGTTGGTTTGCACTGTCGCAATAGTCGCCAGGAACAGCACCACGACGAAGGCCGCGAACCCTATGGCAATATTACGAATGAGTTTCGCGCGTCTGCTCATTGAAATGCGCCCTCCCGGTATTCGATGCGAGCCTGCTTCCGTGCATCGTCGAGCCACGCGGTAAAAGCCTCATTCACCCGTTGGCCTTCGAGCGAATCGCGTATCCGCGCCTGAAGCGCTTCAAAGCTGCTGTTCCGCGGGTAGTCGCGCTTGAACTCACCCAGGTGTTGGTCGTAGTAGGCCCGCACATCCTCGTCGGATACTTGCACCCCCGGCCGGAACCTTTGATCGATGAATCGCAAGACCGTAAGCTGCCATAGCAATTGATCGCGAAGCTGGTCTGCGCCGAGGCTGTACCGTGCGAGAGCCTCACGCAACCGGCCATCCGAGCCGCCGAACCGGTCTTGCACGAGAGCTTTCAGCAGGTTGCCGGCGTCGCCGTCCGTGGGACGCCGGTAGCCGCCTCGGGCGATTTCGTCCCGGATGATGGTCTGATCGATCAGCCGCTCGGCCGCCTTGCGCGTCCCGCCGGTAGTGACATCGGCCGGGTCGCGGTTCAGGAACTCGGTCAAGCGCAGATCGCGCTGAATGTCACTCGATTTGACCACGTGTTTGCCCACGATCGCCGCCACCCGGTCGATCACTACCGCGCCGGGAAGGGCGCCCGTGAGTAACAGCAGCAGTGTCGTAATCTGTGACATCAGAACGTTTGACCTATGGAAAAGAAGAATTGAAAGTGACTGACACCTTGCTGCACGCTCTGGCAAGGCGACGCCGGGCTGCATAGCAGCAATTGGGCCGGCGTGCCTTGGTAACCCACGAAAGACGGTGGGTTGATGGAGTAAGCCAGGTCGAGGCGAATCGGCCCCACCGGCGTGCGATAGCGGATGCCAAACCCGACGGCTTGCACGGCGTAGTCGAAGTCCTGCCGGTCCCGCTGGTGAAAGCGAAACGATATGTTCCCGACCGAGCTATACACGTTGCCCATGTCGTGAAACAGCACGCCCTGAATGTTTTGGCCAATCAGCGGGAAGCGTAACTCGATGTTATTGAAAAACAGTGCGTTGCCGCCGAGCGGGAAGCCGGTGGCTTGTCCGGCCGGGCCGCCGGGCTGCAAGGGCGCGCCCGTATCGCGCGGGCCTGCCTGATTGTATGGGAACGCGCGCAACGAGTCGGCGCCGCCTCCGAAGAAGCGTTCCGGCAGAGGCACCGACTCTTGCTCGCTCAATCCGGCAGGCGCGGCAAAGGGAGCGATCACACCGAACTGCGTCTGGCGGGCGAGCACCAGGTTCTTTGTCAGACGGTAATAAGTCGCATTGCGCAGCAGGACGCGTCCGAAGCTGCGGTCCCCCCCTAAAAAATGGCCCGCAATTCCGATATCGGCCGTGTTATACATTCCCCTGTGTGGGTCGGCGGCGTTGTCGCGGCGATCCTGCGAAAACGTCGCCGACAAAATACCGATACGCACGGGTTGCAGCAGTTCCGGAATCAGCAGCGTCGGTATGATCACGCTGTTGACGCTGACCCGCCGGTAGGCGAGTCGAATCTGTCCGGTAATCGATTTTGAGAATCGTTGAGAAAGCTGCACCGACCCCTCCTCGCGTTTCGACGAAAACGTGTTGACGTTCAAAGAGTGGTCGTAGAGCATGGTGTAAGTTATGCTGCGGCCCTGATCGTCCAGGAAATGCGGCACCAGATAGCTCAGCGATCCTCGCTGTTCCAGGGTGGAGTACACGCCGCCCAGCGTCACCGTATGCCCGATCCCCAGAAAGTTGAGGCGGTTGACATCCAGAGACACCGAGGGACTGATGCCGGTACTTCCGGCGGGGGCCGAGACGCTGGTCTTGCTGGGTGTGCCGAACTGCCCCAGTTGCAGCCCAAAGCCCGTTACCATGGTGTACCGGTTGGCTTCCTCAATGTCATACAAAACATACTTGTGCGCGGTATCGCCATCCGGGTTCTCGATCGCCGTATCGACACGCGCGAAGATGCCCAAATCGTAGAGGTGTTTCTGTATTTCCGTCTGTTCAACCGGCGAGAGCGGGTCTCCAGGCTGGAGTGTGATGTTCTTATCCACCATCTTCCGCCGGGTACTGTGCAGACCGGAGGTCAGGACGCCGCGCACGTATTGCCGGTCGCCCGGTGTGATGGCGTAAACTACGTTCACGTGATGCGGGCTGCCGCTCGGCTGCCACGTTCCGCGAAAGGCGGTGTTGGGAAAGCCGCGTGTGTAATAGTAGGTGACCGCCTCGTTGCGATCGCCCGCCAGATTCGCTTCCGCAAACGGCTGTCCCGCGCCTGAAGCGAGTCTCGCGGCCAGAGCGTAACGGTCCGCCTGCTCGATTCCGTCCAGTGTCAGGTTATCGACGATCCACTGCGGCCCTTCCACAATGTTCACCGTCACCGCGAGTTCTCCGCTTTTCCCTTGATAGTGGTGGGCGACCACCGAGTTGACCTTCACATCCCGAAAGCCGTTGGCACGGTACAGATCGGCAATGGTCTCCTCGTCCTTGCGCCGGAAGGCTTCGCTGTAACGGCCGCGACGCAGGATGAACGAACTGGGCTGCATAAACATCCGGTCGCGAATGTCGCCGCTGTGGAAGTACTTGCTTCCAACAATCGCCACATGAGACAGCTTTTGGCGTTGGCCCTGTGAGATCGCATACTCAATGGTCTCCAGGTCGTTCTGAACGGGCTGGATTCGAAAATCGACATCCACGTCATAATAGCCCTGGCTCTGGAAATAGTCGCGCAAGTTTCGCTGACCTTCCACCAGCAGGTCGTTATCGATGGCGCCCTCTTCGAAGACCGGAACATATCTCTTGAGCACCCGTTGCGAAACCTTTGCCTCCACCGCCTTCACTTTGATCTTCGGACCGGCCGTCACACTCAGGGTCGGATGGACGCGTCGCCGTGTGGCGTCATAGTCGAGCTTTTCAAGTTCCACCCGGGCCGCCAGCCGGTCGTCCTTCGCGTACCTGCCTAAGACACCTTGCACGCCGTTGCGCGTACGTGCGTCGGTGACTTGACGCCACCAGTGTATGATCGGGATGCGCCAGCCGGTGGCTCGAAGGATGGTATTGTCCGGTAGCTTCGTTTCGCCATGAATCGCCGGCATGTCGTATTTCGCCCGCTTGCCTTCGTTCACCTTGAATGTGATGAAGACCTGCTGCCCGTCCTGGCTGCGCTCCACCGAGGGCGTCACCTGCGACTGGTAAAGTCCGTTGGCTTCCAGAAGGTGTGTCATCCCCTCCTTTGCGTGAGTGAGATCCTCATCGTGAAATGGAGCGCCCAGAACTAACTGCCCAGCGTTCGCTATCTGCCCGCGATTTGGGGGTGCGCCTACCTTGCCATCCACCGCCGCGCCGGCCACGAAAGCTGTGTTTTTGGTCACGAAGCGTACAATCACACCGCCAGGAGACGTCTCTGCCTCGACGACCACATCTTCGAAACGCCCGGTCGCGAACAAGGCATCTATGGCACTCGCGACATCCTGGACGTGCAGTGGTTCGCCCTTCCGTAGCTTCACCGCCTTGTCCAGATCGGCTGGATCGAGGATCTGCGCGGGCGAGAACTGAATGTCGACGATGCGCCGGCCTTCAAAGTCCGACACCTGCGCCTTGGCGCTGGAAATAACCAGCGCCAGCGCGCACGCGATTAACGGAGCCGGCTGCTTTAGGCCACGGCGCATCACAATGCTGGCGCTTTTTTGCCGCGCTGAGGTCCACATGATCTTTTCGCTATACCGTGAAGTCTTGCTTCGCCGTAACCGAACCGTTGGCTGTGGTGATCGTCACCGGACCAGTCGTGGCCCGTGCCAGTATTTTACGAGCCCGCGACGCACCTCTTCCATCGCGATGATGGTCGGCTTCTTGGAAGACGTCGGCAGCACCGGGTGCGCGCCGCCCTGCAACTGGCGGGCCCGCTTGGCGGCCACGATGATGAAACGGTAAGTGCTCTCCTCCGGGTCGTCCGGAATCGTGCAGTGCGCGTTATTGCGCGGAATCTTGTCGCGCATGCCTGGAAGATCCTTTACTTCCTCAAATGACTCCAGAATCGGCCGGATCTGCTCTTCCATCCGGTTCCGCCGCACCCGCTCGGCCCGAGCGGTCCTTCACGATGCCATCCTGAACCGCACGCGCCGCCCCGGCGCGGGAGTTGAATCCGGAGCTCCCGCTGAAGCTGGAAGAGATCATCCACAAGGCGCTACAGAGCTACCAAGCCGCCTCGGAGATGCGTGCCGCCCTGAAGTCTGTAGCGGCGGGGCTGGCCCTGCCCAAGGCCCCCCGAAGGGTTCCCCTACGCCGCGGTCTTCGAGAGGCCGCGCAACTCATTTCCAACAATAACAGAACCAGACAGCCTCGGCTGGGCGGCATCCCCATCACCGACTACTGCGACAAGCACAAGCTGACCACAGGCCAGCGGCTGGAGTTGTTCATCCTGGTCTGTGAAGGCGTGCAGCATGCCCACCAGAAAGCCATCATCCATCGCGATCTGAAGCCCTCCAACATTCTGGTCAGCGGGGTGGACGGGAAGGCGATGCCGAGGATTATCGATTTCGGCGTGGCCAAAGCTACCTCGCAGGAACTCAGCGCCGGAACGATGTACACGCGCTTGGGGACGGTGATCGGAACGCTGGGCTACATGAGCCCGGAGCAGGCCGACTCCGGCGGCGAGGACATCGATACCCGCACCGACGTGTACTCCCTGAGCGTAGTGCTGTATGAGCTGCTGGTAGGCGCGCTGCCGTTCGATTTTCAGAAGCTGGCATTCGACGAAGTGCTGCGCTGCCTGCGCGAGCAGGATGCGCCGCGGCCCAGCACGAAGTTGCGCACGCTGGGGGGCCAGTCCGCTATTACGGCGCAAAACCGGGGCGCTCGAAACGCCGCGTTGTCAGAGAACGCGAGACGATCTGATCCATGGTGCGCATGTCAAAAACGGGAACGCCGCGATCGACAGACGAAATTGCCTCGCGAACGGCGGACGCGAGGGACGAGGGGATCCGCAGCCCCTTCTGCGGCTGAACGGCGAAGGAAACACGTAACTGACGGCGTTGTTCGCCTTAGCGCTGCCGGACTTCAAGCCGCTGGATTAAACGACTTTGAGATGGGCGACCCTCTGCCGCAATTGCAGAGGGTCGCCAATCTCAAAACGCCCGTTTTACCGGCCTTCCGTGAGTGCCCGCCGAGGATTGTAGCGATGCGCGGTGATGCCGGGCCATCCATTCCTGGATTGGCTGCATCGGGTCTCGATTGGCGACTTCGCCGCTACACTGTCGGGCGACGATGAGGCAGCCGCCGAGATCGTAGTACGGCGAGCTACCCTGGAATTCGAAAAGTATTTCTCGAATGAGCCTCGCAAGGCGTTTGATTGGCCGATTCACCCGAAAGGCTTCCGCGCGCCTGAGTTGCTGGAGTTGGGAAAGCAGCGGGCCTGGACGCTGAAGCCAGCGCGGCTGATATAAGGGGCCTGCTATCCGAGCTGTGGAAGTTGCCCGACCTTCTGGACTTGAGGTGTGTCGGTCTAAACTACGGCGGTATCGCGAGTGATCCGTATCGAAGAGCCTCAGCGTGGCGCGCCATCCTTGCCGATCGGGATTTCACGTCGATCGACCTCGACGGCGTTGGTCTCCCAGACGCGCTCGACCTCGAACAGGCGCGAACCGATTTGCACGGTGTGGGCCCGGCCGGAAGTCTCCAGCAGCCGCAATAAGTCCGACGAGTTCTTTTGCGGCTCTTACCGGCGACCTGGACGACACCGCCGCCGCCCTGGTGATACTGGCTCAGCCGGCGCGCAAGCCCATGACGTCTGCGATTTCTGCGGCGCAGTCTGCCGGAAGTGGCGTGACGTCAGGCAGTAACCAAGACCTGTCTGGCTCCTGGATCGGTATCAGGGCCTTGATATGCCCTGTTCCGGCGATTCGGCGGTCGATCCGGCGGTGGCCCTGCGTGAAGAGTAGAGTGGCAATGAGCGTCGCTCCCGCTCATTTTGTCGCCTAACGTTTGTGGAGTCGGTGTCCTGGCGTTACGGAAGGGATGTATAATCAATCCTGGCCAGATGACCCGATGCATAAACCGCCCAAGTTCGCGGCCAGGCTGGAAGGCTCGTATGGAATCGCGTGCATGCAACAACTTTTAGAATCGGACGAAAAAGAAAGGAAAAACAATGAAGATCATTTGGAGGGGATTTGCGGCAGCCGCGGTGGCTGCCCTGGCAGGCGGCGGAGCGTACGCGCAGACGTACACCGTATTCACCGTAAACGGAAATCCCACCAGCGCAGCCGCCATCAACATCGCGAGCAGTGTGACCGGGCTTTATGATGTGGCCACCGTACCCAACGGCCCACTGATAGCGCATGGCTACGTGAGGGCATCGGACGGAACAATTACGACGTTCGGTCCGACTAACAGCACGGGCACGCATCCAAGCAGTATTAACGATAGCGGCGTCGTCACCGGGTGGTTCACGACCGATGCGGCCCAATCCAAGGCTTATGGCTTTGTCCGGAGTGCGTCGGGAACCATTACGAAATTTGGTCCCACGGGTGATACTGTAACTTTTCCATATAGTATCAATAATAAGGCTCCTATCCGAAAAGTGT